>JAMDDE010000012.1:25159-111192 GCA_023489235.1 Actinomycetota bacterium | reverse complement strand
TTTCCGTATCGCCTCGTAATTAGCGACCTTGACCCCGCCCTTACGGACGGGGATTGCGGTCGCGTGTGGTTCAACGCCTGGATTGGCCATCATGACCGAAGATCACGCCCGCACGCCCCCAGACTTCAGCCATGGGGGGATGCCAAGATCCTGAGCCAAGCAGCACAAGAGAGTGCAGCCTATCGAATTCACTCAACGCAACAATGGCCTGCCTTTGTTCGACTCTCTTATAGCGGCCATCTCCGTATCGAATACGAACTTCAACAACCTCTTTCTTGCTGCCTCGGTCAAATTGATAAAAGCGATCCTTGCTTTACCATCATTGGCAACCGATACAACTCTTGTATCGAGCAATAGCTGCTCTTGGCCGAGATCCACCTCTGCTTGCAATTCCATTCCAGTTTCGAGGCCCTTCGACTCGGAGAGAAGTGCTCCCCCGGCAGAGAGATTGAGTGTAGGAACAGTTATCTTGGTTCCGTCTGGAAGAGCGAACCTTATAGTAACCTTTGCTGGCACCCTCAACCATTCCCTCCGTTCCAACCTGGAGGATTCCCCCTCTGGCAAGAGCGCCAAAAGGATAGGCCGTCGCTGCTTGAGCAGTATAGTAACCCGTACGGGTGTTTCTAGTAGCCCTGCCTGTGTGAAAAAGGTGGAGGGGAGTTTATGACCGTCCAAAGCAAGAATACGTTCGTCGTCAGTTTCCACCCTGATCGCTCGACTCTCCAAATCTACGACAGTGGCCACTATTGGTTCGACTGAACTGTCTTCCAAGATGCCGAGCTGAACTCTACAACCTACTAGCTGATTGGCACCATTATCCGTCATTGCACTCCATGCATACCGAGAAATATCCGCTACTGATAAACGCCTGTTTGGATATCAGCTGATGGAACCATCCGGCAATTTCTTTATACTGATCTTGCTCTCTTGCCCTGCATTTCTTCTTCATCTATCTTCACGCCTCGTCGACTGGAACTGCATCTCATCATGCCACCATGGATGAAATGGGTCTACGATGCACAGGAACTGTGGACCTCGCCAATGGAGAAAGAGCGTAGACAAAGGCTAGCAGTCTGGCTACGGCCAGATATAGCTCTCTAGGTATCTCCTGACCCAAGTCGCAAGCGGAGTATACGGCTCTGGCCAGAGGAGGATCCTCCACGATAGGAACACCGTGCTTGCTCGCCTCCTCTCGGATCTTAAAGGCCAAGTTGCCTTCTCCCTTGGCGACTACCGTTGGAGCTCGACCGTGATCTTTCTCGTAGGTAATGGCTACTGCCAAGTGGGTTGGGTTAGTGACCACAACAGAGGCCCTGGCCACCTCAGCCATCATCCTCATCCGTGAGAGCCTGTACTGCCTCCTGCGAAGTGCTCGTTTCACCTCAGGCGGGAGGTCGTGCTGGCGATTCTCCTCTTTCACCTCATGCTTAGTCATTCGCAAACTTTTGGAGAGCTGATGGCGTTGGTACAGGTAGTCTGCGAAAGCAAGCACCAAAGCAGCTAGGGCCATGTCGCGAAGAAAACTCATTATCGCAGATCCAGCGTAATCCAACAAAGGTAGGAGTGCCACTGGCCTACTGCCAATCAGCGTATGAATCATGGATTTCAAGGCGAAAAAAGCAAGTACCCCCACTAAAAGCAGTTTTATGCTTTGTTTGAGCAACTGCCAGAGCCCGGATAGGGCAAATATCTTCTTTATTCCTGCCAAAGGATTGAGTCTGGAGAACTGAGGCAGCATAGCAGAGGGAGAAAAGGCTATACGTACCTGGGCAACGGCCAAGATCAAGCCAATAGCCATCAACGCCCCCGCAAGAGGAAGGGCAAGAGCAGCCACATCCAGCATACCTTGGCGAAGAAGGGCAACTGCAGCCCCTACGGAAGGGCGTTGAACTATACCGAAAGCCTGTGCTGTCAAGATTTCCAAACGACTGGCTGCTGCGTTGAAGAAAGCAGGCAACAACATGGTAGCTACCAACAACCCAAAAAATGCTCCTAACTCTTGCGAACGGGCTACCTGCCCTTTTCTCCGAGCATCCTTGCGGCGCTTTGGAGTGGGTGGTTCAGTCTTCTGGCTGTTATCTGCCATAGAGTATCTGCTACCTCCCTGTTGCTATGCCCACCATATCCGTCACTGCTCGAATGACCAGACGATCTACGAAGCTGGGCAGGACCCGAATGGATAGTGCCACTAGAATTAAAGCCATCATCACCTGCAAGGGAAAACCAAGCCAGAAAACATTCATTTGAGGAGCTGCCTTGGCTAGCATGCCCAAGACCACTTGAGTAGCGAAGAGCACTATGAGCAAAGGTGCTCCCATCTCCAGTGCTGCCAAGAAGAAGGTCACTACATCCTGGGTCAGCACCCTCGCCAGCACTGGGAAGGATGCCAGGGTAATTCCCACTGATTGAAAGGAGAGGAGGAAGCCACGAACTATCAGGAGCTCACCTCCGGTTACGAACAATAGGACATAGGCTACCTGCTCGTAAAACTGCCCCAAGATGGGTACCTGCTCAGCAGTCAATGGATCTATCGATGGAGGAAGTATTATCCCACCAAACATGTCAGCCATGCTTCCTGTGGCTGTAAAGGAGGAGAACAGGACTCTGACCACCAGTCCGAGAATTACCCCAGTGGCTACTTGGGAAGCTACTGCACCAATTAGTGCAGGTGTGGACTGAGGCAGAGGCCAAGCGGTAATGGCAGGAAGCGCAGAAAAGGACAGCACGGCAGCAAAACCCACCTTGACCATCATTGGTATGGTTCCTTTGATGGAGAAAGGAGGTACTATGGCTATCCATGCTCCAGCACGAGCAAGGCCAAGCAAGAAGGCAATCAGAGTTCCTCCATCAACGTTGATGCTCATGACCATCAACCACCTAATAAGTGGGGTATCTGAGTGAATAAGCCCTGGGTGAAAGTAGTAAGGGTAACCAACATGAAATGACCGGTGACCAAGAGCACCAGAGCTACCGCTGCTAGCTTGGGTACGAAGGTAAAGGTATAGTCGTTGATCTGCGTAGCTGATTGAAAGAGAGAGATGACCAAGCCAACTACCAAGCTAACCACCAGTATTGGCCCTGCCAACTTGATGACCACCATCATAGCTTGAACTGCCAGATGGATAACGGTTTGTTCTGTCACCTGAAGCTCCCCAGCAATGAATGCACCACCAAAGCCCATCCATCGACCATCACAAAGAGAAGTATCTTGAAGGGAAGCGAAACTAGTGTAGGGGGAAGCATAACTATACCCATGGACATCAAAGTCGCGCTTACCACCAAGTCTATGATCATGAAGGGAACGAAGAGGACGAAGCCGATGATGAAGGCGCTCTCTAGTTCAGAGAGGATGAAGGCTGGTATGACAACATCCATTGGAGCTGCAGAAGGCTTTGCTGGATGAACATGCGCCTCGTTCTCGAACATCACCAGATCGCTAGTCCTTGTCTGATCCAACATCCACGTATCCAAGGGCTTCTCTGCTGCCCTATAGGCCTGGGTGGCATCGAGCTTTCCATGAAGATACGGCTGTAACGCCACTGTGTTCATCTTGGACAAAGTCGGACCCATCACTAACAAACTGAGGAACAAGGCCAGTCCAGCCAAGACTTGGTTAGGTGGAACGGTCTGAAGACCTAGGGCATTCCGTACGAAAGCAAGCACCACTACAATCCGAGGAAAGCTGGTCAGCATGACCAGAGCAGCCGGAGCTACGGCGAGAATGGTCAGAGCTAAAATGATAAGTATACTTTCCGAGGGCCGCGCAAGGCTCTTGCCCAAGTTGATAGAGATCGAAGGCGTTGCCGCTAAGAAATGTAAATATATATGCATGAACGCTCCTTAACCTCACCCGCTCAACTTTCATGTCCAATCTGAACCCAGACCAAATCCAGATAGATCACGAGTGTCGAACGGTCAGCTCCCTCAACTGTTCGAGCTTGGTCGACATCCATGCCTTGAGAGGGACCACACCCTCGCTCTGGACAGCCCTCCATTGGCCACCCGTACTATCTTCTCTCCCCTGCTGCCACCTTCCTAGATGGCCTAGGGTTAACTCCCTGCCCAACGCCCCCCACTCACCGGACCTCCCACCCAGTGAGAGTAGCGGAGAGGCCACCTCTTCAGGATCTACGCCATCTTCTGCCTCTATAGACTCCATTTCGGAAAGCATGCTCACCGAATGACTGGTGATCCCCAGCAATACCAACTTGTCCCCGACGCGCACTAGTGCAACTGACGCCCCTTTGGCCAAGTTGCGGCGCTCCACAACAGTGAGTTTGGATAACCTCCTCAGAGCAAATGCTCCTCCCCTAGCTTTGAAACGCAACACTCTGGCTAGCAACCAGATGCTCCCTAATACAACGCCAAGCGCGACTATCAAGTGCAAAAATAAATCGAAGAAGGAGCCACTCACCTCTGTCGCCTCACCATTGGCCGAGAGCTGACGACGATGCTGGAGAGATCTTGAACCTACTCATACCTCACGACCTTGACTCTCCAAGACCTGAGAGGCTCTGTTCTTCATGCTCACTGGAACCAACTACATCGGTAACTCGCACTCCAAACTCGTCATCCACCACCACCACCTCGCCATGGGCGAGCAAAGTCCCATTGACGAGGATGTCAACTGGCGATCCGGTGGGCCTGTCTAGTTCCACCAGAGAACCGGGTCCAAGAGAAAGCAGATCCTTCACTAACATCCTCGTTCTTCCCAGTTCTACAGATACTGTCATCTCCACGCCGTTCAAGATGTGCAGGGGGCGCACCCCATTTCCAGTTGAACCAGGGTTAAACGGCTGTTGACCAACCGATCTAGTAGCAGGCCCAGGAACAGCACTCAGGTGTTCTTCTCCAGTAAACTGCTTACCTCCTAGCTGTCCAATAGGGATAGCTGGTTCACTACTACTACCAGTATCAGGAGGGGATGAGCTGGACAGCTGGGTCACATTTGCATCTTGACCTTGTCCCTGATGTTGCAGCTCTACGTTCTCGGTGTCATCCACCTATGGAACCTCCTTTTCATCTGCTATGACGCAGGCTAAGCGCTTACCCACGGACGAAGGAAACACCTTCAAATATTCATGTCCCCCTACTATCATCGACAAGGGCTTCTCCTGATCGTAATGGAGCCAGATGATATCTCCAGGAACTAGACCCAGCACCTCCGCGGAGGTGAGGGTAACCGGTGGAAAGCAAACACTTACCTCTACAGGAACCTCTTCGAGCCTTTCGGCCACTAGCGGGGCAGAGGACTCCTTGTCCACTTCCCCAGATGGGGACTCGGCTTTCACCGCAGCCTCCACAAGCGGCCTGATCGTGGTGTGAGGTAGGCAGAAGGAGAAAGAAACCTGATCACCTTCTCCAAGGCGACAGTTCATATTTACCAGCAGGCACATCTCAGTGGGTCGCATCGTCTGAAGGAACTCGATGCTAGAGACCAGCAGAGCAGATGCTGGACGCAAAGGCATGAGTGGAGCGAACACGGGAGGGAACTCGGCAAAGATATCCTCTGCAACCAACTGGACTACTCTTGACTCGATCTCGGTCAGTGCCCGATCGGGAAACTCTCCTGTCCCGTTCCCGCCCAACCGAAGGTCCACTATAGTCATGGCCAAAGAGATGGGTAGATGAAGAATGGCCTTCCCGGGCAAGGGGAGCAGTCCGGTACTAACCAGGCAAGCTGGCTCCGGTAGGCTTTTCCCATACTCCTCCCAGCTGATCTGCTGCAGGTCATCCAAGAGCACATGAACTGCCACTCCTAAGCTGCCCATCAAGGTGCTGGCAATACGATGGGCTAGTACATCGAAGAACAGATGAAGTGCCTTGATCTGGCTTCGGTCCAAGGTGTCAGGCTGGCGAAAGTCGTAGAGTCGCACATGCTTGACTTGCTTAGCGACAGGCTCTGTAGTACTCCCTACCATACTCACTTGGCATATATCGGCATATTCAAGCTAGTAGTTGAGCTTTTTGGGGCAAGTTCACTGCTGCATGGTAAACGTAGTGAAATATACCGCTACCACTTGGGGCAAGCCACCGTTGTCACCCAGGATCTCCTGTACATCGGAGAGAATAGCCGCCTGTGCCTGGGTCTTACCTGCAGAGTTGAGTAGCTGAGAGAACCTCATGGAACCGAAGACACTTATTATTGCATTCGAGAAGCGAGGCTCGTCTGCCTCAACTTTGGTTATATCTGCTGCCTTGGTCAACTGCAAGGCAACGGTAACTTGAACTAGATCACCATCGGCCAAGTTAGTAGTGACCTGAGGCAAGGAGAAGATCTTCCCCAGGGGAACATCTGCCGGGTTAGGCTTCGACTTGTGCAACAGCTTCGGTCCGAGCAGGACTGCAGCGGCTGCCAATAGGACGACAACGAGTCCAACAAGGATAAGGATCTTCTTCTTGCTCTTCTTGGCTGGCGGAGGAGTTTCAGGGGGAGCAGAAGAGGAAGTACCTGCCTGAGCAGTAGTACCCTTCAAGTTCAACTTCAAAGTTGAAGGAGGAATGGACATCGCTACAACCTCGTCTGTCCCGGAGCAAGGATCACTACGTCAATTCTCCTATTCTCTGCCTGTCCAGGAGGGTAAGGCTGACCAGAAGGGGTGTCATTAGGGGCTATGGGATGGGTCTTGCCATAGCCAGTTGCAGCTAGTCTGTTCTCGTTAATACCATCAGCTCGCAGCTGCAGCACCACATTGACTGCACGCATTGCAGAAAGTTCCCAGTTGGTGCTGTAAGGTCCACCATATATAGGTTGATTATCCGTGTAACCTTCTACAACGATGTTGTTGGTATCCTGCTTCAGCACTGTGGCCATCACACCAACTACCTGTTTGCCCACAGGACCTAAGCTGGCATGGTCGACAGCATAGAAGACTTTGTCGGCAAGGACCCTTACTACTACTCCCCTCCTCTCCGGAACCATCTGCACATCGGAGGAGAGTCCTGCAGCCTGAAGAGCTTTCTCCAGAGCACTAGATATCTGGGAGAGCGGCTGCTGTCCAGGCTCTGCCGCCTGAGTGACTGGAGGAACCACATTATGGGTAACCGGGTGAGTAGTAGCTGAGTGGGTGTGGTTGGTAGCTGCAGGATGATTGACCAGTGAGTTGTTCCTCAGCAATCCACTTCCACTCGCGTTGGTGGAAGGTGCTATGACATGACTGAAAGCATTGACTATACCCTGTCGGAACTGGACAAACTTAGCCAAGCTGATCGAGCTCATGGAAAACAAGATGATGAACAGCGCTAACAGGAGGGTGATCATATCCGAATAAGTGAGCAGCCACCGCTCCATCCCTGCATAACCACCCTCTGCAGCTTCTTCCTCTTCATGCTTGCGTCTCTTGGCCATTTTTGTCCTCGCCATCCATACTTCGATCTTGCCCTACCGTTCACCCCTCGAACTGACACATCTAATGCTGACTTCTTCTACGTAGTTAATGTCACAGCAAAGGCGAGCACTTGCTGTCCTCCAACTGACACATCTCATGCTGACTTCTTCTCCCGCAAGTTCGTTCGCTCCTTTGGAGGAATATAAGATTGCAGCTTCGCTTCGATCATGCGTGGACTGCTACCCTCTTGGATGGCAAGTATTCCCTCCAAGATCAGCTCTTTGGAATACACCTCCAGTTCGCTCACACGCTTCAGCTTGTTCGCTATGGGAAGCCAAACGATGTTGGCCAATAGTACGCCCCAGAGAGTAGCGGTGAATGCAGAGGAAATGGCAGGGCCAAGTGCCTTGGGGGTGGATAGATTGGCCAGGACATGAACCAGCCCGATAACAGTACCTAGTATGCCCAGAGTGGGTGAGAACCCTCCCATATCAGTGAAGAACTTGGCCCCTGCTCGATGCCTCGCCTTCAAAGCAGCTATCTCACCCTCTAAAATCTCACGTATCTCATCAGGATCAGTGCCATCCACGGTCATCTCTATACCCTTGCGGAAGAATGGGTCATCCACATCCGAAGCAGCTGCCTCCAGGGCTAGCAAGCCGTCTCGACGAGCCACTTCGGCTAGATGAACCATTTTCGATATATCCTCTGCGGGATCACGAACTGGACTCTTGAATGCTGCACGGAGTACCCCCCTGACCGTCTTGCTGTCCTTGCGCATGATCCCAGCAAAAGACGCACAGATCGTACCGCCAACCACCAATATCAAAGGTGCAGGCTTGATGAGGATGACCGGATTGCTCCCGTCCAGAAACAAGGAGATCAATATAACTGCCAATGCCCCTGCTATGAACTTTGGGGTTACCTTGTCCCAGATCATCACTCACCACCTTCCCCTGGATCGGGAACGCCTGGCAAAAGGCGCAAGCCCAACACTCCCTTCTCTTGGGAGGTGCTATCCACAGCTATCATTCTCTGAGCTAGGGCAAGCACAGAAGCTCGATACTCCCGAATCCTGTTGATCAGCTCTTCCAAGCTCTCCGAGACTATGTACTTGGTTCCATCACTCAAGGTGATCACCGTATCAGGTGTGGCCTCGGCGCGTTCAATCAAATCCGGATTGAGCGCTAAGCGCTCGCCGTTAAGACGCGTCAGAGGAATCACTGAAATAATTGTCGGCATTTACCCGGAGAGTCTTGAGAAAATCGTGGAGACCACCTCTAGTAGCCAAAGAGGGCTCACCCTTCGATCAAGGCAAATTCACCAGAGATTGAAGGGTGGTTGCAGAGGTGCTCACCACTTTGGTATTGGCCTGATATGCCTCTTGGGCTATGATCAGATCGGTTAGTTGCTTGGCTAGATTGACATTAGAGGTTTCCAAGCTTCCGCCTATCAAGGTCCCTCTTCCACCCGTACCTGGTGTACCTACCAGAGGTGTGCCTGAGTTGGGGGTAGCCTGGTAAAGTAGGTTTCCTTGTTCGGCCAACCCCCCAGGATTGGCAAAGTTGGCCAGAGCAATTTGTCCAAGGGACTGGGTCTCTCCGTTGGAGAATGAACCGGTGATCACCCCGTCGGCGCCTATGGAGAACGACTGCAGGGTACCTCCGGCATTGCCATCCTGGCTGACTGCCGCAGCTGTATCCTGACCTGCGAACTGGGTGATAGCTCCCGAAGTCCCTGGTTGCGGAAAGACTATGTTCCAGGTATCTCCTTTCGGGAAGGTGTAGTTGGAAGGCATATTTGTAACCGGCAGGTCGGTTGGGCCAGTCGTTGATACGTTAGTTCCATTGATGCTCTCCAGCTGACCGGTCGAGGTATTGAACTGAAGCGTAGGTGAGGTACTCCATAAGTTGTTACTTGCGCCAGGAACCGTTCCCTGGATCGTCCATTCTCCTGCTGTTGAACCAGGAGTGAATGTAAAGGTAACGGGTATCTGATCTCCTAATGAATCGTAAGCATTGATGGTAGTGGTCACCGCCTGTGGCTGCGTACCTCCACTACCTGGATTGGCAGGAAGATTACCTCCCATGGTGATCTCGGTAGTAGCTGTAGCTGGGATCACGGTTCCCGTGGGTATGTTAACCGCTGTAGTGGGAGCGTTAGTGTTTATAACTCCATTAACCGCCTGCCAACCTTGTATCAATCCTCCAGTAGGAGTAGCCAGGTCGCCGTTCGCATCGAGGACCAGATTGCCTGCCCTCGTATAGTAGTTGATGCCACCTTGCAGAGCAATGAGAAAGCCGTTGCCTTGAATGGCCACATCGGTAGGGACATTGGTCTGCTGCAATGATCCTTCGGAGAAATTGGGAGTAATACCGGCGACTCGTACCCCCGATCCTACCGATATAGGGTTCACCCCTGCTCCCACGGTAACCCCTGGCGGCGCAGCTGCACCTGCAATTTGCTGGGCTAACAGGTCTACGAAGTCGATGCTGTCCGACTTGAAACCAACCGTGTTTACATTGGCAATGTTGTTACCTATGTTATCCAACCAAGTTTGGTTGGCATCAATACCTGATACTGCTGCTAACAATGCTCTATCCATTCAAATACCTCCTTATCGTTTGCCTTCAGGATCCTTGCTCGTTTCTCCGATCAGCTCACGTCCTCTACCCCACTCAACGGCACAAGAGTGCCGCCTATGTCCAGCATCGGGGTAGATCCGTTGGAGACACTGACCTTTGAAACAGTCCCGGAGATGGTTTTGTTGTCAGAGGTAGTAGCAGTGACCTCCTTACCAACAAGACCATCGGCCGTGGCCAGCTGCTGGGCGGAAAGCTCCTCCCCAACCTGCTTGCTCAACGAGGTAAGCATCTCTACTTGGCTCAGCTCGGCAGTTTGGGCGATGAACTGAGTACCCGATACAGGATCGAGTGGATCTTGATATTTAAGTTGTGCCACTAAGAGCTGCAAGAACTCCTGGGAGTTGGCCAGTGAGGCCAACGGGTTCGTGGAATTGGAAGAATTCGTTGTCGACGCTCCGCTGTTGGTTGGGGACACCCCTGATACGGCTGTCATATCCCGCTCCTTTCTTGGCACTCTGTCTTCATCTTGGTCATGATCGTTTCCCCTCTGTACTCACTCCCTTACCGCTCCCCCCTTATCTTCTTCACCTGCTGTTCGAACTGAAGCATTCAAGTGCGTCTTGTGCTAGATTCTCTCCGCACTCATCTCGAATCATCCTTTCATGAACCTCCACTACAAGGGCCTCCTTACAACAACAGATCGACTAAGTGTGACGAGGATGAACCGACCCGAACCGTAGGTTCAGAAGACAACTCAGACCTCTGTGCGGACAGGGAGGCGCCCTTGATCGCAACATCTCTGGCGGTACGGTTCGAGGTACCACCAGCATCCGGCTGATCGCTCCCGAACTCAGAGAGATCCACGCTTACGGAGAAGGTGCCCCCTTCACCCAAATGCTCTCGGAGATCCGGAAGAGCCTGCGAGAGAAGAGCATGGCCATGCTCCGTTGCCGCCCAGAGTTTCACCACCACCGAACCATCAAAGGAGGAGATTACTGCTCGCACGGTGCCAAGAGCTGGAGGATAGAGGTCGATAGATAGTATGCTCTCACCAGAAAGTAGAGTGCTCGTCAATGGCTGTACGACATTCAACACCTGCTCTGAGATATTCAGGCTAGATGGAGACAACTCTACTGGTGGCTTGCCGGGAGCCTGCACTGCAGTTGCGCTGAACGAAGCTATATTGGGCGAAGAACTTATTTGATTGTTCGCTCCCCCAGATGGCTCAGACGAGACAAGGTGAGCGGATTCGTACACGCTTTCTTTGGAGTCAACACTTGATCCATCTACTGTCAACAAACTTTGCGTACTTCTATGGTTGCTCGCATGAATCTCATCGATGGCTTCGGTGGGGTGACGACTCGAACCTTGGTTATGCTCAACGGAGGTCTGCGAACCATGTTCCCCAGTAAAGGAGATCGCAGCTCCAGTTGCTTCGGTATTCTCTTCGTTGGTCAAAGGTCTACCCTTGATATCTACAGCATCAAGGGGATGCTTGCTCTCTGATACTTTTGACAGTCCACTAGAGCCCAACTCGATACTCCCAGTAGAAGAAGGGGGATCAAGCTTTTCTGCACCAGCTCTACCAAACTTTGAGCTGGCTGAATCCAGTCCTTCTGCAACAGGTAGGATTCCAATCTCCTTGACCGTACTCGAAACATGATTCTTGTTGCTTCGTGAACGACTAGTAGACTTCGACATGGAGGCAACAGCACCTCTCTTCTTTGAACGGTTCTTGAGTGATGACCCAAGCTTGCCTGCAGCAGAGGTGACAATGCTCCTCTCCGTATCGGGATCTTCTGCATATGGCCCTTGTCCTGTCTTGTCATGCACAGAAGAGGGTTCCTGGATCGAAGATGAGCCTGGTGTCCCAGCAGGGGACCCATGTGCAGAAGATGAGCCTGGTGTCCCAGCAGGGGANCCATGTGCAGAAGATGAGCCTGGTGTCCCAGCAGGGGACCCATCGAAATTTGCAGTCCCAGAAGCAGAGCCAGAGGAAGTCGATGCAGGCTCACTAGAGCGACCGCTTCCAGACTGCAGATCATCCAGCCTAGGTGGAGATGACGAAAAAGGTTTGCCTTGCTCCTCGCTCAACATGTGAGAAAAACTTTGGAGTGCTAATGGGTTCTTCGATGCATCAGGAGCTTGCAAATCCGTAGTGGAACCAGCGGAAATGGAACTAACAGCCAGTTCGCTGTTGCCGCTCTCTACGATCGGGGGACTACCCAACATATCCAGCTCCCTCCTGTCCAGCAAGGGCTTCGTCGGTGACAACAGAATCAACAGAATTGTTTGCCTGAGCCATGTAGGAGAGCACCGTCTTCACATACTCCTCCGTCTGACGATATGGAGGAATTCCTCCATATCTCTGCACCGCTCCAGCTCCAGCGTTGTAAGCAGCTACCGCCAAGGGTATAGAGCCGAACTCTGCAATATTGCCAGCCAAAATACGTGCCGCACCATACACTGCCTGGACAGGATCGAATGGGTCTATGCCCAACCCCGCCGCGGTGGACGGCATTATTTGCATCAAACCTTCAGCACCAGCAGAGGACACCGCCTGTGGATCGAATCCGGACTCGGCCTTGGCCACAGCAGCCAAGAGTTGCGAAGGAATCCCATAGGATTGTGCAGCGCTCTCGAACAAGGAAACCATATCGGCAGGGACTCCCATAGAAAGAAGCTGTGCAGCGGAAGCACCCTGTACTACTTCGCCTCCGGCACTACCGATCCCATACCCATACCCTGGAGACGACGATGCATATGAAGCGCTCCCACCTCCCCGAGACACAGCTCCCAGCTCGCCAATGGGCAAGTAAGCAATAGGATCAGCGGAGATCGATCCATAGCTGTTCCCCTCTCCACCGACGGAGTTACTGGAGCCACCAAAGCCACTAGAGCCAGAAGAAGCATCAGGGGAGGAAAGTGGTTCAGCAAGCGCTTGAACCGATGAAAGCACCGCTTCGAAATCTCCGCTCAAGACAGCCGCTCCAAGGCTAGTGCCAAGGGAGGAAAATACCTGGTCGATAGCGGCAATACGCGCCTGTACCGTGGATACGAGAGATGCTGCTGGATCAGTCATCCTCGCCTCCTGCGCTTGATGTTACGGCAGCTTGGATGGCCTCAGCTCGGAAACGAGCGCTCACGATGCTATCCACCTCGATTGCCTCTTGTCTCATGCTTTCCTGTTCATGTCGGATGCGATACCGCTCCTTGAGACGTTCCAAAGCCTCTACCTCCCTAGAACGTCTCATCCAAGCAATGCGTGCCTGCTCTCTCCGCTCTGTTGCCACAGCCAACTTGGACCGAGCATTGGACAAGCTGGCTGCGGCCATGGACAACCAGCTCTCCTGTTTGCAGAAGGTAGCCACATCACTGGAAGCAGCCAGCATCTCCCGTACTCTCCTGTATGATGCCAAAGCAGCGGTGTAGTTACCTTCTCTCTCCCTCTCTTCTGCTAGAGCTGATGCCAGCTCGGCTCTAGCTGCTTGCTCGAAGGCATGACGAAGAGCAAGAAGTTGCTCTAGACGGAACCGATACCGCTTCACCTCAGGTGCTCCTGATACGAGGTTCTTGCAACAAAGGCAACAAAGGGCATTAACTGGAAGAAACGGGTATCCACTACTCTCACCTCAGGCACTCCTGGCGGTAGGACTAGGTTCTTGCAGCGAGAGAACCCCTCCTGCTGGATGACCTGCTCTACTGGATGCTCGAGAGGCAGATAGCTCCTTGGAGCTCTCTGCTAGAGCACGAAGGCGCTGCCAGGAGTCGTCCAAGGTAGCTCGCTCGTAAAGTCCTTGGCACAGGAACGCCTCGATCGGCTCTCGCATGGCAATGGCTCGATCGGTCAAATCATTGGCCCCCTGGTTGTAAGCGCCTATCTCGATCAAGTCCTTGGCATCCCGATAAGCAGCCAAGAGACGGCGAATCTCCCGAGCCCAGGCGATCTGTTCATTCGAGCAAATAGCTGGCTCCAGTCTTGATATGGATTCGAGCACGTCTATAGATGGGAAGTGCCCAGCTGTAGCCAGAGAGCGCTGCAAGACGATATGACCGTCTAGAATGGCCCTCGAAGCATCAGCAACTGGCTCGTTCATGTCATCACCTTCCACCAAGACGGTATATAGACCGGTAATGCTTCCCGTGGAACCTGATCCTGCCCGCTCCAACAGCTTCGGCATGAGAGAGAAAACCGATGGAGGATATCCCCTGCTCGCCGGTGGTTCACCAGCTGACAGTCCCACCTCGCGCTGAGCCATTGCAAACCGAGTAAGACTGTCCATCATCAGCACGACATGGGCCCCTTGATCTCGGAACCACTCCGCTATGCGCGTAGCAGTAAAAGCCGCCCTCAAGCGCACCAGGGCTGGTTCATCAGAGGTGGCCACCACGACAACTGATCGAGACATTCCTTCATCACCCAGGTCGTGGTAGAGGAACTCGTTCACCTCTCGACCACGTTCTCCAACCAAGGCCACTACGGACACGTCGGCATCGGTTCCCCTGGCTATCATGGACAAAAGGCTCGACTTCCCCACTCCAGAACCGGCAAAGATACCCAGACGCTGGCCCTTGCCACAGGGGATCAAAGTGTCTATCGCCCGTACCCCCAGGGACAATTGTTCGGTCACTAGAGTCCTCTCCAAAGGATGAGGGGCCGAGGTATCCAGAGGTACCTGTTGAAGATGGGCTAGAGAAGGCCCGTCATCCAGCGGCCTGCCCAGCCCATCCAGAACTCTCCCCAAGAGCTCCCTACCAACCCTGATCGACAAAGACCTACCCAAGGCTTGAGCAGGAGTCCCCAACCGAACTCCCTTTATGTCTCCATAAGGCATGCAGTAGAGCTTCTTGGGCCCAAGCGCCACCACCTCGGTTTCCAAAGGACTCCCGTCCTTCCAAACTCGCACCCCTTCGCCAACGGCAGCTGTGATGCCTTCCACCTCCAATCTAAGGCCGACAAGCCCCTTCACCCTGCCAAAACGACAAGGCTTGGCAGCCAGCGAAGCTCTCTCCAGCAAACGATCGTCAATGAACGTCCCCACCGACCCCTACGTCCTCCACGTCCTCTTCGAGTAGAACGGTCCTCACACGCTCGAGAGCGCTGTCAATGGATGCATCTATATGGAAAGCCTCCCCCTCTATGATGCAGCTCCCTCGGGATATCGATTGGTCTGCTACCACCGTCACCTCACAGCCTGCAACTGGAACTGGTATATCGGAAGGATCAAGCAGTTCATCTGGGTTCATACGGATGGTGAGCCGTTCTCCCTCCTCTACCAGATCAAGAGCTCTAGCTACGGCATCGACACCAGGGTTCTCTGCTATGGTCAACTCCCTATCGATGATAAGACGAGCCAACTCGAAGGCGACTTCTGCCACTTCGCGTCGGGCCTCTTCGACCATGGCTGCATGTGACCGCGCTAATTCCCTCGCAGCACCCTCTATGGCAGTAGCGATCCGCTCCCTTGCTTCCAGTTTGGAGGCCTCCAACGACTTCATAGCAGCTGCCCAGCCAGAATCATAACCCTCTTTGAACGCCTTCTGGATATCCTCTTGAACGGACCTGACCTTGTCCTGTTTGGGAGATCTATGAGCGACAGCTGTTCCATGACCATCAAGGCCGGAACCGTTGAGGGTCACCGTTCTCACGTTCATCTTGCTATCCGCATGCATTACTCGCCCCATGTGGCGACCGCTGGAGCGAGAGAACTCAGACCACCAGCTCATCTTCTCCCCTTGCTATGACGATCTCGCCTGCTGCCTCCATCTCCCGTACCAGCTTGCCTATGCCAGCTTGGGCAGCCTCCACAGCTGAGATACGAGTAGGCCCTAGAAGCTCTATCTCCTCAGCTAGATCCGCTGCTGCCCGTTCCGACATGTTTCGCATGAACTTCTCTCGTACCTCCGGTTCGACCCCCTTCAAGGCCACTGCTAGATCCTTGATGACGACGTTCCGCAGGACTCGTTGCAAAGTACGATCATCCAGCTTGACCACGTCGTCGAAGACGAACAGCTGGCTGCGAACTTCATCGGCTAGCTCGGGATCCCTCTCCTCCAGATCGGAGAGGATCTGGCGCTCGGAAGAACGGTCGATATTGTTGAAGATGCTTACCAAGGCAGGGACCCCGCCAACGGCAAATCCCACGCCTCCCGCTCGTACTAGAGTGGAGAGCTTCCTCGAGAGCACCTCGGCAATGTTCTCTACCACTTGAGGTGATACTCTGTTCATCATCCCTATCCGTCGCACCACCTCTACCCTCAACTCCTCGCCCAGCTCCTTCAGGATCTGAGCAGTATGCTCCGGAGGAAGATGCGCTAACACCACTGCTATGGTCTGAGGATGCTCGTCCAACAAGAAGCTAGCCACCTGCACCGGATCCAAACGCTGCAGGAAGGAGAGGGGGCGAGCTACATCGGCTACCGCGAACTGCTCCAATACCTCGTTCGCCTTTGCGGGACCAAGTCTCTCCACCAACAGCTTCCTAGCTGCATCCACTCCCCCTTGGCCTACCATCGCTCTTGCCGTAGCTCTCTCCACGAACTCGCGCACCACGCTCTTCACCGTCTCCGGTGAGAGAGGAGGCAACTTGGCCATTTCGGCCATCAAGTCGACAACCTCGTTCTCGGTCATCGACTTGAGTACTTTGGCCGCTTCGTACATGCCCATCTGGGCCAACATGGCAGCTGCCTTCTGAGGTCCTGTCAGCTTCATGACCTCGCCTCCACCTCTATACCTCTTTCCCTCTCTGCTCCTCGTTCATCCAGGAACGCAAGAGCATGGCCACATCCTCGGGCTGCTGTTCGATGAACTGGGCAATCTCCGCAGCAATTGGTGCTTTTTCTTGCACTGCAGCAAGGCTGGGGGTCACTGCTGGGACTTGAGCAGTTACGGCTGGAGGCGGGGGTGGCTCCAGAGCATATTGCGGCATAGCCTCAGGTGGGATGTATACCCTCTCTCGTCTGATGGATGCCCTCCGAGCCGATCGCCAAAGCAAGAAGAGGACTACAGCAATGACCAGGAATACTATCGCATCACGAATATCGGAGAAGAGGGCTGCTCTATGCGCTGCTGCTGCCGCTGCCGCCGCTGCCGCCGCTGCCGCCTTCGATGCGGCAGTAGAAAAAGGCATAGCGTTGAAGCTGAAGGTATCCCGAGTGGGCACTATCCCTGCTGCAGCAGCAACCTCGCTGCGCAGAGCAGACAGACTAGTACCGGCTGGCAATGCCTTGGAGTTGACTACTACTGCCACTGATTGTCTAGCAACGCTTCCAGGGGCGGAATGAGTAACGGTAGTGGTGGTACCGGTCTGGTACTGAGTAGAACCCGATGTCTTGCTGTATTTGGTGTTTCCACCTGCAGCAGTAACAGGTAAATTGGTCACCCCTCCCAGGACTCCAGCCCCAGGAGATCCTCCTGTGTTGGTGAAGGTCTGGGTACTCGTACTGGTAGAGGTTGGAGCAGAGATGGGTGTGCCTTTAGGATTGGTCTGGATGGAACGGGAAGTAGTTGTGGTTTTGGAGAAGTCGAGCGTAGAGTTGACCTGGACTGCATAGTTGCCTACTCCAACTATGTTGTTCAACAGATCCTCTACCTTGGCTTGTTCAGCTGCATCGAACTGCTGAGTTTGGCTCCCTTGTGCAGCCACGCTCTCGGAAACACCTGGACCCGCCAGTAGCTCGCCATTGGAGTCCGCAACCGTGACATCACCTGGCTTCAACCCAGGAGTGCTCGAGGCAACCAAGTGTACGATAGCATCCACCTCAGAGGTGGAGAGCGACTGGCCAGGAGCTAGGTCGACCATGACTGAAGCACCGGTAGCCTCAGCCGTGCCAAGGGCAAAGGGATTGTTCGGTGGAATAGCCAGGTTCACTTGAGAACCTGTTACGCCGTGGATGGAGTCGATGGTACGCTCCAACTGTCCTTGCAGTGCCCTTTGCAGGTCGGCTTGCTGGGTAAGTTGAGAGGTGGTGATGCCCACCTTGTTCAATGAGGAAAGACCTACTGGTCCAGATGCGGGCAGGCCAGCTTCGGCCAGGGTGACTCGTTCTTGATCGACTTGGCCTTGGGGCACCATGATGGTAGAGCCACCATCGGCCAACTTGTAAGGCACCTTGGCTTGAGCGAGCTTAGCTGTGATGGCGGCAGCATCGGATGGCTGCAAATTGGTGAACAAAGGTGCATAGCTAGGGGTCGAAGCGTAACGCATGAAGACAACTGCACCAACTACGAATGCCACCAAAGCTACGAGGGTAACAGCCTTCTGCCCAGGGGTGAACCCATTGGCAAAGCGCTTCAGACTCTCCTTGAAGCGATCCACATCCTTCTGCCCTATCACTGCCATGGATCAGCACACCCTCCAACTACCATTCAGATCTGCATGTTCACTATCTCAGTGAACGCCAATACGGCCTTCTCGGTCAGGGCTACGGTCACTTGCGTGGCCAAGGAGGCCTTGGTGGCTGCAATCATTGCATCGGCCACATTTCCCTGGCCAGCCGCGGCTTTCACCTCTGCCGTGTTGGCAGCGGTATCCATCTGCTGCAACTGGTCGATCAAATGGCCTACCGTCTGGGAGAAGGTAGACCCTCCTGAACTTCCTGCGCCAGAAGAGGAAGTGGCAGGCGATACAGGGGTCGGAGCTCCTTTGATTGGAGGTATGGCAGGTATCATAGGGTCAAAGCGTCTTTGTAAGCGGAACGAGCATGGTTGATGACGGCTACGTTTGCCTGGTAAGAGGTTTGGGCCATGACCATGTCCACCATCTGTTGACCCAAATTGACCGCCGGGTACTCCACATATCCTTGCGCATTGGCCAAGGGACTGGAAGGGTCATAGGCAAACCTTCCCTTGGCGCTGCCAAGGGCAATGCCCACTACACCTACTCCTCGCCCTGGTCCAGCAGGATTGGTCGGCGGTAAAGGAGTGGCCACCACCGACTCCTCCCTGTAGACAGTCGAACCGGGAGTAGTGACATCATTCATGTTGGCAATATTTCCTGCCACCGTATCAAGCCAAGTCTGGGATACATCGACCCCTGTCCCCGCAATTGAGATCGCTCCAAATATCCCCATTCAAACACTCCCCTTTCCTTCGCTCCTCCGCCCGCTACTGCCTGCAAGCGAAGCATCAAATCAAACCTTTGTTCCTTGCTGTCATCCCGCCTGAGAGGCATCCCTGATCTGATTGAACTTGGAGGTGAGAAGAGAGATCATCGTCTGATAACCAAGGCTCGTCTTCTCCGCATCGACCATCTGCTGACTTAGGCTCACATTGTTGCCATCCGTACCTGGGGCGAGAGTGGAGTAGGAGACGCTAGCATGAGCCGAACTCGTCCCAGGGGAAGAAATGGCTTGCTCCAAGCTCTTCTCGAAGCTCACTTGTTCTGCTGTGTACCCCGGAGTCTGGTTGTTGGCGATGTTGTCAGCAATGACCTGTTGACGTAGGGATAAGCTATCCACTGCAAATGTAAGGACACGAATGGTCGCGTCTTGCACATCTCACCTCTTCACGCTCACTTTTAACCTGCCTCACGAGAAGCCCGACACAATACTTTGTCGTCTACATGGCATCTCTGTAGCAGATTCACCTTGTCTGCCCATCCTGGGCACTATGCGATCAGAGCGATCCGTGCTCCTTCATTTCTCATCATCGGCATGAGACAGATGCACCTTAAGCTTTTTGCAAGATCATTCCCGAAACTTGTTGATACGTGCTTCACATACAAAAACTGGCTATCCTTGTGCCAATGCGCATCGATGAAGACAAATGGGCAGCTTGTGACCGAGAGTTCACCGAGTATCTGGCCACTCACCAGGACACCCCGGATCGGTGGATGATCCTTCAAGCCCTACTGACTAGCCCTACCTGGAAAGCACTGTTCGGGATGGTCAATTTGGAAGAGAGGTGGCATATACTTGATGCTGGCTGTGGGTACGGAGCCCTGGCACTGGCACTCGCCGGCCAAATGTCCCTCGAAATCACTGCTGTGGACGAGAACGTTCGCTACCTGCAGGTTGGTGAATACATAGCCGGCTCTCTGGAGAACAAAGGATATTTCGCTGGGGGATCAAAGGTCAGCTTCGAGGCTGGGGACATCTATGCGCTTCCCCCGGGGGAGGCCAACTATGACTTCGCCATCGTGCGCTTCGTCTACCAACACCTCTCTGACCCGCACAGAGCAACGGCATCGTTGGCGGAGGTAGTACGGCAAGGAGGTTATTGCATGGTCATCGACATCGATGACCAGATGTCCATCACCTACCCAGAACCCTCTGATGCGTATTCCAAGCTGCACGAGGCGTTCACTGCCTTGCAGGAGGCCAACGGAGGGGATCGTTATGTTGGACGCAAGCTCTCTAGCTACCTAAGCCAAGGCGGGTTCGACATTCAGATGACTTTGATACTTCCCCAGGCGCAACATGTGACCACGGAACGCAATGACTCCAGTCGACTATTCACTTTGGAACGCTTGCGAGCTGCCAGAGAGGATATCCTCGAAGCTGGATTGATGAGCCAACAGGACTTCGACACCTGCATGGAGATCATTACCTTGGAGCAGCCTGGAGAACAGTTCCAGTCCAATGCTCAGGTAGTAGTACTCGCTCGTAAGCCATGAAGGTAGCTTGCAGAGATTCCACCTCGACCCAATCAGTACCTCCCAGCTCTAGCTCTCCTCAGGTGTGTTCGTCCAGGTAAAGAGGGAGTGAATTATCCCGTTGTCGGGAAAGAGCTGCCAGGGTTTCCACTACTGCTCCTCTTCGTTCAACAACCTGTCTCTCCAGTACTTGGATAGAAGAGAGCAAACGGCTTGCCTTTTCTCGCAGCTCCTCGGGTAACTTGCCGAGGGCATCTGGAGAGGGAGGTAGGTACGGCAGTGGATAACCTGTGTGGCTAGCCAGAGCAGCCTGGCACGATTCGACCCAACTGCTCATCTCTTCCAGTACCTCTTCCCATCCCACTTCGTTCCCTCTCTACGAGATCACTCGAGTTTGAACCAATCTTCCTCAAGTAGACTGCACTGTCTCTGCAGCCTTGTGCCAAGCATCGGCTAAGGCAGAGATCATGGAGGCGCATGTCCTGGCTCTGACACGATCCTTCGCCACGTTGGCTTGAATGAGCTCCATGTACAAGTAATCGTACAGAGATGCCAGACGTTCCGCTCCTTCCCAGGCATCCAACCTGAGAGAGGAGCGTAATGCTC
Source organism: Actinomycetota bacterium (assembly GCA_023489235.1). Classification (GTDB taxonomy): domain Bacteria; phylum Actinomycetota; class Acidimicrobiia; order Acidimicrobiales; family JAMDDE01; genus JAMDDE01. The sequence continues at coordinate 90,078 of JAMDDE010000012.1, read as the reverse complement.
TTATGATCTGCTGGGCGTGGACGAGTGAATCGTTGATTGCCACAAGGTCATTGGAGGCAAAGCCACTCTCTGCTCGCTGCATGTCCAAGATCAAGGCATCGTACAACATGGTTACCAGTTGATTAGGGCTGGCAGTAGTGATCGAGTCAGCTAGATACCTCTCCCGTAAGGATTGTGCATTGGGATGTCCTTCGAATACCACCTCGATGACCTCGTATTCAGTTCCGCTCCAAAAAGGATTGTACGGAAGACATGGCTGCAGGGGCATAAACGTCGAGGCTATAGTAAGCGGTCCTCTTCCTTGGGCAACACAGCAAGTCCATCATGGCAGTTGAGCTATGGAGGCCGAGAGCATGGCACCTTGATTCTTGAGCGATCCCAGTGTGGCCTCCAGTTGAGCAAACTCCTGTTCCAAGAGCTTTTTCTCCTGCGCCACCAAGGAGGCGTAGAAGCTTATCTGAGGGTTGAGATCGCTGGACTGAGTTTGGAGATTCTGGATGGTGGTAGTCACCGTTCCATTGATGGGATTGGAGGCATCATAGGCGGCAGAGGACATCTGTTGAGCGATACCGGGGGCATAGGTGTACGTCCCTGTCCCTGTCCCTGTACCCGTGACCAAGAGGGACAGGCCAGCTAGAGTAGGATTGTCCGCTGGAGCAGAGAGCACCTGTCCCACGCCCGTAGCTGTCACCCCATCGATCGTACCTGCAACGTTGAGTCCAGAGTAGGAGCCGCTGAGTCCCGTCTGACCGGTAGTACCGGAGGTGGATACTGTAAAATCCCCAGGTCCTCCGTAGACGCTAGCGGTAACCGTCAAATATCCGGAGGAGTTGAAGCCAGCTTGTAGGTTGATGCCAGAGGAGGCGAAGGCTTGATTGAGGCCATTGGCGATCTCCTGACCAGACTCTCCTGCTGAAGCTGAGTAGGAGGCGACTACTCCACCTTGGTTGAAGGAGAAGGTCTCTGCACCGGCCAGCGTGGACGAAGAGGTGACCTTCGTGCTTGTGGCTTGAGCCTGGGTGGCAGATTGAGTGATATCAACCGTATAAGAACCGGCCTGGGTAGTCTGACTAGCATAGCTCAAGCTGACTTGTCCATCATACGGCGTAGACGACGAGGCGACAGAGAAGCTCCCTCCTTGGGTGAACATGGCCTCCACTTGAGAGGGGTTGGACTGAAATGCAGACTCGAAAGCAGACTGATTGAAGCTCAAAGTCCCATTGCTATTGACCGTTATACCCACAGCCAAAGTACCGGCCAGGTTGGAGGTTCCTAGACCGGATGGACCATCACCGGCAAAGATACTCAGCACCTGATTCCTGATCGAGGTCAGTACGGCAGAGCCGAACAGGGGGCCGGCAGTATTGGTTGTTTGGTCGTAAGATGCGTACTTGCTGATGTCGGAGAGCACGGTGTTGGCATCATTGACCAGTGCCTGCACAGCAGAGGCTGCTGCTTGAGCATCAGGGGAGACAGTAACCGTAGCTGATCCCGTGCCTACTGCTGTCACGGTAAGACCGGGCAACAAGTCAGTGAACGAGTTCGACTGCGAACTCAAGCTTTGACCACCGGCAAGGGTCACCTCTGCATCCTGCCCTGCTTGCACTGTGCTCAGATCTCCGAGAGCCGAGGAGTTGAAAGCCTGGGTATCAACTGTCAGGTCTCCATTCACACCGGTATTGGCAGAGGTCAACTGCAACAAGTAATTGCCTGAACTGTTCTCGATCGCCGATGCGGTAACGCCAGCAGACGCGGCATTGATATTGGCAACCACATCTGCCAAAGAACCACTTCCCGTGCTCACATTTGTAGCAGTGATCGAACCGGATTGAAGTAGGGATGAAGCTGGGCCGTTGCTCGAAGCTGCTACCGTAGCAGTGATCGTGGGGCCAGTAGAGCTGCCAGCATATAAAGTGAGAGTTCCACCGGCAGATAAGTTGCTGAAGCTCTGCGAGTAACCGTCCACACTTACCACTCCATCAACCCCATTGACCAAGCTGGACTGGGTCGGGAGCCCTAAAGTGGAAAGAGCAGTTCCTCCAGTTACCTCGATGCTAGCAGTGCTTCCTTGGTTGGTAGTGCCTAGCACCAGGTAACCGCTATCGGTATTCGTCAATGCTGCTGCAACTGGAGCTCCTGCTGAGCTCGCTGCAGAGTCGATAGCGCTCACCAACTGGGCAGGAGTATAGGTGCCTGAGGCAATGGTGAGAGTATAAGCAGTACCATCGGCTGTGACATCTACAGTGTTGTTGGAGGATCCTATTGTTATCGATGCGCTCTGGGAAAAGGCCGTCGTGCCTGTGTCGGTAGCCGCCTGGGATGCCTGAGTGACCTCGATAGTATGAGTCCCGAGCGCAAGACCGGAGGAGGCGGTCAAACTGGAAAAGCCAATCGGCATAGCCTGAGAGAGAAGAAAATCGGGCAAGCTAGTCACCACATCGGAGCTGGAGGACACCACCCCAGCGGATTGCAGGATATTTGCCTGAGCCAGTTGGGTAACGTCAAAGGAGACCTGACCGGCCTGTGCGCCTTGAGCAGCACTGGCCGTAGCTACCGAGGTATTGGACGAAGTTGCTTGCATAGAAGCCCACGCCGACTGTGCGTTGGTGGCCGGCAAGCTCAACGCGTTTGCTGCAGTTTGAAGCGTTTGAAGATCCTTGTTGATGGTTTGATAGTCGGATACCTCGGAGTTGATGGTGGACTGCTGATCTTTCAGGTCAGTCTCTGGAGCCATGTAGCTCTCCAGAAGTGCTTGGATGATCTCTTGGGTATTGAGCCCCGATATCAAACCATTAACCACCAGAGCAGGGCTGGTAGAGGTACCTCCACTTACGTTGGATAATGACATACTGCCAACTGCACCTCCTGTAAGTTGCTCTAGCTGAACCGCTCCAGCTGAGCCAAGTACTCAACACCTCTCTTGCCTACAGACACTCTGTGGGCCGGACAGATCCAGCCCACAGAGCACCGTAACTATGACTGAACTATGGCTACATCACCTTGCTCAGGTAAGGAGCTTCAGCACGAGCGATGGCTCCTGCTGTGCCTGGGAGAGCATGGCCACACCGGATTGCATAAGGATCTGGTCGGTGGTGAACTGGGTCATCTCCTGAGCCATGTTCACATCGACTATCCGGCTGTAGGAAGCGGTCATGTTCTGCTGACCTACAGTCAGGTTGGCGATGATCGCCTGGAACTCGTTCTGATAGGCACCAAGGCTACCCTCAATCGAGTTGACACTAGCCAGTGCCGAGGCAATAGCACTGATGGCAGCTTGAGCGGAAGCAACCCCACTGATGGATACGGATGTAGATGCAACGCCCAATGCAGTGGTCGTGGCAGAGGAGAACGTGACACCTACTTGGCTCACACCATTGTTGCCGGTTCCTACCTGGAAGGTGATCGTCGCCGAAGCACCACTGAGATTGAGGAGTTGCTGGCCGGCGAAGTTCGTCGAGTTGGCAATCTGGTCGATCTCGTTCTGTAACTGTACGAACTCGGCCTGGTCAGCTGCGTCAGCTGATGGACTGGTGGTACCATTGGCCGCCTGGAGTGCCAGCTGATTCATGGTCTGTAAGATGCTGGTTATCTGGCCGAGCGCTCCGTCGGCGGTCTGTATCATCGAGATGCCGTTTTGGGCGTTCTGGATGTCCACACCGTAACCGTTGGACTCTGCCAGCAGTTGTTGTGACACCACATAACCGGCCGGATTGTCGGCAGCGGTCTGTATCTGCAGACCAGACGAGAGCCTGGATATGGCTGTGGACAGCGCACTATTGGTGGCATTCAGGTTGTCATAGGCCTGAATAGCCGAGATATTGGTATTTACTACAAGAGATGACATGTTGTCTTCCTCCTTGATCTCATCAGCTCGACTCCTTCGAGCTGTATCTCTTGTCCTGCTTCATCATTGCTTTGTTTGTCCTTGACGACAATGCATACTGCTTTGCCGCCTCGAGCATCCCAGAGTTTCCTTCCTCTGCCGTTAGTTGCTAGAGGGAAATAGACTCCATGAATAGCTCACTTCATGAATAGCTCACTTGTTGTTATACCACATATCTATATCGGTTGACTACCCCTAGTGCTTTAGCCATCTTCTTCTACAACCGATAACAACCTCATGTACCAAGTAGATTCCTACCTCGAGCGTCTGGCCAGGACCAAGGAGGTTGCCAAGCAGCGTCAGCTCGTTGTCGCCCTCGTCCAACGGTTCCTCCAGCTAGGGCTCGGGCGGGAGGCAATCAAATGGATCAGTCGACTCAGGGAGATGAGCAATGAACAAATAACAGCTGACCTGCTGTACTGCTGGGCTCTCGTCACCTCCTTGCACTTCGAGGAAGCCCTCGAGTTCATGGAGGAGCTGCCGGAAAATGCTCTGGACGACGAAGGATTCTCCTACGACCCAAAACTGTTGCTGGCTTGTTCTAGGGCGAAGGCTCTAGTAGAAGTGGGCCGTTATTCCGAAGCAGCAGATGCCTTGATCGAGCGTTTCGACAGGGAAGGAGCATTCGATTGCCTCGAACTAGCACTTGAATCCCTCGATAACTCCAATAGGAGCTACGAGGAGGTGGTGAACCTAATTCCTTGGAGCAAGCAAAAGACGATACTATCTCAGGTGCTCCATATGCAACCAGAGAGAGGCGACCGCTTCCTGGAAGCTTGCTTCAACACCTTCCCCAACCGCCTGACCGTACTGGCTGCAGCTGCCAAGCTGGCCAGCCGACTTCCTCTCCAGAGGACCTTCACCTGGTCGATCAGGCTCCATGGGGAAGGCTTCTACAACGAGAGCCCACTTCTGGCCAAGGCTGGGAACCCGAGCACGAAGACCAGTGAACGCACTATGGCCGCTCTCTTGGCCAGCACTGCACTTGGCGATTTACGGAGTATGACTGCGCTGCAATCCCTTTATCCCTCGATGAACAGGGAAAAGCAAAAAGCCTTGAAGAAAGAGCTCCGAACGCTCGTGGACCAACTGGGGATAGGCGAAGCTGCTCTGTCGAGAACTACTCTCGGTCACGATCGAGCAGCACCAAACCACGATCACCGTGTGCCAAGTGGTATATCTCCATACCCGGTCGAACCCGACTACCTCTCTGCATCGAAAACGACCGTCGAAGCAATGAATGGTGCCAATCCATCGGTGGAATATGAGCTAGAAGAGGTGCGCATCTCATTTGTCCTCGTCTCCAGGAACCAAGCTCCTTCGCTGCTCGGCTCATTGGAGTCTCTAGCAAATGTACTGCCTAGCGAACTTGATTTCGAAGTACTCATAGTGGACGATGCTTCCAATGATGCCACTCAATACCTGTTAGACAACTTGTCCGGTGACGTGTTGGCCATTCGCAACCGTTATCCTCTCGGCACACCAGCTGCAATCGTCACTGCAGTTGTACTAGCGCTCGGTCAATGGCTCTGCTTCGTCGATCCGGGTTGGAGATTCACCAAAAAGCAGCTGGAAGCGCTGGCAAGGAGAACAACGCACTGGGAAGAGGGTATCATCTTACCCGAGAGAGCAACCGGAGCTCGGTCACCCAGACCTGTCCCAGATGAACCTGGTCCATCCTTCTTGGCCGTTGCCGGCAAAGAACTTACATCCATCACTGACTCCATCCTCGAAGAACTACAGACCCTCCTCTCTCGACTGCCTTCTCCGGAGAATACCGCCCTGTTCAATTCATTTGCCTCGAATGCACCTGCTACGAGTACGCTGATGAACTTCATGGATGCCTACAGCAAAGCCGAGGTCATAGAGGATGACTGAGAGATGTCCGAGACCGAACAAGAGATGACCGAGGAACAAGAGATGACCGAGCCAGCCTTGTCACCCAAGAACCCAAGAAGTCGCACCTCGGTCAGCAACACAAGGGGCATGGAACGGCTGGAGAAACGGCTACCTAAAGCATCCACAAACCTCAGCAACGCAAAGACCAGAGAACGGTTGGAGGAGGCTGTTTGGATAGGTCCTCTATGGGATTGGAGCGGATACTCCGAAGAGGCCAGGGGGTTTGTAACTGGACTTCGTAGAGTTGGCTACCCACTGAGAGCACGATCATTCACCAAAGAACTGGAGGGAATGAGCATCGCTCTCCAACGTGACGATCCTGGGTCGGCCAAGCTCCTCATCGAATCAGTGAGTCAGGGAGACCAACCCTCTCCTGTCGCTATCGTACATGCGCCCCCTGATGTGCATGTAGCCTATGAGGACGCATGGGGCCTCGAGTACGTGGTGGCAAGAACCATGTTCGAGACCGACGGACTGCCTGAGCCATGGATAGTAACGCTCAACTCGGTAGACGAGGTGTGGGTTCCCTCTCACTTCAACCAAGAGACCTTCAAGCGCTCAGGCGTCGAGGTGCCAATCTACGTAGTTCCAGGAGGAGTGGACACCAACCGTTTCAGGCCAGGACGCCCCCCTTTGCCCATCCCAGGGCTACGAAGCACTGTTTACCTCTCCGTCTTCCAATGGAGCTTGCGCAAAGGATACGACGTGCTGCTGGAAGCCTGGGCAGAAGCATTCAAGCCAAGTGACGACGTCTGCCTGCTCCTGCACTGCTATCCACGAAACTGGAAGTCCTCAGCTGACGCGGCAAAACAAATTGAAGCTGCCATTGCAGCTGAGCTGAAGCGGATGAACTTGGAACGCGCCTCGGTAGCCCCGATCATTTTAATACATCGATCTCTCTCCCCTCATGAACTCGTCCGTTTGATGGCAACTGCTGACATATACGTAGCTCCTTCCAGGGGAGAGGGCTATGGCCGACCACAGATGGAGGCCATGGCCTGTGGACTGCCAGTAATAGCCACCCGATGGAGCGGCAACTTGGAGTACATGAATGACCACAACTCATTGTTGCTCGATACGGAGGGGCTAGTCCAAGTTGAAGATCGCATGGACATGGAGCAATACTACGGTCAGCGCTGGGCCAAGCCCTCCAAGGATCACCTGGTGGAGTTGTTCCGTTTCACCGCCAAGAGGCCGAAGTGGCTCAACTCCATCTCCAAACAGGCCAGAAAAGACATAGAAACCAACTTCACCTGGGAGGCTGTATCCAACTTAGCCAAATCTCGTCTGAAAGAGATCTCCAAAGAACTCCACGGCAGAAGAACTGCTGTATCAACAAGAGCTTCAATGACAGAGCCGTCCTGGACCAGCTCGACTCCACCGATAGCCGTCAAATGGGTTGGTGACGTGTATGCTCATCACAGTTTGGCTCGGGTCAACCGTGAACTGGGCAAAGCCCTTGTCAAACTTGGAGTGGCCGTCCATCACGCTACGAAGGAATCACCAACTCCCTCGAATACGAAAGACTTTCCAACCCGAGACGATCATCGGCTAGAAGTAAGCCATGAACAGAGGGGGAGGCCAGAGACGAACCACAGGGATGGAGAGGGGGATGGGACGGATCAGGCAATCCACTATTCTTTTGGAGATCCCGGCCAAGCGAACATAGAGGTACGCCATCGATTCCCTCCGTACTTCTCGCCTCCTAGGAATGGACGATTGGTCACCATTCAGCCGTGGGAGTTCATTGGGGTACCCGAAGCTTGGGTGAGAGGGTTGAACACCTACTCCGATGAGGTGTGGTGCCCATCGAGCTGGGTCAAGGAACAATACGTACGATCCGGCGTGGATGAATCGAAGGTCTACGTAGTGCCAAATGGGGTCGATACAGAGCTGTTCAAACCAGAGGGAAGCTCGTACCCCCTCTCCACCAAGAGGTCATACAAATTCTTGTTCGTAGGTGGTCCAATTGCGCGCAAAGGAATTGACGTGCTGCTGGATGCCTATGTGGCCACTTTCGCTCCTGCAAGCGATGTCTGCCTGGTGATAAAGGCATTCGGTGTGGATACACTCTACCGACGAGGCAACTTCGCCAAGATGCTGTACCAAGCATCCAAGGACCCTACCCTCCCTGAAATCGAGCTCATCGACCAAGACCTCGGAGAGGAGGAGTTGGCCAGCCTGTATAGAAGCTGTGACGTGCTCGTATCCCCCTATCGGGGGGAAGGTTTCGGACTGCCCATAGCTGAGGCGATGTCGTCAGGATTGCCGGTGATCGCCACTGGAAAGGGAGGGGCTATGGACTTCTGCAGGGAAGACAACGCCTATCTTATCCCTGCCTTCGAGCGACCCACCTCCATCAGTGATTTTCCTCCATCCACTCTGGGTGGCTATCGCTGGTACGAACCGGATCGTAGAGAACTCAAGGCAACACTGCAGCATGTGATTGCATATCCTGAGGAGGCAAGAGAGATTGGCGCTAGAGCCAGAGAAACCATCACCTCGGAGTTCACCTGGAAGCACGCGGCCGAGATAGCCTACCGACGCTTGTCCGTGCTTGCCATGACCAAGTAGGCGCTTGCCAAATAGACCAAAAAGGGGTAGAGAGAACAGGATGAGCAATCCAAACGATCAATAGTATAGCCATACGACTTCGACTACTTGGTACAGGACACAAAGAGAACAAGGTAAGCAATCCAAACGATCAATAGTATGACAATCAAAGAGAAAGAAAAGGGGTCAGAGGTGAGAGGAGTTGCTGATATGACTACGACGACCCATCCAGCACTCAACTGGAGCATGCAGATAGAGGATGCCATCAATGCATACGAAGCCATGGCTGAGGCCCGCTGGAGCATGGAGAGCGGGCTGGAACGACTGGACAGCGTCGCGGCGGCTGCAGAGGAGTTATCGGCTACTGTGGAAACCATTGCCACTCAAAGTGACGCCCTTCAAGCTGACCTGGCTGGTGCACGTGACCAGTTGGTCAGCTGGCAGCAGTCCTCTGCCGCTGTGGCCAGGGATACCGCTGCAGGCGCAGAGGAGATGTCACATGTAGTAGACAGCGTGACCCAGTTCACCTCACAGGTCCAAAGAGTTGCCGGCATGGTGAAGGTAGTGACGGATGTAGCCGATGCTACCAACCTGCTTGCTTTAAATGCCACTATCGAAGCGGCTAGAGCCGGTGAGGCAGGACGTGGATTCGCTGTCGTAGCTGACGAGGTTCGTGAATTGGCGCAACGAACCAAAGCAGCTACAGGAGAGGCTTTAACCGTACTAGCAGATGTGACTGGTTCTGCCGATCAAGTGCAGGCCGCCCTCCATCAGGCTCAACAACGCCTCATCTCCAACCAAGCCCAGTCATCGGAGGCGTTGGAACAGGTCACCGAGTTCAGTCAACGCCTCTCCGCGCTATTACCGAAGGCAGCAAGCAGCCTCCAGGCAGTGGCTGAACAACGCACTGCACTGGAGATGGTTACTCGTGATGTCGTGGGTCTCCAGACAGCCTTTCACACCAGCGCGGACTCCTTTACTCAAGCATCGAGATTCCTGGCCAAGAGCGTGGACTCCGCCGAGGAGCAACGCAAGCTTCTCTTGGCTCAGTACCCCCCTGCCTCTCTAGCCACCAAACTCCTGCTCTCCGCCACCGACCATCTGCTCTGGAGGTTCCGTGTCTATAGGGCACTCCTTGGTGAGGGAAGCATAGACGTGCAGGTGGCAGGTGACTTCCATGCTTGCAGACTAGGCCAGACATTGGACAACCTACCCGAGTCGCAGCACGATCAGAGGTACTATGCAGAGGTCAACAGCGACCACCAGTACTTTCATCGTCTCACCCAAAATCTGGCCGAGACAGCAGTGAACGGCGTACAGCGTGACACCAACCTGATACGGGAGTGGTTGGACCTCGGGAGGCAGCTCAAGGAGGCACTGGAGGAATGGGCAGGGCGACTCAACGAGGTAATAGAGGAAGAAGAGAGCAACCACCGTCAAAAGGGATCGCTGCTGGCCAAGATACGCCACTGACTTTGACCATCGGCCCCTTCGATCTTGGTTGCATTCCCTGGCTTGTATCCATGGGGGAGGCCAACGAGGTAGGTACTTCGACCCAATTGCCTGTTGGATGGCCAACTCAACAGCTCAAGTTGACCATCCAACAAACCGATAATTACCTTCGAGCGGGTATCCAAAGCATATCTTCGTGTATCTGTACACCATCTAGACCTTGGAGGAAGCTGTGCAAGTGAGAACCAACAGCGAAAACGAGGATGGCATCTCTGCCATTGCCTTAGAGGGGCACTCAGGCAATGGCCTTTCGGAAAGCTCAGCCTCCCCTCGCTCTTTTGAAAGCAGTGAAAGTGCCTCTGCTCCGTTTGTCCCTCCCCTGCCAGGCTCCAATGGGAGAAAGCTCTCCAATACTCAAAGCGATCCATCCAAACAAGGGAAGCCAACCCCCCTCGCCAAGGGCGGACGGCGTAGAGGCATAGGGAGACGGCTGGCCAACCTGAGCGTGAAGAGCAAGTTGATAGCTACAGGAGGGGTAGTAGGGGTAGTCTGGCTGGCCGTGTTTGCCATGATGATAGCGGGCATGGAGTCGGCCAAGTCGGCTACCAATCAACTCTCGGCAACCTATGCAGCCTCCAGCGAGGCCAACGCAGCTTACAATGCCTACCTTGCCGACAACGGTACCTCGAACGCCGAGGTGATTAGGGCCGCCATGCCAATGACTGTATCGAACATCGGTGTCATGAGCTCCAAGTGGCGGGCCATTGCCAAGGATCACGAGCTGGCAGTGTCCGAGCTGACCAGCCTTGCCCACACCGCCCCTACTGCCAAGGTTCGCTCCCTTGCCCGCGCCGCCTTGGCTGACCTGGCCACCTACAACAACTTCACCAACGAGCTGCGTACTGCCGTAGCCAACAGTGACATCACCAAAGCCCAACAGATCCAGACCGTTGCCAACCATGACATCTCCAACAAGCTAGTTGCCGATCTCACCAACATCAACAGCCTCTTGCAGGCCAATGACACAAAGGTTACCCATGGCGTACTGGGCACCATCTCCTCCACGCTGGAAGACACCTATATACTGTTGCCCATTATCTCCTTGTTCGCTTTGCTCTTCGGGCTGTGGCTGATGAACCGTTCGATCACTCGACCGCTGGCTTCCTTCAGCAAGGCGCTGGGATCGGTAAGCGCGGGGGATCTCCGGGTGGATGTACCGATCTCCTCCGAAGACGAGATCGGGAAACTAGGTGCAGAGCTCCGCCAGCACATAACCGAGCTGCGCTCACGGGTGAAGGTCATCGACTCGAGCATCGAGAGCCTAGCGGGAGCAGCCGAGGAACTTACTGCTACCTCCGTGCAAATGTCGGCCGGCTCGGACGAGACCTCTGCCCAGGCACGGCTCGTCTCGGAAACGTCCAGCGTGGTGAGTGGCAACATCCAAACTGTCGCAGCAGCAGCCGAGGAGCTGACCGCTTCCATCCGGGAGATAGCCAAGAGTTCCTCGGAAGCGGCGATGATAGCCACCGAGGCTGCAGAGATGGCTAACTCTACTAACGCTACCATCTCCAACTTGGGCAAGTCCTCTGCAGAAATTGGCGACATAGTCAAGCTCATCTCCTCGGTAGCCGAGCAGACCAACCTCTTGGCCTTGAATGCTACTATCGAAGCAGCTAGGGCTGGCGAAGCTGGTAAGGGATTCGCTGTTGTGGCCGCAGAGGTGAAAGACCTGGCTAGAGAGGCTGCAACGGCCACCGAAGACATATCGACCAAGATAGAGGCGATACAAGCCAACACTGCAAGTGCAGTGGATGCGATAGGGCAGATCTCCTCTATCATTGCCAAGATCAACGACATCCAAGCTACAGTGGCATCTGCCGTAGAGGAGCAGATGGCTACCACCAACGAGATCGCCAGAAATATGGCTGGAGCAGCACAGGGAGGTGCGGAGATTACTCAGAACATCACCTCGGTCGCAGAGGTAGCTGGGTCTACCTCTCAAAGTGCTGGTGAGGTGGCCAAGGCGGCTGGAGACCTGTCTCGAATGGCAGCTGAGTTACAGGAGCTGCTCGCTTTCTTCTCTTACTGATCCCACCTCAACCATGCTTTACACAACCTTCACAACCATGCTTTACACAACCTTCAGAGGTCCTCTCCAGGGAAGAAGGCATTGCTCGTAAGGAGCGTGCATATGCTGTACTGCCCATAGGCGCACCCTGATGGTACGTGCCCTGGCTTATGGCTTACAAGGCGCGTACCAGTCAAGTCATATATGCAATGCGCTGGCCAACTCCAGCTCGGAGAACCACTGAAAGAACCGGTGTACATCTTCGCCACGAATGATGGCACCGTGCTGTGGGCAGATCATGTCTATCTCCAGTCTGCTCACTCGCGCTATCCAAGCATCTCGTGCTTGAGGGGAGGGCATCCAGCGACGATGGAACCCCTCCATGTACTTGGTATGCTCATAGAAATCACTCACGAACACCCCGCTGTGATCTGGTGGGAGGAGAGCAGCTCCTATGTCTCCGCTCCACAGGATCTTGGCTTGAGGGTCGTAGATGGAAAAGTTGCCGGATGAGTGAAGGTAGTGAGCAGGGATGATCTGTAAATCATTGCTTCCGCCCAAAGGCAAAACCCCTCCTTCGTCGGGGATCAAGTGAAACTTGGTGCCAAAGCTGAAATGACTCATGAACTTCTCCCATATCCGGGAGAGCCACACTGCTGCTCCAGGACAAACCTTGACCCATAGTCCCAAGGAAGAGAATACGTCTGGGTCCTGATGAGAGGCGAACAGCACCTCTACATTGTCAACGGCGAACTCCTCGGATATAGCTGTTACCACAGCGGGAAATATCTCCATACCCCCCGGATCAGGTATCAGCCCTTTACCGTTGTTGGTAACCAAGTACTCGTTGGTATCAATCAGTTCACTGGGTCTATCGGCATCCCTACCTATGAACTGCCAACGCCTGACCCCGTTATCGAACAAGACCTCGTTGATCATCGACTGATCCTCCCTGTCTCCGATAGCTGATTGATACCATCAACAGCTCTTTCCGTACGACCCACATAGCTCGTACTGCTCTCTATATGAAGTACTCCACCAGCAGCATCAGCAAGTCTCTTCAACATCTTGGTTTCCTGGCTCGCCGATGCCACAGCTTGGTTTATCTCGTCCGTCAACGAACGAAGATCCTTGGCCAACTGCACCAGCTCTTCCTGGCGCACATAGGCAGCCTCGATCACCCCATTGATACCAATGAAGAATCCGTGCGAGGCGGCCAACACCTCCACCTGTTCTATCAAATGAACCAGTGACTTGGTGGCGCTTCGGATATCGCCCAAAGTATTCAACATCTCTTCACGCAAGCTCAGCAAGGCTCCCCATAGAAAAGCCTCTATGGATCGATCCGAAGACTTCCCCAATGCCTCCTTCCATCGATTGCCGCTAGTTGGATCCAAAGCATCCTCCAGGGAGACTCCAACAGCAGATCCCTGCTCGGATACCCTGCCCAAGGCACGTCCATAAAGCTTGAGCTGGTTCTCCATCTGAGTGAACCGGGCCACTCCCCCTATGACAGTGGCCCTTCCCCTCTCTACCGCTCCAACCAGTTCAGTAAGCCTGCCCACAACCTCATCCAAAGCCTGTGCCACGACATTGAAGGCAGCACCCCGGGTCCCCAGCTTGGAAGCAGCCAGTTGTGCGTTCAAGGTCATGACCCTGCTCCTCGCTGCAACCGTGTTGACCCCCAGGAAGGCACGACCAGCATTCAGAGCCCTCGATCTCAGCTCATCTATGGGACTAGTCCTGTTCAAGTTCGCTATTCCACTAGAGGTGACCCCGGCCATCTTCCCTCCTTCACTAGCTCGTTTCCAAGGAGTCAAGCATCCTCGTCCGAGCTCTCCTCATCGGTAGGCATCATCCATACCCGGACAATGACCAATTCATCAAGCCACTCAAAGCGCACCTCTCTCAACGGTGGAGGACGATCCGGGTCGTCAACAGGACTACCTTCGATGACATGGGGTATGGACATCTCTGCAGGAGCAGGAAGCAAGGCCTTGATGTTCCCGCCAACGATATTGACCAGTTCGCCAATTGCATCGTTGATCTCGGATTGGCCTAACTCGGATTCATCCATGTCGAACATGATGGACGCAGCATGCTTGGCTGCAGCCAACGAACAAGTAAGCCCTATATTGCCTCTCCAAGCACCGGCTATGTCCACGTAGCCGGTAATTTCCTCACCTGGACGAGAGGCTTTGGGGGAAAGCCTGGACCCTGCTTCAGCAAGAATGGCCTCCCAGGTCTCCAAGGTTATCTCGGATATCATATCCGCGGTCAATAAAGTAGCCATCAATTATTACCTCCCATGGTCGACTCTGATCCATTACCCTTGGAGAACTTGACTCCCAGGAGCAACAGCTTCTCTGCAACTGCATCTGCAGTGAACGGCTTGACTAGATACTCGTGTGCACCTGCATTGAGTGCTCGTACGATCTGTGACTGGTCGCTTTCAGTGGTGACCATCATGATGGCCATCGATCTCCACTTTGGCTGCCGGTGCATGTCGGAGATCAGCTCAAGGCCGGTCATCCCTGGCATGTGCCAATCCACCAAAGCAACGTCAAAGGGAGGAAACTGTTGGAGCTTTGCCAAGGCGGATTGACCATCCTCAGCTTCGACCACCTCCATACCCAAGCTGGACAGGATCCTGGTCAGGATAGAGCGCATCGCTCGTGAATCGTCAACCACCAGAGCACGAGTCATACGTTCTCCTTGTCCTTGTGGTATACCGTGGTCGTTCCAATAGTCACAGGAACGAACCCATCAACCAAGGAAAGGACGCTCTCTGCCCCACCAAGGATAAGCACCCCTCCCTGCACTAATTGCTGCTTCGCCAGACCAAGTATACGACGTCTGGTATCCATATCAAAGTATATGAGCACATTTCGCAGAAGTATAACGTCGAACAAAGGCATGGGTGGCCATGGTTCTATCAAATTGAGCACCCCAAAACGCACCTTGTTCCTGATGTCATCTCGAATGCGATATCCGGATCCATCCCTTACGAAATAGCGGACAAGCATCGTTGCTGGCAATCCCCTATTGATCTCCAGTCCCGTGAACAACCCCGACTGTGCCTTCTCCACTGCTTTGCGAGATATGTCGGTACCAACCAGGTCAAGCTTCCAGCTGGACAACTCGGGAAAGTCAGAGTCCAGCATCATAGCCACTGAATAGAGTTCCTGTCCGGTAGAGCAAGCGGCGCTCCAAATGGCAAGGGATCTCTTGGCTGCATTGCGCTCCATAGCCTCGGGTATGATAACCGATTTCAAGGCATTGAAGGGATGGACGTCCCTGAACCAAGAGGTCTCATTGGTGGTCATGGCCTCTATGACCCTCTCCTCCAAGGTGCGATCTCCATCGCGCTTGAGTCGGGCTATCACCTCCTCTGCGGAGCCAAGGCCTAGATCTCTAGCCAACATGGTAATGCGGGACTCCACTAGGTACTGCTTGTCCTCTCCCAATACTATTGCTGAGCGATCGAATACAAGCTCGCGCACATAAGATACGTCTTTGGGGGCTAAGGTCATGAATGCCTTCCTAGTACTGGTTGACCAACATAACGGGTAATAGCTAGGCCAATCTCTTGCAAGGGAAGCACTTCGGTAGCGATGTTCTCCTTGGCGATAGCTCCAGGCATGCCCCACACCACTGAGGTAGCTTCGTCCTGCACTACTACTCTCCCCCCTGCACTGACAATCTTTCTTGCTCCAAGCAATCCATCCTGGCCCATGCCAGTAAGCACCACCCCTAAAAGTGCGCCTCCCCACACCTCTACTGCACTGCGGAACAGCACATCCACCGATGGCTTCACCGAATTCTCCGGAGGACCATCATCGCTGTCCACGATCACCTCTCCAGCACGAGAGCGAACCACTAGATGGACGCCGCCAGGAGCGACATAAACTTGACCGGCTCTAGCAGTCATGCCTGGCTGGGCTTCTACAACGGAGAGCGAGGAGCGTTGATCTAGTCGTTCAGCCAACAACTTGGTGAAAAGGGGAGGCATGTGCTGAACGATGAAGATGGGGACTTGCAACCCACCTGGCAGTATGGGAATCAGCTCGCTCAAAGCATTGGGACCACCTGTAGAGGAACCTATCACTACTGCTTTGGGCGGGATTGCTTCTCTGGGTGGCTTCAGCTGGATTGGCGGTTGAACCACCTCTGTGCTTGTTGGTGCAAGGGGAGCAGCATTTCGCGAAGGGACTGCGCCATCTCTTCGCGTACGAGAGATGGCTCCCCAGGATCTGATCAAGGGAACCAGTTGGACTCGCACCACTGCTTCAGCCTCTTCCCGATTGCTAACATGACTGGGCTTGGTCACATAGTCAGTAGCGCCCAAGGCCAAAGCATCAAGGGTGGCCGCTGCTCCCTTCTCGGTCAAACTACTGAACATGATGACTGGGAGGCGTGGCCAATGAGGACGCAGTTCCTTGAGGGTGCCCAGGCCATCGAGAACGGGCATCTCCACATCCAGGACCATGATATCCGGCTTCAAGGCTTCCAACCGTTCCAAGGCCATGCGCCCATTGTTAGCCGTCCCCACGATTTCGATGTCAGCCTCGGTCTCGAATACCCCCATGAGCAGACGGCGCATGACCGCAGAGTCATCCACTAAAAGAACGCGAATCGGAGAAGAAAGACCCATCGAGCTCCTAAAATTTGTCATACCACCAATGCTGCAAGCAGCAATGGGCATTTCCGTCGTCCAAGGCTTCTAGCTCAACCATCACTGAAGCCTCTTTCCTCCATAGCCGTTAGTGAAGCCTTGCTCACTGAAATCACCGTCGATTACCTCATCGGCATCCAGCATCAACAACAGCTCGTTATCCAGCTTGTAGGTACCGGAGGCAAACCTGCGAATCACAGGGGATACATTCGGTGGTACGGGTTCATAGTCGTCCTCCTCTACCTCGACGACATCCCCTGCCTCGTCCACGAGCAAACTGACGATTTCCTCGCCGCTATGCACAACGGCATTCATGACCTTCTCCCCCTCTCCTCGTTCAGGAAATCCGAGTCGATACCGAAGGTCGATAGCGGTAACGATTTGACCACGAAGATTGATGAGTCCCTTGATCTCCGGCGCAGCCAAGGGAACGGTGGTCATTGCTTGATCACGGTTTATCTCCTGTACCCTATCCACCTCGATGCCTACCAAGATGTTGCCCACCCTGAATGTGCACAACTGAGTAGTTTTCTTGCTTCTCGAAGTTGCACGGTTGTCATGAGGCACTGGTCGCTACCTCCAGCTCTACAAGAGAATCACCCAACTCCTTACTGCCGTTGGATGAATGTCCTCTGTTGACGAAAGCTATTGCTGCATCGACATCCAGCATGTCTATGGCCATCCCGGATATGATCATGGAACCGGTGATTCCTGGCGAGTCGCCTAGGTGCTCGATCTCCACCTTGGAGGTAACTATGTCCAAGATCTCGGAGGCAACCAAACCATAGAGACCCGCATCGGTCGAAAACACCACTACTGGCAAGGTATCCATATCCTGCACCCGCTCCTTGGGGCTCAGCTCCAAGACATCCTCGAGACGTACCAATGAGAGGAGCTGACCCCTGTATTGAACCACTTCGCGCCCTCCTGCATGTTCTATCTGAGCAGAGGAAACTTCTTCCAGGCGAGCAACGTCAGCCAAGTTCACAGCTACTTTCCTGTTGGTGCCGACGCGTAATACAAGCAATGGACTAGCTAGTTCACCAACCCGACCTGCATGGTCTGCTTCCATTCCTGCCAAGGATGAGGCAACAGAGGCTCCTTCGGCAACCTCAACCAAGTTGGCCATGCCAGGTACGTCCAAGATCAAGGCTACAGTGCCATCCCCTAGGATGGTTGCTCCAGCAAAGAGGGGAAGATGCTTCACGTGACGGCCCAATGGCTTGACTACTATCTCCTGGGTATCGAATACCTCATCCACTACCAGACCGAAGGAGACCTCATCAGTTTGTAGTACAACTATGTTTACCGACTGACCCGTGGATCCTTTGTCATCCAGCTTGAGCACCTCGTCAAGACGAACGAGAGGCAGCAACCGTCCTCGCAGACGGTAGATGGAGGACTGGCCGATGAGTTCGATTTGGGCACGTGCCTCGCTACCCTCCAATCTGACCATCTCCAACAAGCTAGCTTGAGGAATAGCAAACCGATGACCTGAAGAACCAACCAGCAACGCCGGAATTATCGCCAAGGTAAGAGGTATCTTCAGACGGAATGTGGTACCTTCTCCTGGCGTGCTGTTCACGTCTATGGAACCGCCTATATGCTCTATGTTCGTTCTCACCACATCCATGCCCACGCCACGTCCGGAGACATTGGTAACCTTCTCGGCAGTGGAGAAGCCAGGTCGGAAGATCAAGTCTATGATCTCCCTCTCAGACATCCTGACCAATTCCTCCTGGGAAACTACTCCCCGCTTCACGGCTACTGCCGCTAATTTGGAGGGGGTTATCCCAGCACCGTCATCGCTAACCTCGATGACCACCTGCCCCCCTTCATGGGATGCTTTGACAGACAGAGTGCCTGCTCGAGGTTTTCCTCGCTCGGCTCTTTCTTGGGGAGACTCGATACCATGATCAACGGCGTTCCTCACCAAGTGCAAGAAGGGATCCTTCATGGCCTCTAGCAAGGAGCGATCCAGCTCGGTATCCCCACCATCCAACTCCAGGATGACCTCTTTACCGCTTTGCTTGCAGAGGTCCCGCACTATCCTGGGGAGCTTGGACCAGAGCTGTTCCACCGGCTGCATCCTGGTTTTCATGACCCCTTCCTGCAGCTCGCTCACGATCAAGCTGAGCCGTTGCACAGTTTGATAAAATGCTTGGTCAGCAGAGATTCCGGGATGGGACATGAGCTGGTTACGGGCTAGGACCAATTCGCCCACCTGTCTCATGAGGGCATCCAGGAGATCTACATCCACCCTGATACTACGATCAGTGACACTACGATGGGGCTCGTTGGAGCGATCCTGTTCGTCTTGTTGCTCACCTTCTGTATCGTCGCGTTGCCCACCTTCACCCTCTAGGTGCTGTCCGAACTGGACCTCGTCTTGTTGCTCGCCTTCTATATCGAGGTGCTGTTCTTGTGCAAGGAGGTTGACCTGTACCTCTGAAGACTGGGCCTCCGGCTCAATACCGCGCCCCGGGAAAGGACTCTCCTCCGACTGGGACTCAATAGAGCCTTCCGATGAGACAACAACTGGTAGATCTGCATCTGATGACGGCTGAGGGACATCAGCAGGCGACGATGGTGGAGCAGCTGCGTCATCCGACTGGAGCTCCTCTAGTCGGAGGAGCAGACCTGCAAGGTCTCGATCGTCCTCGCACTCATTAGCCTCTATCGAAGCTAGCAAACCCCTTACTTCATCCACTACAGCCAGTAGCACGTCTACGCGTTGAGGAGTGAGGAAGAGAATGCCGTCCCGTAGCTTGCTCAACAAACTCTCGGCAGCATGGGCAAGTTCCTCCAACTTGTTGAAACCAAGAAAACCGCTCGTGCCTTTCAACGTGTGCATAGTACGGAATATGCTTCCCAGGAGCTCAACTGAGGTCGGATCCTGTTCCAAGGCAACTAGATCCTGATCCAGTTGATCAAGGTTCTCATTGGTTTCAGTTAGAAACTCCTCAATTATCTCGTCCATGTCTCGTCCTTTGCCTCTTGTCGCTTCCTCATCAATCCCTGCTGCACCACCAACAACCTCTCAACTCCACTTCAATCCAAGAAAGCCGTACTCACTTACTCAAGAAAGGCTGATCAAAGCAATCCTGCCCGATTCGTACCCCTCGATGGTCACGTTAAAGTTGACTTGCTTGGCCGGGTTGGTGATCCTCTCTGCATCAGGTGGCTTCTCGAAATCGGCTAGCATGATCACATCCGACAATCGGACATGAGGACCTCCCAAGCTGACCACCGGAGCCAAGACATTGGCAACCTCGTAGAAGTTCTGAGCAATCATCTCCGTAAGAGCACCGGATCGTGCCCACTCCGAAGCAGTTGCTGGAGGCACCATCGAGAGAGCAGCTCCTGCCGAAGCGGCAAAGGTGATCTCTGCCATGCAGGCAGCTTTGAACTCACCTGCGGTATTGACATATCGCGCCAGAGCCCTAGCCATCTCTCTCCGAGGTGGATCTGCTTTGGTTACTGTAACCCCACGGTGGAGCAGCCCTTCCAGAACCGAGGATACGGAGGGGCCCTCCTCACTCGTACTGGAAGTTGCTTCGTCATATGAGCTACTGCCTCCAGTAGAAAGCAACGAGATGTTATGCGCTAGATCTGCTCCCGTAAAAGGCTTGGTGAGAAGGAACGCTGCACCTGCCTCCAAAGCCTGTATACGGGTAGACTCTGCTGCCTCTGAGGTTATGAAACCAAAGTGCCCATTCCAACCAGCATCTCGAATCAACTTCAAGAACTCGAATCCACTCATACCTGGCATGTTCCAATCGCTCAGTACGAGATCGACCGCCTCTTCGGTGAGGACGTTGATTGCTGCTTCAGCACTATCGGCCTCCAAGACATCATCGAGCCCTTCCACGGCACGCAGCTCTCGCTTTATGATCATCCTCATTGCCCTACTGTCATCGACTACAAGTACACGCATCACACCTACCTAGATCTTCGTCCACCGACATCCTGTCCTGTGCTGGAGGGTTGCCACTTCCAAAGGAGGTGAGTGATCTCACTCTCCGGTGGTTCATGTTATTTATCGGTCGGGGAAGCGGGTAACTTAAAGCTATAGTGATGGTTCTGTCACACCGATAGATACATTGGTGGACAAGCAGAGGCGCGCTCGAGCAAGTAGTGGACACAGACCTAAGAGGGCAACCATAGTCATCCCTGTCTGGAACGCTTGGAAAGCTACCCAGGCATGCCTGGACTCATTACGTGCCACCATATCCCCCGATGACGAGGTGGTAGTCGTGGACAACGGATCAGGTGACGAGACAGGAAAGCGCCTCCATTTCTACCCTTGGGTCAAGGTCGTGTCCAATGACAACAATCTTGGATTTGCTGCCGCTTGCAACCAAGCCATAGAGGTAAGCTCATCCGAGATAGTCGTCTTCTTGCATAACGACACCCTGGTGCCCCCTCGATGGCTGGATCGACTGATCGCTCCCTTTGCAGATGCAGATGTTGCTGCAACAGGAGGAATGTCCAACTACACCTCCTCTACAATGCAACTTGCACGAGGAGTCTCTTGCCTTGCAGGAGATCTGGCTCAGTTACGCGAAGCCAGTACTGCTTGGGCCCGCTTGCACCACGCCTCCCTCAGGGGAGTGGAATACCTGGCTGAACCGTGTATTGCCGTACGAAGAAGTGCTTTCGAAGCTGTAGGGGGTTTCGTTGGAGAGCCAGGCAGGTATGGATTCGAATATGAAATTTTGTCATCTGAGCTTGCTCTCAAAGGGTGGAACTTGGTAGTGACAGAGGATGTCTTCATATACCACGAGGGGCATAGCAGTTTTCAAGCCAATGGCATCGACTGGTTTACTGCTCAACAAGAGAGCATGCTTAGTTACCGGAGCTCCCATGGAACCCCACCCCCCCATTCTCCTGCACCTTTAGTCTCCGCTTGTCTCATTGCCAAAGATGAAGAGAGGTCCTTGCCTGACTGTATAGCATCCATGGATGATTTCGTTGACGAGATCGTTCTCTACGATACGGGCTCATCCGACTCCACCAAAGAGATAGCTCGTTCACAAGGTGCAAAGGTCATAGAAGGGTACTGGGACGATGATTTCGCACGAGCAAGGAACGAAGCATTGAAACATTGCCGGGGAGAGTGGATCCTCTGGATGGATGCCGACGAGACCTTGGAATGCCCTGACAAGACTTCATTGAGGCACTCTCTTGCTCTACAACCTAGAGAGGTGGAAGGTTTCATAGTCGCTATAGACAACCTCACGGGAACGGGAGCCAACTCCAAGTCAGTGCACACAGCCTGTCGCTTGTTCCGAGCTCAAGCTGGTGAATGGGTGGGCACCCTACATGAGTACCTCATGGCCAAGGGTAACAAACGTGCCCTCGGAGTAGCTATGACCTCTGAGCTACGCATAACTCACTACGGCTATCTGAACCACATGCTTGCTACTCGCAACAAACTAGAACGCAACCTTGCCATAGCCAAGGCTGCAGTGGAAAGAGCAAGGACCCCCGCAGAGCGTGGTATTGCTTTGGTTAACTTGGGTCGTACCATCGTAGGGGTGGGCACCGAAGAGGGGTTGAGAGAGGCAACAACGATCCTGGAGGAAGGGATAGCCCTCATAAAGGACTACCCCATCGTCATCAGAGTAGCGCTCAGGGCAGGAATAGAGGCCTGCATCCTCTCCAATCGTTCGGAGGATGCTCTTTCTTGGATAAAAAGGCTTCGAGAGTCCACTTCCACGCCAGCCTATACGGATGCCTTGGAGGCTAGGGTGCTGATCAACTTGGGTCGCCCCGAAGAAGCTCTCTCCCTCTTGGATAGGCTACCTGAAAAAATTATAGATGAGGACGGTTTTGAGTACCTCGCTGACTCTACCACTGCTCTGCGCTCAAAGGCTCTAGCCATGATCGGAAGACCCGATGAAGCTGCCAATGTACTATTGTCCCTACTGGCAAAGGAAGGAATCCTGGATACTAGCCTGAACGATCTAATAGAGCTGCTCATAGCGGCTAGGAGAGACATAACCGAGATGGTGGAGGTGCTCCCCAAGAAGAACCTCGTACCCTTCCTGGCTCAACTCGTTACCATTCACCCCCAGCGAGCAGACATATTACTGGAAGCACTGTACGCCAAGTGGCCAGAGATGCTGTCCATTCTGGCCACAGCTGCACGAATTGCACCTGAGCTACCGATAGCTCGTGCACTGGTTTGGTCTTCACGACTTCGTGCATACGGGTTGGTACAGTCCTGTCCGCTTACTGCCATGGCAGTTGACACAAGGCGTCATCCAGTCGAACGAGCTGTGTGTGCAGCCACTATAGTAGGGTCCTTCGGTGATGAATCTGCGATCCAACTGCTGGCGGAGGCATTGCGACTCATCGACGAGACGGAAAGAGTATCGGTGGAAGCGAGCATCGGTATACTGTGGCCTGATTTCAACTCGAAGCTGCTGGAAGCCAATTACTACCCTCCTCTAAGCACCAGGCAATCCTCCTTGAAGACCTGAGGAGCAAAGAGAAGGTCAACACCTTCTCCTGGACACTTAAGAAGCCAGGGAGAAGCAGTGGGTTGAACTGGAAATAAGATGCTAAAGCATCTGCCCCCACTGGTCGATAAGTACTTAAAGTGCCAGGATGGCGCTAATAGCATTAGGCCACGGATGGATTCGGGCATAGTTCAACTGTCATTCTGGGTAACTCAGTTGTAGCTAGGCCTTACCGTAGACCGAGAGTAAAGAGCCATCAAAAGGTGCTATGTCTTCTAGCAAGATAGGTATAATAGGGGTACCCGCTGCGGTGGTCTCCATCGTAGTGATGCTTATCATCCCCATGCCCACCGTCCTGCTGGACGTGCTGATAAGCAGCAATATCACTTTTACAGTAGTGGTCCTGTTGACCACCATGCATGTCAAGCGACCGCTCGATTTCTCTGCTTTCCCGACCTTGCTGTTGGTTGCTACTATGTTCCGCCTAGCCTTGAACGTAAGTGCTACTCGATTGATACTGCTACATGCTTACGCCGGTACAGTAATCGAAAGCTTCGGCCATTTCGTCGTAGGCGGATCGCTGGTAGTCGGATTGGTCGTCTTTCTCATCCTGATAGTCATCCAGTTCGTAGTGGTCACCAACGGATCTGGACGAGTAGCCGAGGTAGCTGCTCGTTTTACTTTGGATGCCATGCCAGGGAAGCAGATGTCAATAGATGCCGACCTGAACGCTGGCTTGATCGATGAAGCCGAGGCGAAGAGGAGGAGACAGGAGATCTCCGATGAAGCCGACTTCTATGGAGCAATGGATGGGGCATCCAAGTTCGTAAGGGGCGATGCCATTGCAGCAGTAGTCATCGTGGCCATCAATTTGATAGGCGGTTTCGCCATTGGTGTCATCGAAAAACACATGAGCTTGTCACAGGCAGTTCATACCTATAGCCTGCTCTCCATTGGTGATGGCCTAGTCTCCCAGATTCCAGCCTTGCTGCTCTCCATATCCACTGGAATCGTGGTAACCAGAGCAGCCGCTGAAGAGGAAGACTTCGGTACCGACCTCATCGGACAGTTTCGTAATCAGCACCGAGCACTACGCGTAGCTGGTATCGTGATGGCGTTGCTAGCCTTCCTCCCTGGCCTGCCTCACCTGGCCTTCTTGGTAGTTGGGGCAATTGCGCTCATCGTAGGCTACAGGGCAAGTCGTTCGCTCCAGAACGCTCAACCTCCTGCACCAGAGCCACCTCCACCTCCAGCAATAGATGCCCCAGAGGTGTTGGCAGGAGAGATGAAACTGGAAGCGATAGAGCTGGAACTGGCCATAGACTTGATAGATCTAGTCGATTCTGCTCGAGGAGGCGACCTGCTGGAGAGGGTGAAGGGGCTCAGACGCAAGGTAGCTGTAGACAAAGGATTCATACTCCCTTCAGTGAGAACTAGAGACAACGTAAACTTGGATCCGGGAACCTACTTGATCAAAGTGCATGGTGTAGAAGTAGCTCGCGGTAGTGCTCCACCAGGAAGGGTGCTTGCTATTGGAGACGGCTTGGATTACCTACCTGGAGAACCAACCGTAGAGCCTGTATTCGGTCTCAGTGCAAAGTGGGTTCCTGTTGACCTGCGTCAACAGGCAATTGTACAAGGTGCTACCGTGGTGGACCGTTCATCGGTGATCACTACTCACCTGAGTGAGATCATCAATGAGTACGCTGCGAGCCTCCTATCCATCCAACAAGTTCGTCAACTGCTCGATGCAGCAAAACAAAGTGATCCCGCCATAGTAGAGGAGATGGCAGCGATTCCTGTAAGTTTGACCGAACTTCATAAGGTGTTGGCGGGGCTTCTCGACGAAGGTGTCCCTATCCGAGACTTCGTGCGAATCGTAGAGGCCGTGACCAATCAAGCTCGCTCTAGCAAAGACCCTGAGCTTCTGCTCGAAGCGGCCCGAAGAGCTCTGGGACCAGCAATCACCGCGCGATATTCAAGTAATGGCATACTACGTGTCATAACCATGGAAGCCACCTTGGAGCAGCGCTTGCTAGAGGCAGTGCGTCCCACGGAACAAGGAAGCGTGTTGGTGCTTGACGCACCGCACACCGAACAGTTAGCAAGAGAAATAAGCACACTAGCCGAACAAGCAGAGCAGCGTGGTTTCCAACCAGTCCTCTTATGCTCTCCAAAGCTGCGCCCCCCGTTGCGTAGGATGCTCAAAGTTGCAGTTCCAAGAGTAGCGATAATGTCTGTTGACGAGATTGGTCCACAAGTACGGATAGAAAGAGTAGGAATGGTGAGCGATGTCGACGAGACAGCTCCTGTATGAGGGCCCTTCGTTAGAGAAACTGTTCGATCGTATCTGGAAAGAGCTCGGTAAAGATGCTCGTATCATTCATGCTGGCAGAGTTCGCAAGGGTGGCATAGCAGGATTCTTTGCCAAGGAAAGATTCGAACTGGTAGTAAGCCTTCCAGACGACAACGCAAATGATCTCGGGAAAGATCAAGGGGAAAAGAGTACTAGCACAAAGAATGCAGAGAGTGGTGCTTCACGAAATCGTTCACTTACTTCTCGAATGAACTCACCTCGTCCAAAAAAACAGCTTGGATCAGCGGAGGTTGCGAAGAACAACACGATAACCGAACGGAGCAAAGACCTCGACGGATCAGCGGAGGTTGCGAAGAACAACAACAAGCCTCCAAAGGCTTCAATAACCAAAGCTGAAACTGCAAAAGAAGCAGTTCAAATTCAAAAGGGTATGGATAGCTACGACGCTATCGCTTCCTCCAAAGCTGCCCATATCTACCAAGCGTATCCTGCTCAGCCAAATGATTCTGCTCCTCGAGAAATTGGCCATTCAAACCCAGCAGAGATGCTCGCTGCCATGGCAGAGAACACCAATGATCACCTGGAGATCTCCACGGAAAAGCATCCATTCAAGGAGATCATGCGCCAGCTCGCCAAGGACTCTTCCATCTCGGTAAATGCATCCAATGAACTAAACGACACCGAGGCTTCCAAGATATCGGCTGGTCTCCTTGAAGCAGTCAAGGAGACCAGCGACTCAACCAACGGCACCTCCAACAACAGGAGCAGCGTAGCTACCGACTACATAGAGGAGGCTCATCCAGAGCAGGAATTGCTCCCAACTACCACCCCAGAGGACTCCACCCCAGAGGACTCCACCCCAGAGGACAAAGCATCTCTCCTGCTCCTGCATGAGCCAAACGAAGAAAGCCACCTGAGCAAAGAAGACTCATCGCCATCTGCTCACCTATTCGACCAATTGTCACGTATTGGATTACCCCAAGAGCTCATATCTGCTACTCCAGAGCTTTCTGCTGCCACTACCTCCACTGATATATCCACAGCGTTGATCAAGTCCTTGGCAGCCCACCTACCACCTCCACCAGCTTTACCCCGCACAGGAAAGGCTATTTTAGCTGTGGTGGGACATTTCGAGCATGCTAAACACTTGTCCACTCTATTGGCGAACAAGCTCGGCTTGGATCCCGCTGAAATCCAGTTGGCAGTACCTCCAAATCAAGATTGGCAAGGACCATCCCAGTTGTATATTCGCTCCGCTGCTGCTGCGATAGAACGCCGTGCATCTTGGAAGCGCCGTCGCAGCCCAATCATCGTAGCAGTGACCGCGGCAGTGAACAGCCCCTACCGTTCATGGGCCCGCCACGTCCTGAATGCCCTCGAAGCAACCAGTACATGGGGAATAGTTGATGCCACCACCAAAACGGCTGATATTGCCGACTGGGCCAACGATCTAGGGCCATTGGATGCTTTAGTGCTCACAGGTACTGATTCAACAACTTCGCCAGCGGAGATATTAGAGTTGGGTATACCCGTAGCCATGATCGACAACAAACCGGCTACCCCAGAGATGTGGGCTGCTCTCATAGCCGCCAGATTATCCTTAGATAGCGAGATCGTGGAGGAAAGCATCAGCGTCTGATCAGATATGTGGTGTGACAAGGAGACAGAGGGAACGTATATAAAGGACTGGGGGAAGGGAGAGTGATTCGCCACCCTGAGCTAGTTCTAGCTGCAGCAGTGCTTATTTCGTCTCCAATGATCCCAGGGGTGTTGAGTGGCTCCATCTCCACCGAAACTGCACTGATTCGCTTTCTGATAGCGCTGCTCTTCTGCTGGGCAGGAGGAGCCCTCGTATCCAAGGTCATAAGGGATTATGCAGCCAGCAAGGAACGCCAAGCGAGCAGTGAGCGCAGTAAAGGGATCAACCAAGCCGAGAATCTCTACAGCACCACTCAACCTGCAGATATGCCTACATCTGCTCTACCGAAGGAGCAGTCCGCCATAGCTCAGCACTCCAACACGCCTTCTTCAACGGCCACTTCTTCCTCTTCGTCCAGCAGCGATAACGCTGTCCCTGCCGAATAACGCACCAGATCACTAGAGAGAGGGATGAAGCGCTGCAATGTGCACAACATCCTTTGGCAGCTGCAGCTTTGAATACGGTTTCAGGCATATGCAGGGCGCACTACATTACGAATAACGCTATCGTGCCGAATAACACGATATAATTTATCTTGCTTAAATGGTACTTAGATGACCTCGTCGTCACTGTGGCTTCGAGCGTTGCCTTACCGTGGCCATCAAGGAGGAGGCCCGTGCTGGTACTGAGTCGACGATCAAACGAGAGCATACGCATAGGAGCCGACGTGGTGGTTACCGTGCTGGAGGTTCATCGCGACCATGTACGACTGGGGATAGAGGCACCGCGTGATGTAGAGGTGCATCGTCAGGAGGTATATGAAGCCATACAACAAGCAAATCGTTTGGCGGCATCATCGAGTGGCGGTGATCTTTCCAGTCTGGGTGAGTTCCTCGGTGAGAAGCGTTCCGGGTCTTCAGGAACGACAAGAATCAAGCATCCTGAACCATCTCCTCTGAGTACAGCCGAAGACGATGTAGTCGAAGTAGTAGTGGACAGGGGAGGTAGCCAACCTCCTCAACCTCAAAGTTGAGCTGGTCAAACAAGCTACAGCGCAGACTCCACCGAGCTCATAGGGATGGGCACGGATACACCGTAGCCTGAAGTGTGTTGGATGACCTGAGCAGCAGTCATAGTACGCTTGTTAATTACCAACGGTCCCAAGAGATTCACCGTAGGCACAGCGGGTAATCGGGCTAGAGTGACAATGACGAGCACCACTGCATCCTCTTCTGTCGTCAAGCCCAACCGTTCTACCTCCTCATCCTCTACCTCGACTTTGTAATTGTCGAACAATAGCCCAGGAGGAACAACCACGAACTCCAAGCCAGACACGTCCAGACAACGAATACGACAAAAAGGTTCAAGATCTGGTGGAAGCGGTACTACGACAAAGTGGCGCGCCGAAGGGAAACCGGGTATCCCTTCGACAAAGTGCAGTACAGGTCCATTCTCTCCAGCCCAAGAACCACCCTTGTTCTCCGAATTATTGGCTTCCAGCTCCTCGGCTCGGACATCAACGATAGATAGATGCAGCGGGCTCATGACAGAAAGTCCACTAATGACATGGGAACGAGCTGGGAAGCCGCCCATAAAGCTGCTTGATAAGAGTTCTGCTGCTGCTGGAGTTCTGTGGCTGCTTTGGGAAGGTTCACGTCATTGACTGCAGAAAGTTCGGTCTGCAAGGCCTGTTTGGTTTGGGTAGCCTGAGCGGACAAGGTCTGTATCCGCTGATACTGGGCACCGACTATTGCTGCTTGATCTTGAACCATGTTGATAGCTGCCTTGAGGTTGGACAGATCTGTGGTGGTAACAGCGCTTACATTACCGGATCGGAGATCGCTTTCTATGGTTGCCAAGATGCCACTGGGGCCTAGCAAACCTGAGCTTCCAGAACCGAACACCGATGGTCCAGTTACTGCTATAGGAACGGATATTCCTGGAGCAACTGTCCTGGTTGGAACACTTGATCCTCCAACATACCTGCCAGTCGAGTCGTAGGCTATGCCAGCATCATAGGCACCGGCAGAGTTGATCTGGCTGGGACTACCAGTTCCTGCAAAAATTGCTTGACCACCATAGGTCGTATTAGCCAAGTTCAACAATGCCTGTCTTGCTGCACCGACCTGCGAAGCCATGCCATCGAGCGATGCCTGGTTGACGGTATTGGGAGCATCAGCACTGAGCACTACTTGCTGGACATTCTGAAGGGTACTCAATATCTGGTTCATGACACTATTGGCCGTCTGGAGCCATGCCTCACCATCAGAGGCATTGGCTTCGTACTGGCTGGCCCTGGCTACGGACGCCTTCAAGTTCAATATGTTTACTGTCTGAGCAGGATTATCAGAGGGTTGGTTTATGCTGTGGCCAGTAGAAAGTTGGTTCTCCAGCTTGGCAAGAGTTACTTGATCATTGGTAAGGTTGTTCACCACCTGGTCGGCAGCAACAGTTGGAGTGAACAAGATTGGGGTTGCTCCTAACTCACTCACTGTTCAACACTCCTATCATTCAGCACGCATCTCATGGGTCATAAAGTCATAGTCCTATACAGCCTGCATCAAAGAGGTTATCATAGTATTTACTGTAGAAATTACCTTTGCTGAAGCTTGGTAGGCCTGCTGATAATTGAGCATGTCCACCATCTCCTGATCTATATTCACCCCAGACACTGCTTGATTCACTGCTGTGGCAGAGGTGGAAAGGCTCGTGGCCGCTTGAGCTTGTTCATTTGCCGTCTGGACATATGCCCCAAGTTCACCAATCATAGTTGCATAAGCTTGATCCGGGCCATTAGAAGAGTTGTACAGATTGGCCATTGCCTGAGCATTGGAGCCGTCCGATGGACCGCCCCCTGGAGAGGCTGCAGCAATGAGATAAGGATTATTCACAACTGCCGGATTGACAGAGATAGAAGAGGCTGCTGCACCAGGTGTAGTCGACGTAGATACCTCGAACATGGGCTGATTGGGAGCTGGGAGCTGGGTTTGAACCGCAGAAGCAGGAACCGCCTGTGTCAAACCAAGTGCAGCAAGTACTGAGCCACCAGTGATCTCTAGAGTGGAAGCTTGCTCAGGATTGGTCGCATCAATGACCAGCTGACCAGAGGAGTTCGTAGTGGCGGTTAACTGCCCTCCTGATGCAGTAGCTATGTTCTGCTCCAGTTGGGTTATGCTGCTCCAAGCAGAGATTGAATAGTTGTAGGTGTTCCCGTCAAAGCTGACAGACAAGCTGCCCCCTGTAGTAGACGAAGTAGAGGGATCGACAGCTCCTGTAATAGCAGGATACCAAGCTACTCCTTGGCTCAACTGGTTGTTGACTGTATTGGCGAGATCATTGGCCACACCGTCTAGATAGCTTTGATAGGTAGGAATAGTAGTGTTCAAGGCTTTCAAATAAGCAGCAGCTGATCCAGAGGTAACCGGAAGGGCAACTCCTGCGTTCTTGGCCACAACTGAAGTAACCCCAGATGCAGTATTCAAAGCCAGCTGCGTGACCGAGGTGTCTTGCACCAGCATCACGCCACCTACACTCAAACTAACGCTGCCGTTCTGGCTCTCTCTGGAAGTAACCCCTATGTACTTACCCAGATCGGTGATGATTTGATTACGCTGATCAATGAGGGAGTTGGCATCAGCGCCAGTTGCTTTGGCTTGGATTATTTGACTGTTCAACTGAGCCACTTGGGTGTCATAGGTGTTCACCTGATTTACTACCTGCTGAAGCTGCGAGGTCGTGGACACAGCAAGCTGAGATAGATCGGTAGCAGCCAAGTTTAAGCTCGTTGTCAAGGATTGTGCTTGTGCTACCACCTCCGTTCTTGGAGCCAGTGCTGTAGGGTCTGCCGCTATCTGATCCCAGGAGTTCCAGAAGTTGGATAGTTGAGTCGATATCCCGGAAGATCCATTTGGCTCAGGAAATATCCCCTGGATGCTCTGGGCAATCTGCTGAGAGGTACTGGCATAAGCTAGTGATGACTGGCCAGCCAATGCAGTTGCAGCCAAAACGGCATTGGCTACTTGGCTTATGCTTGCCACCTCTACCCCACTGCCAACTCCATTTATGTCCAATGATGGAGAAGCAGCAAGATTCACTCGTTCGCGCACATAAGAAGCTGTATCGGCATTGGCCAAATTCTCTGCCACAGCATCCATGGCTGTTCGGGCAGCGTCCAAACCAGATGCTGCTATGTACATTCCTAGATCGCCCACTGTCCCACCTTTTTCATAGAGACGCGTTCATCAGTCGAGCACTTGGCGCTTCTGAAACAGCCTGTGCATTGGAGTCATAGGCAGCAACAGGACTCTCTCCGAGAAGCGACAGAGCATCAGTGGTTGCCACTATGTTCTGAGCTAGGATCTCCCGATTAGCAGTGGCAATGGAGTTGATCTTGTTCAAGATCTTGAGCAGCTCCTCTTGATGCTGGATGAAGATTTCCGACCACGGATCTCCTGCGGCCTCGGCTATATCCAGGATGCTTGGAGTTGATCCAATACCCAACTCTTCACCAAGTTCAGCCACTGCCTCTGCTCTCACAGCTTCAGCAGCCCGAAGAGCATCGACCACATGCTCAACTTCGGTCGTTGCATGCTTCAACCACGCATGACGACCAGAAACCAAGATGAGATGCTCCTCTTCCAACTTGAACACAAGCAACTCCAGTATCTTCCGTTCCTGCCAGAGCTGATTCGAGACGCGCTCGTATCCCATTGCCTGTATATCGGTAAAAACAACCAAAAAGTGAAGGGGAAAGTTACCGAGGCTTAGCCGGCTACGAGAGCAAAGACACTTACTTCGCGATTAACCAAAATTCGCGATCAACCAAGAGTGAAGGGAAAAAAATTGCCGAGTGTACTAATCTCAGGCTAGCTCAGAACAACAGAGTAGCCTTATGGGCAAAGTCGATCACAGGTGCAGGAACAATACCGAAAAACAATGTGAAAGCTGCTGCAAGGCCAAGCGCTATAGCCATGGTTGCAGGTACTTTCAGAGCTGCTTGCGCTCTAAGCACTCCCATGCTACCAGCAGTCGATGTCTCCGGAGAGGAGCTGTACATATAGAAGACAACTCTCAGGTAGAAGAATGCTGCAATGGCCGCAGAGAGCATGGCAATAATGGCCAGCGCATAGGAGTGGCTGTCCGCAGCGGCAGCAATGACGGTGAACTTGGCAAGAAAGCCGGTTGTGAAGGGAATACCAGCCTGAGCGAGCAAGAACAACGCCAGCATGGCCGCCAACAAGGGCTGAGTGGCAGAAAGACCTTTGTACTCCTCTAAATTGTGAGCTTTGTCTCCTTTGCCACCTACTACAGAAACTACAGCAAAACTGCCAATTACCACGAAAGTATAGGTAAACAAGTAGTACAAGGCTGCATCAACCCCTTGGCGAGTTGCTGCTTCAACTCCGACCAGCACAAATCCAGCATGGTTTATGGAGGAGTAAGCAAGCATTCGCTTCACATTAGTCTGCACCAAGGCTAAAATCGCTCCACCCAGAAGGGTTAGGATGGCCAAAACCCAAATCATGGGTTGCCAATCCAAGCGCAACACATCTCCGGCAGTTAGAAGAACTCTGAGCAAGGCTGCAAACCCGCCCGCCTTGGCGACAGACGCCATGAACCCCGTCACTGGCGTGGGTGACCCTTCGTAAACATCGGGGGTCCACATGTGAAATGGCACTGCAGCTATCTTGAAGGCAAAGCCTACGACCAATAAAGCCAACCCGACCAAGAGCAACCCATTGGAGATGAGCACGTTCTTGCTCAAGTAATTGGCTATCTGCGCAAGGTTGAGCGATCCAGTAGCTCCATAGGTCAACGCTATTCCGTAGACAAACACAGCCGAGGAGAATGCACCCAAAATAAAGTACTTGATAGCAGCCTCGCCTGACTCACGACGCTTGCTGTCCATGCCAGCAAGCACGTACAGTGCTATGGACATGATCTCCAGTCCTAGGAAGATCACGATGAGATCTCCCGCTGCCCCCATGAGCATAGCTCCTGAAGTGGATAGTAACATCAAGGCGTGGTACTCCGGCCCTTGCACTCCCTCCCGACGAAGATATCCATCACTAGACAGAGCAGTAAGGAACAGGGCACAGCTCACTAGAACCATAACCAATACACTGAAACCGTCAACCGAGATAGCCCCCTCCATGGCGGTGTACGGTCCATGCCGAACCGATATGTAGTGCCAGAGGACCAAGGATGCGGCTATGGCTCCCAGGGACGCTGCTGCAGTCAGAGCCGTGTACACTCCCGTGTTGGGTTGACGCTTGAACATGGCAGAGAGCAGCAGTAGGAACAGCGCCATCCCTATCATGATCACTGGAGGTAATACCGCTGAGTACGCCAGTGGGGGAATATGAACAGGTGCCAACGTGGCCAATAGGCCAGTGCTATGCAGTGTCATCTCGATCCTCCATTGAACGCTCCCTGCCTTGACGAAGGAATTGATCGTATAGAGCTAGTAGATATGGTGGGATCAGTAGGCTTGGGGAGTTGTTTTGCTGGGATAGCAAACTGTGGTGGCTTGGTGTGAGCCTCACGATCAACCTGAGCGATCAGACGATCCACTGAAGGGGTAATGCGATCCAGTACAGGTTTTGGATAAATACCGATAAAGACGATCAAGACAACAAGGGGCAACATTACCAGCCCTTCCTTCCAGCTGAGGTCGGCTACTTTGGAGTTCTCCGCATTCGGACGGCCATGGAACGCTCGCTGATAAGCCCAGAGTAAATACAAAGCAGCAAAGATGACTCCGCTGGTGGCAACCACTGCCCACCAGCGATGGGTGATGAAAGTACCCGTCAAGATGAGGAATTCACCTACGAAGCCAGCTAGACCGGGTAGACCGATCGAGGCAAGCATCACCACTGTGAAGACTGCTGCTAATACTGGAGCGGGTTTTTGCAGACCTCCTAGCTTGGGTATCGACCACGTTCCCCTACGCTCATAGATCATACCAATGAGCAGGAATAGAGCAGCGGTTATGAGACCGTGGTTGACCATTTGGATTACGCCCCCAGCTAGCCCCTCACTGCTGAAAGCGAAGGTTCCGAGGACAATAAAACCCAGAGATGCAAGTGAGGAGTAAGCCACCAATCGCTTAAGGTCGGATTGAGCTGCTGCTACGATCGCCCCATAGATGATGCCAATGACCGCCAAGGTGAGAAGCAATGGAGCCAAATCGACCGAGGCCCTGGGAAAGAGGTTGAGATCGAAGCGAATGATCCCATAAGTACCCAGCTTGGCCATGATCGCTGCCAGTACCACCGATCCTCCAGCAGGTGCTTCCCTGTAAGCATCCGGTGACCAGGTGTGCAAAGGAAATACGGGAGCCTTGACTGCAAAGGCCGAGGTGAAGGCCAAGAACAAAAGGATCTGGGTGCCGAGGTCAAGCCGGGTGGATATGAGTTGGGTAAGGTTGAAGGTGAGAACCCCGGTCTGGTGTTGATGGATGAATACTAAGGTGACAATGCCCACCAACAAGAAGGCCGATCCTGCAAAGGTGTATATGAAGAACTTGACGGCCGCATAAGAGCGTCGTTCATGCCCCCAACGCCCAATGATGAAATAAGTCGGCACTAAGGTGAGCTCAAAGAACAAAAAGAACAACAGTAGGTCAAGAGAGAGGAAGCTCCCCAAACAAGCCGCCTCCAGTAGTAGCATCCAGGCCACGTACGACTTGGAGTTCTCCTTGACTTGTGCCCCACTAAGTGCCAGAGGAAACACCACGGCTACCAAAAGAACCAGGAACAGCGAGATGCCATCTATGCCAAGGTCCCAGGAAATCCCATACGTCGATATCCAAGAGTGGTTGGATATCATCTGATAGGCAGCGTAACCAACCCGAAACTCTACAGCTACGGTGACGGCAAGGGCCAAGACAGCCACTGAAGCCAGTACCCCTAGCCACTGAATCAACCTCTTTGCGTTGCTCGGCAAAGCGGCAATGACTACCGCTGCTCCAGCAGGTAGAAGTACCAACGTGGTGAGATAAGGGAATGGTTGTGTGTTCATGTCTACCCTACCCTCGAAGCCATCCACGCAAGGAGGAGAACCAAGCCAATGGTTATGCCCAACGCGTAATTCCTGACAAAACCGGTCTGCAGCTTTCTCAACACCAGCCCAGTGAGTTCACTGAACTTTCCAACTCCGACAACTGCTCCATCTATGATCTTGTTATCAACCACCACTGCAGCAAATGAGGCTAGCGCCGCACCTGGGCGGCCTATTACTGCATCGTACAGATCATCCACCATCCAAGAACGCTGAAGGAAGGCGGGTTCAAGTGATGGATGGCTCCATTGTGGATACCATATTCTCCAGGCAATGCCAATTCCCACCGCAGCCATCACTACATCCGTCAAGGCCAGTCCCCACTCTCCCCCAACACCTACACTTTGATGGTAGATGGTGCCTTGGAACACCGGAGCCAAGAAGCGTCCTAGAAAATTCCACTGTGGGTGAAAGGGAAGGTTGACGAAACCTCCAAATCCAGCCAGCACTGCCAGGACTACCAAAGGAAACCGCATGATCCATCCTCCCTCGTGAGGCTCGAATCCAGCAGGGTGAGCCGATTCCCATCTGGAAGAACCAGTAAACACGAGGAAGAACTGTCTAGCCATGTAGTAAGCGGTCAACGCTGCAGTGACGACACCTATCACCCACAAACCGGGATATCTGGAAAAGGCATTGACTAGGATATCTCCTTTGGCCCAGAACCCGGAGAAGGGTGGGACTCCTGCTATGGATAGCCAAGCAACGATGAAGGTTATGTAGGTTACCGGCAGGAAGCGACGCAATCCTCCCATCTGCTTCATATCCTGGTCATCCTCGACAGCATGGATGACCGATCCGGCAGAGAGGAACAGTAGGGCTTTGAAGAATGCATGAGCGATCATCAAGAATATGGCAGCCACATAAGCACCAGTTCCGATAGCCAAGAACATGTACCCAAGCTGAGAAACGGTCGAGTAAGCAAGAACCTTCTTGATGTCGTTCTGGGTACATGCAATAGTGGCGGCTACGAAAGCGGTAACCACTCCGATGATGGCTATCACTTCGCCAGCATCGGGAGAGAGATGAAGCAAGGGATTAACCCTCGCCATCAAGTAAACTCCCGCAGTCACCATGGTAGCAGCATGGATAAGAGCGGAAACTGGCGTAGGACCCTCCATGGCATCAGGAAGCCAGGTGAACAAAGGAATTTGGGCTGACTTGCCTACAGCTCCAAGGAACAAGAGCAGAACTATGGCGGTTATCTCTTCAGGGCTGAAGCGATGCAAACGAGCAAATATGCCGTGATAAGAGAGAGTGCCTACCTTGGAGAAGATGAGGAACATAGCCAGGAGAAAGCCTGAGTCTCCTATCCTGTTGAACACAAAGGCCTTCTTTCCTGCTGTAGCCGCAGTGTCCCTGTCGAACCAGAAAGCAATGAGCAGATAGGAGCAGAGACCAACCCCTTCCCAACCAAGGAAGGTGAACAATAAATTCCCCGACAATACCAGCACCAGCATAGAAAAGACGAACAAATTCAAGTAAATGAAGAACTTGGAGAATTGTTCGTCGTGATCCATGTACCAGATCGAGTACATATGGATGAGAGTGCTCACTCCGGTTACGAAGGCAGCCATGGTGATGGAGAGAGGGTCGATCAGTACAGTGAAATTGACATGGAGGGGACCCACTGGCATCCAGGTGAACAGTGTCTGAGTGAATGATCTATCCGATGGCTGCCGTAAGAAAAGACCGGCAAACACTATGGCGGTAGTCACGAACGACAGAGCGACAGCCGTCGTGGCAATCCAGCCTGCCTTAGGCTTGCCCAATCGATGACCGAAGGCCACCAAGAACAAGAACCCAGCGAGGGGCAACAAAGGTATCAGGTAAGCGATATGTAGCATCGATCGATTAGCCCTTCTTAACCTTTCAAGATATGGAAGTCGTCCGCCGTGGTGCTGGCTGACCTACGGAACAAAGCCACTATTATGGCCAAGCCAACTACTACTTCTGCTGCCGCCACAACCAGGATGAAGAACACGGCAGCTTGCCCCCCTATATCATTGAGCATCCTGGCAAAAGTTACAAAGGTCAAGTTGGCTGCATTCAGCATCAGCTCAACGCACATGAACATCACTATGATGTTTCTCCTGACCAGAAGACCTAATACACCAATGGAGAAGAGTACTGCAGCCAACGAGAGGTACCAACCTCCTCCAATCGTCATCGAGCACCCTCCCTCGTCGGATCGTCCATACCACCTACGCCTGCCCCTACAGGATCTGCTCCGATCTCCTCCGATC
Organism: Actinomycetota bacterium; assembly: GCA_023489235.1. Classification (GTDB taxonomy): domain Bacteria; phylum Actinomycetota; class Acidimicrobiia; order Acidimicrobiales; family JAMDDE01; genus JAMDDE01. The sequence continues at coordinate 52,818 of JAMDDE010000012.1, read as the reverse complement.
CTGAGACGATTTTCTGGCGTGAAGAAACTGATGGACTCTCTGACAACCTATCCTCCATCTGTTCACCGGATGGTTCAGGCGGGGAAGCAAGTGCACCGTCATCGGCACCCTCGTCCCCTTTGGATCTTGATGGAGTCCGCACTAGGACTACTGCGCCTATGACAGCTATAACCAGGAGGGCTGCCGTCGCCTCGAAGGGAAGCAGGAAGGTAGTGAAGATAGAACGACCTAGCAACACGACCTCGGAAGAGGTATGAGAATAAGCCCTGCCAGAAACTGATCGAGCTCCAACTGCCCACTTCGCTGTAGCCCCCATGAACAGCAGCCCTGCCAAGGAAAGGATGGCGAGCAAGGCTCCCAATGGTCGTTGGCCACGTAGTGGATCATGTCGAATTCGCTCGAGTTTGTCCACCCCTAGGAGCATGATGACGAACAAGAAGAGCACGACGATTGCTCCGGCATACACAATTATCTGCACGGCGGCGAGGAAATCGGCATCCTGAGCAATGAAGAGTACTGCTATGCCGAAAAGGCACATGACCAGGGACAAAGCTGAGTGCACCGGATTCTTGGATACCACTACACCAATGCCACCAGCCAAGACGATGAGAGCAGCTATGGCAAAGGTAAGAGCATCAGGCACAGTGGCTGCAACCAGAGGAGACGGTAGGTGCATACTTACCCCGCGCGCCTCGTTGACTTACCTTTTCGGTTGGCATCGAAGAAGTGCTCCGGGAGGATTTCCTCCAAAGAGAGGTTCCCCGTAGCCTTGTCATCCCGTTTACCGCTCTGGCCTCCTTCGGGTGCTCTAACTCCGTAGCCCAACTCGCCCGACCACTGTATCTTTCCTTCGTACGCGGCAGAACCACCTGGAGAAGTGGCCCTCATCCAAGCCGAGGAGTGCTCATCCTCCCCTTCCCTCCAGTCCTCGAAGGGAAGTCTCTTCGGTTTGCCATCGTCTCCCACCAAGAGCTCTTTCTTGGTATAGATAGCATCTGCACGATTAGTGAAGGAGAACTCGAACATCTTGGACTCGGTTATGGCGCCGGTTGGGCAAGCTTCCACGCACATGTCACAGTGAATACAGCGGAGAAAGTTTATCTCGTACACATACCCGTAACGCTCTCCCGGAGAAACAGGAGCATCTGGTGGATTGTCCTTACCTCTTACATAGATACAGTCAGCTGGACAGACGCCCGCACACAACTCACAACCAATGCACTTTTCCATGCCATCCTCGTATCTGTTCAAGATATGGCGACCATGCGACCTAGGTGGCTTCGGTCGCTTCTCCGCCGGGTACTGCCTAGTGACCCGTGGACGGAAAGCCTGTTCCAAACTGACCTTGAACCCTCCGAAGAACCTCAAGAATCCCGGTACTGCGTCAGCAGAACCCCTCTCCTCATTCACGAGCTCTCACCTCACTCTTCCCTGTCGAACCACTTCCAATTGGAGAAACTGCTCGACCAGCTGGATCAGGGAGTAGCCTAGGTGGAGGTAGAACAGACAACTCCACTCGTCTTCTATTCCCCACAGCCAAAGCTCTCCACAGAAAAACTGAAGCCACTATCAAGGCCCCAAGCACCCCAAATCCCCAAGCAGGACTAATCATCACAGCAGCAATCACCAACAACCACGCTAAAGAGAGCGGTATGAGACGTTTCCAACCAAGCTCCATAAGTTGGTCGTATCTGAGCCTAGGCAATGCTGCTCGCAGCCATACATAGCAGAAAAGGAATACAAGAGTTTTCCCTACGAACCACAAAATAGGCCAGAGCCACCGTACCACATGGAAACCCGGCCCGTCCGGTCCTCCCAGAAATAAAGTCACTACCACGGCTGACATGGTGATCATGTTCATGAACTCGGCTAGATAGAATAGGGCAAAACGAATAGAGGAATACTCGGTGTTGAACCCGCCGACCAGCTCCTGTTCTGCCTCAGTAAGATCGAAGGGAGGACGGTTGGTCTCTGCCGTAATAGCTATCATGAAGATAACGAAGGGGATGATCCCTAGGCGAATCAAGTTCCAGTCCCAGAAGTGAGCTGCTTGAGAGAGAACTATTCCTCTCGTCGACAAAGACCCGGAGGCTAGTACCACCGCTACGACGGACAAACCGAGTGCAGCTTCGTAAGAGATCATCTGGGCAGAAGCTCTTACCGAACCCAATAAGGGGTACTTCGAACCAGAGGACCAACCAGCCAGCATAACTCCATAAACTCCTATCGAGGACATGGCCAGCACCACCAGTATCCCAATCGGTGGATTGGCTACTTGCAGCAGCACCGGATGACCGGCTATGGTTACCTCTCCACCAACAGGAACCACAGTGAAGATCACGAATGCTGGCACGATGGATAGGTATGGAGCTAAACGAAATACGAAACGATTTGCTCTATCAGGTAGGAGGTCCTCCTTGAAGAACAGCTTGATGCCATCGGCAAGGGTCTGCATGATCCCATACGGCCCAGCACGATTGGGACCAATGCGATTCTGGAGATCTGAGATCACCTTCCTTTCGAACCATATGGTCATCATCACGGCCACTAGCAGGACAGCAAAAGCAGCGACCACCCTGACCAAGACGATGAGGAATACCGCGAGATTCAACCCATGAAAGAACAGGGGATCTCCTGCCATCACGGTACCTCCAGTCTTACGTCATTCACCGGCAAACTGACATCAATCAAGCTAGAAGCTCCTTGTGTATCGGTTCCAAAACAAATGAACACTACTCCTTTGGCAAGCGAGTCATCGACTACCGCCGGGAGAGTCAAGGTGCCCTTAGGAGAGCGTACCCGTACAGACGAACCTGACTCTAGGCCTAGCCCCTCCAGGTCATGGCGGTTGACCAACAAAACCGTCTTGGGCACGAAGGACTGGAGGGATGGAGACTCTCTCACCATTACCGCAGAGGAGTAAAGCTTCCTGGAGGATATCAATCGGAAAGAATAGCCGTCACGCGGCGGCACACGCAGAGCTGATCTGTCCATCTCCAATCCCGTCATTGGCTTGGGGATGACTCTGGCGGAGCCTCGCTGGATTCCTCCTTGTGGTCGGTACCCTCCCGCGAAGCTGCTCCCCACCCGAGGTGGGGATCCCTGCTGTTCGATTTGGCTGATACCTGGGGTGGCCATTGGATCTATCGGTTCCACAGGATGGATGAAGGGGCCATCTGGAGATGTGGTCGGTATAGGTACTACAACCCCATCTCCACTCTTCAGGAATGACGAGAGATCGCTAGCTAGACCACGGTAAGCTGGTGCAAGAGAGACAATTTCCTCGGTGACATCAAGTGTCGAGGAAAATCCTAGATCTCTGCCTAGATAACCAGCGAGCTCTGCCGCTATCATCCAATCAGGCCACGCCGATCGAGGAGGGACGATCTTCTCGACAACTCTTGTGACCCGACCTTCCAAGTTGGTCGTAGTACCTTCTTTTTCTGAGAACATGGCAGCTGGCAGCTGTAGATTGGCCATCCGAGCGGATTCAGTACCAAAACAGTCCACAGCAACCACAAAAGGAGTGTTGGTCAATGCCTGCTCGGCCAAGCGTCTGTCAGGAAAATCAGTCAACGGATCACACCCAAGTAAAATCAAGAGCTCTAGCTCCCCTTTGGCCGCACGCTCGAGTATGCCTCTGGCATCCGGTCCCTTCTTCTCCGGTAACTTACCCCAACTACCCTCGAACCATTCCCTTGCACCATCCAGCCCTACCCTGCCAGGCAACAGACCAGGAGCCAACCCCATGTCCAATGCACCGAACAAATTGCCTCGACGAACAACAGGTAAGAAGCGTGCCTTGGGCCAGGCAGTAGCCAATTCCATGACTGCGCTTCTCACGAGTGCCTCGTCCTCGGCCAAAGATGGTCTTCCTACTGCGACAATTACACCCTCGCCATCACCGTCTGGAGCGTTCTGGGCAACCAAGGCCCGCGCTGCCTCGATGGAGTTAACATCTATCCCTCCATCAGCTAAAACAGATTCGGTAAGCTCTTCTCTGCTCTTCTCCGGCAGGGAGATAGCCTTAGCGGCCAACAAAGAGAACCCAGGATAATACCCTACCCTAACCCTGGCCAGTGAGGACAGCGAGGTACGATAGGGGGATAACTCTACCAAAGGTACTTTGTCGACAACGACTGCTTCCCGCAGACGAAGGTAGAGAACAGGAAGCTCTTCTTTGATGTCAGGACAAATGGTTACAAGTACCTTTGCAGCCGTTGTCTCATCTATTGTGGCTCTGGGCAGGCTCAGTAGGAGATCTGCATCCAGGCCATCCGCTAACTGGGCGTCCACAGCATCTGTTCCTATGATCGACTTGGCTAGCTTGGCCCAGGCATAGGCATCCTCATTGGTCCCTCGTGCTCCACCTAGAAGGGCTATAGCATCAGGACCCGTGGATGACCGTACCTCATTGATCTTATCCGCTACAGTCCTAAGAGCAGCTGACCAGGACAGTACCTCTTCGACCCCTTCTCTACGAATCAAAGGTTCGACAAGCCTGTTCTCGGAGTTCACTGCCTCGAATGAGAACCTTCCCTTATCGCACAACCAGCTGTGGTTCACGGGATCGGAATCTATACCTGCAACTCTGACCAAACGATTTCCCGACGACTGAACGGCAACTCGACAGCCAACAGAACAAGCCATACAGGTGCTCTCTGCCTGCTCCAAATCCCAAGGTCGAGCCCGAAAACGATAAGGCTTGGCAGTAAGTGCTCCCACGGGGCATATTTGAACTGTATTCCCACTGAAATAAGAGTCGAACAACCTGTCTTCTGCAATACCGACTTCGGTGTGGTCGCCGCGACCAAAGAAATCTATGAATGGATCACCGGCTACCTCGGCAGCGAAGCGGGTGCAACGCCCACATTGAATACACCGTTCCCTGTCCAGATAAACCAGATCGGATATGGCTATTGGCTTGGCCCAATGACGTTTCTCTTCTACAAAGCGACTTTCACCGGGTCCATAGGCTATGTCTTGGTCCTGGAGCGGACACTCACCCCCTTTGTCGCAGACGGGACAGTCAAGGGGATGATTGATGAGCAAGAACTCCAAGACCCCCTCTTGGGCCTTTATGGCCTTCTCCGACTTGGTGCGTACCTCCATACCCTCGGCCACCGGCGTAAAGCAGGTGGGCTGGAGGCTGAATCCACGAGGTCCAGAGATCTCTGCCAAGCATGCGCGACACATGCCCACAGGCTTCATCCGAGGGTGATAGCAAAACCTCGGCAGGTATATACCCACCCTCTCAGCAGCCTCGATAACTAACTCACCTCGTTTGGCCTGCACTTCGATGCCGTCGATGACCAAACTGACCAACTCGACCGAAGATGCGGACGGAGCAACGGGATTATCACTCATACGGGCAGGCACCTTCCTTCACATGCATGGCGAACTCGTCTTCGAACATACGGATAGCTGAGACTATTGACGAAGGTATGGATGGGCCCAACACGCAAATTGTAGTTTGCTGTGGAGGCCAACCCAGTTCAGGAGCTATATTGTCACATACATCCAACAGCAGGTCAATGTCTGCAGGTCTTCCTGCTCCCTCCTCGATCCTACGCATGGTCTTCTCCAGCCACCCGCTCCCCTCTCGGCAAGGGGTGCACTGCCCACAAGACTCTCGCCAGAAAAAATGAGTGATACGCCATGCAGCCCTAACAGGACAGGTGTGATCGTCCATGACCACAACAGAACCGGAACCAAGCATGGAGCCATTGGCTCCTACTTCATCCTGACCAAGAGGCAAATCCAACTTGTCAGGGCCAAACCATGGAGCAGAGACACCACCGGGTATGAAAGCTTTTAGCTCTCTACCAGAGCGGATCCCCCCACCGAGAACAGGAGCATAGATCAAATCCCTGAAGGTAGTCTTCACCATCTCCAACTCGTAATTCCCAGGCCTACGTACATGACCCGACAAAGCAAATATCCTCGTACCGGTGGACCGACCTTCACCAAGAGCGCTAAAGGCTGCCCCTCCATGACTAATGATCCACGGCAAGTTGGACACCGTCTCCACATTGTTGACGATGGTCGGAGCCCCATACAGACCGATAGCTGCAGGAAAGTAGGGAGGCTTGATCCGAGGATATCCGCGCTTGCCCTCCAAACTCTCCAGCAAGGCAGTCTCTTCTCCACAGATATAGGCTCCTGCACCTGGGTGAACCACTAGGTCAACCGAGAAATTGGACCCGAAGATGTTGCGTCCCACTGCATTGTAGGCGTAAGCCTCATTAAGAGCTTGCTGTAATCGCTCTATCCCAAGCGCAAACTCGCCTCTCACATAGATAAAGGCAGCCATGACTTGAGTTGCGTATGCAGCAATTAGTGCCCCTTCGATAATACGATGAGGCATCCTCTCTATGAGCATGTGGTCCTTGAATGTTGCCGGTTCGCTTTCGTCGCCATTGACAACTAGATAGCGAACCTCGGAAGGAGCTAGCATGGACCACTTCCTCCCTGCAGGGAACCCAGCTCCCCCCCTGCCCAACAAGCTCGCTTTGTCGACCTCGTTGGCCACCTCCTCTGGAGTCATCGACAAGGCTTTCTTCAATCCCTCATACCCTCCTACGGCAAGATAGGCCTCCAAGGTGTGGGAATTGGGGGCATCTATGTCTGCAGTGACGATATGCGGAGCCTCGGTGATGGCCATCAAGATCTCCCCTCTTGTCCCTGTTGAGCAAGTCGAGCTCTTTCCTCCCGAGCCTGCGATGCCTCCCTGCGTTGTCGAACTAGCTCCTCCACGGGCACTTGTAACCCTACTTCACGCTTGACTCTGTTAAGCACCCCATGAGGAGGGACGACATCAGAGAGTTTACCTGCAGCAAGATCTTCTACGAGCTGATCGACGCTGTCTGGGGTCATGGCAGAAAAGAACCTATGATTCACCTGCACTACTGGAGCAGAGCCACAATCGGCCAAGCACTCCGCTTCTTCCAGGGTGAACATGCCATCAGCGGTCGTGCCGCCTACAGCGACACCGAGCCGCTGACTCACATGCTGCAAAAGCTCTCTGCCGCCACTCAACATGCAAGCGATGTTCGTGCAGACCGAAATGAGATAACGTCCTACCGGCTTGCGATGAAACATATCATAGAAAGATGCAGTACCTGCTACTTCGGCAGGAGAGATGTCCAGCAGTTGGGCTATCTCCTCAATAGCCTCAGGGGTAAGCCAACCATCCTGTTCCTGGGCAAGGTGGCATAGAGGTATGAGCGCAGATCGAGGATGCGGATAAAGGGCGATTAGCTCCTTGGCTCTCTGCAACACCTCAGAGTTGAAATGCCCCATTTAAAAACTCACCTCACCTGTTGTCATCAGAACCATCCAAATGCCCCCCAGATGATCAGGTCGTCCCGTAAGATCAGACCGTCGATCAACCAACTTCTCCATCATCTATCCACCTCACCCATGACCGGATCAACCGAAGAAATGACAGCAACTGCATCTGCCACCAGACCTCCCCGCAGCATAGGGGGAAGGCTCTGCAAGTTGACAAAAGACGGACCTCTTATATGCATGCGATAAGGCTTGGAGGTCCCATCCGATACCATATAGCAGCCCAGCTCTCCACGGGGAGACTCGATGGCAACGTATGTTTCTCCAGGTGGTACTCTAAATCCTTCCGTGTATATCTTGAAGTGATGAATCAGAGCTTCCATCGACTCGTCGATACGAGCTCGAGGGGGCGGGGTAACCTTCTTGTCTTGAGTCCTGTAGTCACCCAGGGGCATCTTCTCCAGTACTTGTCGTATTATACGTACCGACTCTCGTACTTCGTTGATCCTGACTGCATATCTGTCGAAGCAATCTCCGTAGGTTCCTATCACCACATCGAACTCCACTTCGTCGTAGTAGAGATAGGGCATGGTACGCCTCAAGTCCCAAGGAACCCCACTCGCTCGCAGGATTGGGCCTGTAGCCGAAAGAGCCAATGCCTCCTCTGCAGAGAGATAACCTACCCCTTCGGTTCGCTCTCTAAAAATAGGCTGGCCAGTTAGCAGTTCGTCGTATTCTTCCAATCTCTTGGGAACCGTGTCACAAATAAGCTCTACATCTTCCTCCCAACCGTCGGGTAGATCGGCTGCGACTCCTCCAGGCCTTATGTAGTTGTGATTCATCCTTAGCCCGGTAACCTTCTCGAAAAAGGCAAGAATCATCTCTCTCTCACGAAATCCATAGATCATCATCGAGGTGGAGCCGAGATCCATACCGTTGGTGGCCAACCACATGATATGAGAGGAGATGCGATTGAGCTCGGACATGAGCATCCGGATCCAAGTCGCTCTCTCCGGTATCTCCACTCCTAGCAAAGACTCCACTGCCAAGGAGTACACAAGCTCATTGTTTAACGGTGAGAGATAGTCCATGCGAGTTACATTGGTAGCTCCCTGGACATAACTGAGCTCTTCCCCGGTCTTTTCCATGCCAGTATGCAGATAGCCGATGACCGGCTTGCTTCTCAGCACCGTCTCGCCGTCCAACTCCATCATCACCCTCAACACCCCGTGAGTGGAGGGATGCTGAGGCCCCATGTTGATGATCATTGTCTCGTCGTCGGAAACCTCTACCTCGCCCTCGTTTACTGCAGTAGCCGCTGCTTCAGGTATGCGCAGCACTGCACCTTGTTGACGACGCAACTCGATCTCGTCAGTACTGGTGCGCGGGTACATCTCTTGCCTACCCTCAGAGGTCTCTGCTATAAGACTGGGTTCTGGCAAAGTTCGAGAGGATCCTTCTTCGAACTCCTCCGTAAGGGAAGACTCCATATCTGATCCAGCAGAAAGTTCACTCATGCGGATAACCTCTCAATGACTTCCTCGAATGCCTCCAAATATCTCATAGCGTTCATCGCGGCCCTGGAGCCTCCTTGAACTGCACGGGGACGCGTCCAACACCATAGTCTTTGCGCAGAGGATGACCCTCCCAATCCTCGGGCATGAGGATACGGGTCAGATCAGGGTGGCCGTCAAAACTTATACCCATCAAATCGTAGGCTTCTCTCTCCATGGCCTCTACTCCTGGATAGAGACCGAACAGAGACGGTACAACCGGATCCTCCTCCGGGACCTGCACCCTGATGCGCCTCCTCTTGGCAGTCGAAAGCGACAAAAGATTGACTACAACTTCGAAACGCTCCGGCCGGATTCCATCAGGCAAATTCCTAGGTGCTGGATAAGTCAAATAGTCCACCGCGCAAAGGTCGGAGCACATCTCGAACCCCTCTGATTTGGAGGCTGCAACCACATCGAGATATTTGGCTCGAGATACATGTACTACCTCTACTGCTGAAGTATCAGTAGAGGAAGGGGCGTGGGCTATACCCTCTACCTCCGCTTTGTCCTGATCATCTCTCCCATCTTGGCCAAGTGCCCCCTGTTCGACTTGCTTTGACTGCTCGGCGATCATCTAGGCGTACCTACGCTCACGACCCCCGTTCCCCTGTCGACCCAGCTTTCTTGCTCGTTGGCGCCTTTGTCTTCGCCAATTTGCACCCCCTCTGTTGCTGATGACGAAGAAGCAGAACTGATGCGACGTCGTCGAGTGATCTCTCCGGTGCGAATCTTCTCGTGCAAAGTCAAGATTGCATGCATAAGAGTCTGAGGAGAAGGGGGACAACCTGGTGCATACACATCCACTGGAACCACTTGATCTACTCCTTGGACGATGGCGTAATTATTGAACATGCCTCCAGTCGAAGCACATACCCCCATCGAGATAACCCACTTGGGCTCCATCATCTGGTCGTAGACCTGTCGTAGTACAGGAGCCATCTTCTGTGACACCCGCCCAGCCACAACCATCAAATCTGCCTGACGGGGTGAGGCTCTGAACACCTCCATACCAAACCTGGAGATATCGAAGTCAGCTGCCCCCAAGGACATCATCTCGATAGCACAACAAGCCAATCCGAACGTGGCAGGCCAAACACTATTCCTTCTGGCCCATTTGACCAGGTCCTCAAGTCTCCCGGTCAAAAAGTTGTAACTCAGATTCTCCAATCCCACTTGATAAGCTCTCCTCTTCTCTGGATCAGTCGCTCTGGATCGATCAAGCAGCTTGTTCCTTGGTCGTACCTATACGAGCAATGGTTGACTCCGTAGTACGCTCCGACACAGCTGGACGCAGCCGCTTGACAGGTCCCCAATCCAACACTCCATTGGCAACGAGGTAGATGAACGATATGAACACGGCTGCTGCAAAAGCCACCACTTCTATCAAGCCGAACAGTCCGAGTTCTCTAAACACTACCGCCCATGGGTATAGGAAGATCACCTCTACATCGAAGATTATAAAAACCATGGCAATCAAATAAAACCTCACAGGGAAACGTTCAGGGGGCTCACGACGCGGCACTATCCCACACTCATAAGGAGCTGTTTTGGCAGCCGTTGGTCGCTTGGATGGAGCAAAGATGCCCGAGGCCAGGAATGACGCTCCTGCAAAGATTGCACCAAGTACGATCATAATAAGAATAGGAAGGTAGTTTATCATGGCATCCATAGCTCAACCCTCTCGCATCGCATCAAGCACCAGACATCAACCTCGTTTCTTCAAGCAAACTACAACAATATAGGATCTCTGCTTCGAAAAACCATCATTTCTTTACGTGCAACCACTTACATATATTCTTTAGCACTAATAAAGCTTGCTGGCATATTGGCCTAAAGAGCAGTAGATGCCTCTATAGCTCCTTCGGAGAGTTTCCAGATAGCGTTCTCCGAAACAATGGAACCCAGGGCAACCCAGATAAGCAATCCGAGTACCATGGTGATCGCCATGGAAATATCTCCTAATTCCAAGGAGGGTCCCCGCCTCCTCTACGATGTAGCAATAGTAGGAGCTGGTCCAGCTGGAGCCAGCTGTGCCTATTGGCTCGCCCAAGCCGGATTCAACGTGATCGTCCTGGAAAAAAAGCACTTTCCTCGGGACAAGACTTGTGGAGACGGACTCACCCCCAGATCGGTGAGACAACTGGAAGACATGGGACTATCGGAGAAGCTGAGTCGACACCATAGGTACTGGGGATTGAGATCGGTGGCTTTTGGAAGAGAGCTAGAGCTAAGCTGGCCAGACCATCCAAGCTTTCCTCGCTACGGCTATGTCATAAGACGAGCTGAGTTGGACAAGATGGTTGCCGACCGAGCCCGAGAAGCAGGAGCAACCATCCTGGAAGGCATAGAGGTTGTATCCGCCACCATAGGAGAGCAGTCCTGTGAGATAAATAGTCATACACTCTCCGTGCAGGCCAGGTACCTAGTGGTGGCCGATGGAGCCAACTCGCGCCTAGGGAGATACCTTGGCGCTAGAAGGGATCGCTCCAAACCAATGGGTATGGCCATGAGAGGATACTACCTATCTCCTCGCTCCCGTGAGCAATGGATCGAATCCCACCTCGACATTCGTGACAACTCAGGAAAGATAGTGCCTGGTTACGGCTGGATTTTCCCTATGGGTGACGGTGTGGTCAACGTAGGAGTTGGGCTTTTGTCCACTAACAAGCGGTGGAAGGGGACCAACACCTCTGAGTTGATGTCTCTCTTCCTACGGCAGGTCCCATCCAGCTTCGAACTGGACAACTCCAAAGCTATCTCCCCTCCGAGCGGAGGACGATTGCCCATGGGGTTATCGATCCTACCTCGAGCTGGCAAACGCCATGTACTGATAGGCGATGCTGCATCTACCATCAACCCATTCAACGGAGAAGGTATTGCCTATGCTTACGAATCCGGACGACTAGCAGCTTCTGTCATAGCAGAGGCTCTTTCGGGAGAGGGCGATACAGCATTGGGGACCTACGACATCCTCTTGGAAGAGTATTACAGCAGTTACTACCGAACGGGACAAAGCTTCATGGAACTGGCGAGCAACCCTATGGTGATGAGCACACTGGTGAGAATCGGCATGCGATCTCCCACGCTCATGAGCTGGGTGCTATCCATCATGGCCAATTTGATGAAGGACGATCTCGTAAGGCCAGAGACAGCCTTGCTTGAAATTGCTGCTTCGTTGGCCAATGCACGACAGTACCTAGCCCCAAGGGCTCGATCACTTCAGGTCAGTGTCTTGGCTAGATCGGCTACGGCAGCAACGGTGATCTCCAAATCCTCTTCGGTATGGGCCAAGCTAACGAACAAAGCTTCATAAGGGCTAGGAGGAAAGGCAATGCCCTTGGCTAACAGACCATGGAACAGTCGATTGTAAATGCCGGTAGAAGCACTTGCCTTGGCTCCCTCGTAGTCGACTACCTCCTCCTTGCCAAAGAACAAGCCCATCAAGGTTCCTGCAGTAGGTACTTGTGGATCAAGGCCTCCATAGGACAGTGCCATCCTCATCTCTTCAGCAAATCCCGCCACCTTCGATGACAGTTCCTTGTAACTGCCATCGTCCACCAGAGACAATACGGCCAAGCCTGCTGCCGTCGCCAGAGGGTTGCCCGACAAAGTACCAGCTTGATATACCGGTCCGACGGGTGCGACCATCTCCATTATCCGACGAGGACCTGCATATGCACCTATGGGTAAGCCACCACCAATAACTTTGCCAAAACACCATAGATCAGGGATCACTCCGTACAGCTGAGCAGCTCCTCCTTTGGCGATCCTAAATCCGGTGATCACCTCGTCGAAGATCAACAATGCTCCTGCACGATCACATGCCACTCTCAAACCTTCCAAGAATCCGGGTCTAGGAGGTACAACCCCCATGTTCGCAGCTACCGGTTCGACGATCACACAGGCTACAGAGCTATCTATAGGGGGTACTTGGTTGTAGGGGTACACCATTGTCTCGGCAACCGCAGAAACAGGCACGCCTGCTGAGCCGGGAAGAGCTAGGGTGGCTACTCCGCTCCCTGCCGATGCTAAAAGAGCATCACTATGACCATGGTAACACCCAGCAAACTTTATGATGCGATCTCGACCCGTAAATCCCCTAGCCAGTCTGATAGCGCTCATAGCTGCTTCAGTTCCGCTAGAGGTAAGGCGCACCTGCTCACATCCAGGCACAGATGAACAAATCTTCTCGGCTAACTCCACCTCCGCCAAGGTTGGTGCTCCAAATGTCACCCCTAGACGAGCAGCAGATGACACAGCTTCCACGACCACCGGATGGGCATGGCCTAACAAACTGGCTCCATAGGATTGTACATAGTCTATGTAGGAGGTACCTTCCACATCGACTATCCGTGAACCCTCACCTTTGGCTACGAAGTAAGGCATGCCTCCTACGGAGGCAAACGACCGCACAGGAGAGTTGACTCCACCAGGGATCACCCGTACTGCTCGGCTAAATAGTTCCGTATTGCTGGATAGAGTATTATTGGAGAGGATTTCAGGCATGGATGATCCTCGCCAGTTCCTTGGCAAAATAAGTGATGATCATATCAGCCCCAGCTCGTTTGATCGCTCCCACATGCTCCAGGATGACTGCTTCCCTGTCCACTAAACCTCTCTCGGCAGCAGCAACTACCATGGCATACTCTCCGCTCACATGATATGCCGCTACAGGAACAACTACGTTAGCTCGCACAGCAGCTATTACGTCCAGATATGCGAGAGCTGGCTTGATCATGACCATATCAGCGCCCTCCTCGACATCCAGGGCTACCTCCAACAGGGCTTCCCGGAGGTTGCGAGGGTCCTGCTGATAACCACGACGATTGCCACCGCCTACTATGCTCACCGACACAGCATCCCTGAAGGGACCGTACAAAGAAGAGGCATATTTAGCAGAGTAAGCAAGAATAGCTACATCCGTATGCCCGCTCTCATCTAAAGCCTTCCGGATGGCTTGCACCTGTCCGTCCATCATCCCGCTAGGAGCTACCACATGTGCGCCTGCCTCTGCCTGCGCTACAGCCACTTGGGAGTAGATAGCCAGGGTGGCGTCGTTGTCCACATTGCCCAAGGGATCAAGGATGCCACAGTGCCCGTGGTCTGTATATTCATCGATACAAAGATCTGCCATGATCACCATGGAGTCTCCCAGCGTATCAACCAGCCTCCTCAAGGCAACCTGGGCTATGCCATTGGGATCGTATGCGCATGACCCCAATGGATCACGCCTATCGGTAATACCGAACACCAAGACCGAGGGAATACCCAGAGCAGCAAGCTCTTTGGCTTCTGCAACAACTGAAGAAGGGGTATGTGCCAGGATGCCTGGAAGCGAAGGGATGGGTACCGGCTCATCTATACCTTCTTTCACGAACAAAGGAGCTATAAGGTCATTGGTAGCTAAGCTGGTCTCCGCCACCATGGAGCGCAGTGCTTCAGTCCTTCTAAGTCTCCTAGGTCGTCGTTGTGGATAGCTCATGATTCGAGCCTATAGCAATGATCATGAAGAGACGCCAGTAGCATACTCGACAAGAGAATCAACTAGCCCTTCTACGGAGTGACGAGAGGCTACTACATTGACATGCAATCCTTCAGATACTGCTGTTTGGGCTGTGATTGGACCTATACAGGCCACAACTGAAGGAACTGCCTCCTTCCCGAACAACTTGACGAAGTTGGTCACGGTGGAAGAAGAGGTGAAGGTAATTGCATCGGCTTTCGAAACAGCCTCTATCATGGCAGTATCCACCTCCCCCGCCTCCGTCCTGTAGGCCTCTACCTCATCTACGTACCATCCGGACTGCCTGAGGAGATTCCCTAACACTTCTCGCGCTCCAGCCGCCTTGGGGAACAGGGCTCGTTGCCCGATGGAACCAGAAGAGTCGATCAAAGCAGCAGCAAGAGATTCGGCTACAGCTTCAGGGGGGATAAGATCCGGACTTACATGCCAGTTCCTCAAGGCAGCTTCAGTACCCTGCCCTATCGCAGCTATCTTAACTCCACCTAACTGGCGCAGATCGGATACGGCAGAGAACAGCTCATCCACCGAGTTAGGTGAAGTGAAGACAACCCAGTCATACTCCCCTACTCGCTGAACCGCCCGTCTCAAGGAATCACCCCCATCACGAGGGGGAGACTTACTGATCACCGGCACCTCCAGCACCATAGCTCCATTCTCCTCCAGCATGGTAGCGATTCCAGAGGCCTTTTCGGATGCACGGGTCACCACTACCTTCCACCCGAACAAAGGAAGCCTCTCGAACCAGGAGAAGTTCAACTCCGCCACATTTCCAACCACGATTGTCGCCGGAGAACTGAGCTCTGTTTCACCAAGGTACCGAAGTGTAGTGCGTATACTGCGTTGGCAGGGTAAAGTACCTTGCGATACTGCAACAACTGGGGTGTCCCCAGAAAGTCCTCCAAGCATCAAACGATCTGCAATTTCAGCTCGATGAGCAACCCCCATGAGGATCACAATTGTACCAGAGAACTTAGCTATATCCTCCCATTTCACCTGCCCACCACCGGAGTCGAGGTGTCCAGCCACTATGGTCACGGACGAGGAAATTCCCCTATGGGTTACAGGAACGCCAGCGTAGCAGGGCACCGCCACTGCTGAAGTGATTCCCGGGACCACCTCAAAGGGCACCTCTGCCTCTAGGAGAGCCAAGGCTTCTTCTCCACCGCGACCGAATACAAATGGATCCCCACCCTTCAGACGCACTACACACTCGTGCTTGCTGGCTAGCTCTATCAAGAGCTCATTGATGGCAGCTTGATCAATAGAACCCTTGAAGCTGCCTTCTGCTTCGTTCGTTACCTCAGGTTCTTCTCCGGGAGATAACAGCTTGCGAGGATGCTTGCCCACATCGAATCTCGCAGCTGAGCTAGGTGCCAGGTCGACCACTCTTTTGTCCACCAAGCGATCGTAGACTACTGCATCAGCCTTTCGGAGTAGCTCAGCAGCTCTAACAGTAATCAATCGCGGATCGCCTGGACCAGCCCCTACCAAGAAAACTCTCGCCTTCCACATACGACTAGATTACGCGCGCAAGCCGTTGATCTTAGATGACCTCTCTCGCCCCTAAAGGGCCGAGGTTTCCGGCGCGTTGATAAAGGGAGAACCAGAGGAAGGACGGTGCTGACCACTGCCCCTTAAGCAACGGTACCACCACTGCAAATCGTAAGACGATCAATTGCAACTACTTGTTGGGACTTGGGCGCCAACAAGTAGTTGGTTTCTACGCACTGGTTGTCGCCCTATGGGTTGCCTGGTTGTTGTCTTAGTTGTCACCTTATGACAACCCAATGATCCTCTTCGCCTCGCTGGCGCCAAGAATGCGATCAGCAATCACGTTAGCTAGTGTCATAGGATCGTTTCCTTTTGCTTCCTCTCTCAACATAGTCAAACCATCCTCACTCGCTAGCATGCCTTTCATGACCCATGACCCATCCTGGCCAATCTGAGCCAAAGCAGCCACCGGAAGGGTGCAGGCACCTCCATAGTTCCCAACTTGACCAATCCGGAACATGAATGCGCGCTCAGCTTGGACTGCCATCCTAGAAGGATGATCGTCTATCCGACCTAATATGTCCTTTATCCAGAGATCTTCTTGTCTGCATTCAACTGCTATAGCTCCTTGCCCTACTTGAGGAAGCATAAGTTCCACAGGCAAGAGATCCGTCACATACTCCTCCAACCCTAAACGTTGCAGAGCTACTGCGGCGACAACTACGGCATCAACCTCGGTCGAATGCCTCAGTCTGCTCTCTATGTTGCCTCTCAACTCGGAAAAAACTATACCTGGATGGATATAGGACAGTTGTGCTCGTCTCCGAGGGGATCCAGTAGCTACAACCGATCCCTCATGAAGATCGGCAACAGCACAGCCTACCAAGGCATCACGCACTTCGCCCCGTTTCAGTACGGCCACCATCTCCAAACCGCTCACTGCAACCGTAGGAAGATCTTTCGCAGAATGCACTGCTATATCTGCTCGTCCCGTCAGAACAGCAGCTTGGATCTCCTTGGTAAACACCCCTTGGGTGCCAAGTGCCCTTATCGGCTTCTCATGTATCAAGTCCCCAGAGCTTACAAGTGGCACTACCTCAACAGGAATATCTGCATTTACTCTCTCCAGTGCCACCTTGACTTGGTTTGCCTGCCAAATAGCAAGATTGGAGGATCGCGTAGCTATCCTCAGAGAGTGTCCTTTTGCCTCGGTTCTGCTCAATCCAGATTGCTCCGCATTAGATCAGTTGCTCTAAGCTGTTATATAGATTTCGTTATATAGGAGGTTTATACTGCTCATCCGTTACAAGCCAAAAAGTTCCTTGAGGGCCTCTATCAGCAAATTACCGTGTGTCGACAGAGCTGCCTCTTTGACCCGCAGGGTAGGCTCGTGCATGAGTTTTCTGACAATTCTCTTGGTCAACGCATCCACCGTAGACCACTCCTGATCGTTGAGATCAGCTAGCTTGCGACGGTAGGCATTCAGCTCTTCTTGGCGGATTCGTTCGACCCTTTCCCGAAAGGCAGCCACCACAGGGGCCACCGTCCTGGCTGAGCTATCTCGACGATAGCGATCGAGTTCTTCTTGCACTATCACATGAGCTCTAGCAAGTTCGGCATGCCGACTGTCCAAGTTGGACTCAACGAACTCTGCTACTTGATTCAAGGTGACCAAGCTTACTCCAGGCACCTCTCCAGCCTCAGGAACAATGTTTCGAGGAACCCCCATATCCACCATGAGCAATGGACGACTCCATCTGCCCTCGACAGCCTGTCGGACCATTTCTACATCCACAATCGGCTTAGAAGTTGCAACACATGCAACCACTACATCCGCTTGGGATATCACCCAAGGGAGATTGTCCAGTGCATGGGGATTGCCATTCACCTTATCGGCAAGCGCCTTGGCCTTGTCAACGGTCCTATTGATCACCACAATAGAAGAACGATCCTCAGATTCCATGAAGTCCCTGATTTCCCTAATTTCCTTGGTTCCCCTGGGAGCCGTTGACGCAGTTATCGGGCGATAACTACCCGTATCTTTCCACTTCCCGACAAGGTCAGTAACCGGCAGACCGGCTACCTCCCCTCCCATCCTGGTTCTCAGAGCATCTAACACTCCGGCAGCTATCTCTCCAGCTCCAACCACTGCCACCAGCTTGTCATCCAGTGAACCGCTTCGTTGCAGGATGAGATCAACGGCTGCTTGAGACATAGAGGTAGTTCCTCTGGCTATAGCCGTCTCGGTACGTACCCGTTTGCCTACCTCTATTGCTCGCCTAAATAGTTCGGAGAGGAGTGGGCCAGCGGCTCCATTATCCTCTGCTATACGAAACGCCTGTTTCACCTGGCCCAATACTTCCGTCTCACCTATTACTGCCGACTCTAGCCCTGAAGCTACTTCGAACAAATGCAAGGCTGCTTCGTCTGCATGTTTCAAAGTCATATAGCTTCCCAGGTACGAAGGATCTATAGACCCAAGAGAGGCTAGCAACTCGACAAGTTCTGTGACAGTATCGTGGAATATCTCCACCACAGCGTATATTTCAGTACGCAGGCAGGTGGAAAGCAACACTGCTTCGGATGTTCCCGGCAAAGCAAGCACTGAGGACAATACCGTCGCCCTAGAGTCTTCATCCACGACCAGTCGCTCGAAGAGTTCCAAGGGGAATCTTCTTTGATCTACTCCAATCATGACTACTGACACAGAGAGAGCTCCTTGACATTGATCATGTCGGTTCACCTGAACGATCACTAGGAGAGGAGTGATCACTAGTAGATAGAGTGACCAAATCACCCATGGATACATCTAAGAGCTCAGCAGCGTTAGCTTGTCGCGCAACGAGCGCCAGGTATCCATTGGAGTCCTCCATGACCCCCAACTCGAACTCATCGAGTTCATCGAAGGTTCTCACCTTATGCGCCTTCACTCTCTTAACCCCGCTATCTACCAAAATAACCAGCGGAAGAGCCTCGCCCAGATCGGATGTCGCCGACAACTGGACGTTACCAAAATGATCCACCCAGATAACCTCGGTTTCCAAGGAATCCTTGTCGTGAAGGAGATGAGGATTTGGGAGCCTGACCAGCTCCTGTAGGTCTACACGGTCACCTATATCATCGAGCCTGATACCCTTGGCCAGAAGTGCTGCTGCTGGAGCAAACAGATCCCTACCGTCAAAGGTTGTGCCCACCCGTGGAAAGGGAGGAGCAACCTTGTCAATGTCGATATCTACCGCTATAGGCTTATCTACCACTATAGGCTCGCCAACCATAGTGGTTTCGCTCAGCTTGACCAGCTTGTCCACTGCCCCTAACAAAATACCGTTATCCGGACCAACAAAAACTAGTCTCGACTGATCGGCTGTGCGATCTACTGCCATGGAATCCACGCTTCGGATCCTCCCTTCGGGAGCATATAGCTTTACTTCTACCGCTATCGCTCGCCTCCTCGTCCCAACTTGAGGATCCACTATCGCCAACACCACCCCCTTGCTGAGGTAGGGAACACAACGCTCTAGACACCTTGCTCCCGACAATACATCGAAGGGAGGAATGGCGTGGTTCAAGTCCACTACAGTTGCTCCTGGGGCTATCCTTAAGATCACTGCTTTAAGCACGCCAGTGAACTCATCGGACAATCCGTAATCTGTTAGCAGATAGATAGGGAGCACACCAAAGATATTAACTCAATGTATCTGCTATCCTGCCCTGTATCGCCTCTACGTTCTAACTCGACCCGAGTTGTCGAGAACGCTCAGTGGCAGTCACCACTGCCTCGATAAGTGCTGAACGCACAGAATGAGCTTCCAAGGTCCGTAGTCCTGCAGCAGTTGTACCTGCAGGAGAGGTAACCGAGTGTCGAAGTTCTTCAGGCGTACTTGCTGACTCGATCAACAAACGAGCCGAACCCAAAAGAGTCTCCTCCACCAGCACAGTGCTAACCTCCCTGGGAAGCCCAACTAGCACCCCTGCTTCGATAAGAGCTTCCACAACAAGGAAAACATAAGCAGGGCCAGAACCTGACAGGCCAGTGACAGCGTCCAATAACTCCTCACGAACTCGTACTACCTTGCCAACGGCTACCAGCATGTCTTCAGCCCAACTAAGATCGGTATCGGTAGCAAAACGACCTGGTGAAATTGCGGTAACGCCTGAACGGACAAGAGCAGGGGTGTTAGGCATGGCACGTACCACCACCACCTCTTTGCCCAGCCATTCCTCCAAATGTCTGATGCGAATTCCAGCAATTACTGACAATATCCTCCGAGCTCCAGCTTCTCCAAGGGCAAGGCACACCCCCTCTGCATCTTGGGGCTTCACAGCCACCAACACATCTCTCGGAGAAGCATCCTCTATACGCTCGACTACTCTCACCGCCGGGAACTGCTCCGAGAGAAAGGTACGTCTTGAAGATGACTTCTCGACTACCACCAAATTCTCTCCGGCAATCCATTGAGCTGACAACAGTCCCCCTATGATTGCCGCTCCCATGTTCCCACCACCCACTACCACCAGTTGATCTGTCATAGATATCAAAGAGTAGCGCTTTTCCCCTGACTCTATAAGAACTGACTCCCGACTGCTGCTGTGCTGTCATAGCGGTGGTGTTGTTGATGTTGCTTCATTAGACTGTGTCTGTGAGAGACTGTGTCTGGGCTGGGCCGTTGGGAACGCCAAGAAACATTCTTCATCAGCAAGCAGCTACCGAGTCAGCATCTAGCTCATTGGCAATGCGGGCATAGACATCGATAACTTTACTTGCGGTATTCGACCATGAGTAACGCCTAGCGAGACTTATTGACCTGCGTGCCATGCGCGTCGCTAGAGTAGTATCGCTCAGTATCTCGCTCACTGCTCGTGCTAAATCCCCCGGTGAGAAGGAGTCCACCAAAAACCCGGTAATCCCATGTTCGACCAAGGTCGACAGCCCCCCCACCTTAGAGGCCACAACTGGTAGTCCACATGCAGCAGCCTCCAAGGCAACCAAGCCAAATGATTCTACTCGTGATGGAGCCAAGCATATATTCGCAGCTCTGTAATAAGTGGAGAGCAGCTCATGGGGCTGAGGTGGGAGAAAATGGACCCGATCAGCGATGCCCAGCTCATTTGCTTGGACACGCAGCTTGTGCAACTCTTCCCGACCGAGGGATCCAGATGGCCCTCCAATGATTATCAAACGAGCCGACGGAAAGGATTCGAGCTCCGCAAGAGTTGCTACTGCCAAATCAGCACCCTTCAAATGCTGGATTCTCCCCACGAACAGTATTACAGGTACGTCCTGAGGAAGTCTCACTGCAGATCGGGCCATACGACGTTCCCCAGGTCCGAAAAGAGCATGATCAACCCCTGGAGATATGACATGCACCTTGCTGGGATTGGCATTGTATAGTTTGACCAGTTGAGTCGCTTCAACTGTACAAGACGCGAAGATTGCATCGGAACGATCGGTCAAGTACTCCTCTGCTGCTTCTCGGTTCATTGGATCATCGACCAAGAACTCTCTGGAAGCCTCTGCTTTCACCCTAGTCAAGGTGTGAAAGGTGGTGAATAAAGGTACATCCATAGCTTTGCTCACTTTCGCAGAAACAAGGCTGGACAACCAGTAATTGCCATGCACGGCATCAATTCTGTACCCCATACCGAAAGGTGATCGAAGACGAGATGTTGAGTCCAGGATGTCCAATACTTTTTCTGCAAAGGAAGAGGTCAGCTCAAAGAGCTGGTTTTTGGACACAGGTCGACGTGGACCAACTACCACATGGTGAACCTTGAATCCAGGTTCCACTTCCACCGTCAATGGATCAAGAGGAGAAGTGGAACGGGTGAACACATCGCAGTCCACCCCCTTGCGGGCAAGCGACTGCGCTAGTTCTTTCACATAAACGTTCATTCCCCCACCATCGCCCATACCTGGTTGGGCAAGTGGAGAGGTGTGCATGGATACAATTGCCAAGTGCTGCACTATGGATGCAGCCTACCCGGAAGTTGAGACTGGACCGTCACTCTCCTATTGTCGAGGAGCCATCTGGAGAAACGACCCCCTCGGTGACAATCTCCGCCTCCGTGGACTCCCCCTCTTCGCCTGATGGTTCTGGAAGATCCTTCCAAGGATCGGACCGGTGCTCGTGCAAGAACGAGAGGTAGACACGAATCAATGCTTGCTTTTGATCCTCGCTCAAATATGTATCACTGAGTATACGTCTAGGGAGATCCCCTTCTTCTCCTCGTTCTTCTAATATTCCAGCTCGCACGTACAGCGTCTCTGCCGAGATTCGCAGAGCCTTGGCAATTTGTTGGAGAATTTCTGCCGAAGGCCGCCGTAATCCTCTCTCTATCTGGCTCAAGTAAGGATTGGAGATTCCGGCTAGGTCTGACAACCTGCGTAGCGACAATCGAGCCATGTTTCGTTGCTCGCGAATAAACTCCCCCAGCTCCCGCCAGCGGTCAGGAAGTTCTTTCATCCAACCACCTTCCCTATCTGATACACCTCAACTTGTAAGCCAACCAGCCGCATCTGTAATACCTCTTCCAGCTCAAGTACTTTAGCTCAACCACGCAGTCTTGACACAAATAGAAGTTCGATATGGATGAATACCACTAGCCAATGAGCTCCTCTACCGTTGCTTCCCCGCTCCTGTAGCGTTTGACCAGCTCGGCATCGAGCAAATCAATGCGTTGATGCAGAACGCGACGATCAGTGGATAGTCCTCTCTCTGCCCTCTGCAATCTGGACCTCAAAGCATACAGCTCTTCCAAATCCATGGAGTGCAGTTCTTCTATGTCATAACCGCCTATCACTGAATCGACATCTGATATATCAGTCGTCAAGTCAACTAAGTTCGGTGCCAACAAAGCTGACAGCCTGGCCGGCTGCTCTGAACGCCGAGAACGATCGGCAAGCAAACGAACAAGAGTTGTCACTAGAGTAGACGTGTCGACCGGCTCACCATTCTCACGTCTTTCAATATAGAAGGCAAGTATGTCAAGGTAGCCTTGGGCAAGCCTGCGTAAATAGGAAATAGTGACCTCCAGTGAACAGTACTCCTGTCGTATTTCCCTCAACGCGTTAATAGGCTTGTCCTCTAATCCCTTCAGATAATCCGGATCCATTAGGCGACTCAATCTGTCTTGCCCTCCCATAGTTAGCATAATACTTTAGTATTAGACTTTTATACAGTAGCTTGCATTCTAATCCTTCAACCTTCTACTCCAGCTTCTTAAAAAGTTTACACGAAACATTCAGAAATTATTAGCGAATACAACTGTGGACTTGTTAATCTCTCCGCTCTTACGAACAGGGAGGTTCACTACCTCTATCTGTATAAAGCACACTACCTCTATCTGTATAAAGCGCACGACAAGCTGGACATGGGTGTATGGTCCTAACCGTGACCAAAGCCTGGTTAAAGAATCCTACTTAAAACAGTCCGGAACGGTCGAGGGGAAAGTAGCGGTAAACCACCTTCCCCTTTAGACATGCCAACGGTACTGGACCAAAATTTCTGCTGTCTGTACTGGCAAGTGTATTGTCTCCCAACAAGACAGCACCTTGACGATCTATCTCTGCCAACCTCTTGACCATATGTTGCGGATTGGAATCGGGAACAACAGCCACCACTATGTCCCCCGGTGCCAACTTCCTGGTCCTGTACACAATCAATCTATCTCCAGGCAGAAGTGTTGGATACATGGAGAAACCATCCACCTCGACCCTTCCAAATAATGAGAGAGCAGCAACTATCCCCATAGCTACCGTGCCCAAGCCAAGTACCGTCAGTACGGTCGACACGCGGGTAAGGTAAAGCATGTAACCTACGATACAGTTATTCGTTGCGATCAAATAAGGAGGAGCTTAGGTATGACCATAATCAATAACTTGCTTGCTGCCGTGGACGCTATGAGACCTCCCATGAAGGTGCATGCGCATTGCGACTTGCCCTGCGGGGTATACGACCCAGCACAGGCAAGAATTGAAGCAGAGTCGATCAAGGCGATAATGGAGAAGTACAATGCCTCCGATGATCAGTACTTCAGAGACAGAGCAATCTTGATCAAAGAGCAGCGAGCGGAAGAGGTCAACCATCACCTTGATGTACTGTGGTACCAGTACTTCTCTCCTACTCATTTGGAGAAGTACCCTCAACTCCATGAGCTGTTCTGGGGAACCAAGAAGCTAACCAGCCAGGCCAAGCGGACCAACGACTTGAGTGTAGCGGAAGAACTTCTAGCCAAGATTGCAGAGATAGACAAGATCTTCTGGGAAACCAAGAAAGCCTAGGGTGACCTTTAAACTGTATTCGTAATACTTGCAATCTGAAGTGATGACCACCAGATCTGTTCGCTTGGGCAGATCTGGTGGTTCATTTGTCTTCGATATCAGACTCTAGCTAGGCCACGGTTGCGGAACGCATGTGATCGATAGGACAATGCAATGCGACAAACTGAACACCATTCAATGGCAAACTGAACACCATTCAATGAAATACTCAGGTTATCGTTTCCGCCCTGCCGTTGGATATCACTAGGTCTCCTCGGCTCAATGCTTCGAAAGCCCAACTATGAGTAGAACTATCCATACCGGCATCATAGATATTAGTAATTAGATCGTTCCCCGGGAACACTGGTTTGGCGAACCTTACTGCCAGTCGCTTGAGACGTGTAGGATCTCCATTGGTTAAAACTTCTAATATAGTATGACTCGTCATTGCCATGATACACAAGCCGTGAGCGATAATACCTGGCAAGCCAACTGATTTAGCGACTGCATCATCCAAGTGGATAGGCATGTTGTCGCCTGAAGCATCTCGATATCGGAATGTTTGATCGACATCGACATGCATGACTCCACTTCCAACTAGCTTGGAGCGTGCTCCCTCTGGAAAATCATGACTGGGGGCTTCTGGCCCTCCATTGTAACCATCTGTCATCCCTCTGATGAACAAGGTTACATACTGCTCTAGTACAACCGTATCGTCTTTCCCATCGTAACTAGTCACCTTGATCGTTGCCCTAGTACCGGATCCACCTACCCGATAACAGTAGGGCTGAGCCCTTGTCCTTAAAGATTTACCCGGCACAATTGGCTGCTGGAAGTACATGTCTTGTTCTCCATGCACAACCATTAAAAGAGCCTCTCTTGGGACCAAGTCTTCCATGGCCAAAGTCAATGCCTCCCAGGTGGGAACAACTCCGAAGACTGGTGGGGCAAACTGCCCGGATAAGTAGAGCGGATTCAGATCATTGGTCGCTAGCGCATAAGCTACAGATCTATCCTTGTCAATGGTAACTGCACCTATATCGTAAGCAGCACCTAGCTTCTCCAGCGGAAGAGCCACTATAAGTCCCTTTCCATACGCTCTCTAGAGCATGCATTTTATCTGATTACCCAAGTTCTGCAATGAACAGCTCACATGTTGAATATGCACATTTAGACACAAGATTGGATGCGCACATTGGACACAGAATGAACTTGGTATTTCTTGGAACAGCATCCTTTGGGCAGTAAAGCAGTCAACAAGCTTGATGTTCGCTAATGACCCAGAACGCCCCGCAAAGCCCTGCGTTTGTGCAACTTAGATGCAGGTAGCTACATCACCTCCACCTGGTGAATCTATGAATCGAGCACTCCGTGGAGGTTGGTGCTTGCTCGAGTATGGATAGATCGATAGGCGCTCCACAAACTTTGCAAAGTCCAAATGAACCTTCATCCATCAAGGACAGCACATGTGCGATATCCTTCAACCCCTTCTCTATCCGATCAATAGCTGTTAGATCCACCTCCGCTGATTTTCCCCTATAAGCGATCCGTTCCATGACCATACCTCCACTATGACATGAGAATGGCACCCCGCAAGCTCTTAGCTTTAGCCATGAGAAGGATATTAAACAATGATACACCCCTGAACAGCAAAGTAAGGCAAACTATTGGCATACTTCATTTCATTAAGGAAACTTCATTCCATTAAGGAATTTTTTATGGAAACAGAGCTACAAGATCCATAAGATGAAACTATTAAACTACTATATAGTTAATTTCGCCAAAACCCTCCGACTAACTCTCCTAATTGCCTGTTTGCCATGGATTGTTATCTCCGGATGTGCTAGCACGCACTCACTCGAGGAGACCAAGGAGCATGATCTTCAGGCCTATGTAGCAAACCTTGCAGGGGCTGCTGACCCTGGAACAACCATTACTACTGTGAATTTGACCACCAACCAGGAGAGGACCATCACCACAGGCACCGAACCTTCAGCTTTTGCAGTAGCTCCTGATGGCAGTACCGTCTATGTCGCTAATCGCGGCTCGGACACGGTATCTGTGATTGATGCATACACAGACAAAGTGACATCTACCATCAAGGTAGGATTGGAACCAGACGCTGTAGCGACATCATCCAATGGAGCATTTATTGTAGTAGCCAACCTAGACGACAACAACATCAATATAGTCAATACACGAACCAATCAAGTGGTAACCACCGTCTCGACACTGCAAGAACCTGATGCAGTAGCCGTAACACCTAACAACCACTATGCTTATGTAGCCGACTTCGGGGCAAACAAGGTCACTGTCGTAAGGATAAACTCCAACCTGACTGCGAGGTCAGTCATATCCATACCAGTTGGTATCGAACCGGACGCTGTAGCAATATCACCTCAAGGTACAACAGTATATGTAGGGAACTTCGGCTCCAACTCCATAACTTCCATACCACTTACAGGTTCAAACGGTGAGAACCTCGCCTGCGGTCCGCTTGACGATCCGTGCAGATCTATACCGGCTGGGAGAGATCCTACAAACATAGCCTTTTCCCTTAACGGAGAAACAGCATACGTTACTGGCGGTGACTCCTTGACTCTAATAAGCGTCTCTCGAGCATCCCCCTCTGTTTCCATACCCTTGGGAGAGACAGCAGAGGCAGTAGCACTCTCCTCCAACGGCAAAATGGCATATATCGCAGATGAACAAGGCTATATCACGCCTATAAATCTACGCAGCGAGAAACCGACCAAACCGATCCCTGTAGGAGGTCATCCAGTAGCTATTGCTGTGACACTCCTCGGGCGAGGAACGGGCTAGTCCGGTTGCCTAGTTGTAGTTTGTTTGTATTACTGTTCAGTAACTGACGACATGGCTTGATTCGATAAACTCCCCCGTTGCTGTTACTTGGAAGAAACAGCACTGCCAGCTAGACTGATGTCGTGATCGCAGTCGCATGGTCGGCACTTGGTATCTTGGCAGTCGCTGTATTCGGCGTTCTGGCTGTCATGGTTTCCCAGAGCGGCCAACTGCGCTCCGAGATGGCACAACTGCGCTCCGAGATGGCACAACTGCGCTCCGAGATGGCACAACTGCGCTCCGAGATGGGACAACTGCGCTCCGAGCTCAATGCCCGCATAGATGCACAGACTGCCCGCATAGATGCACAGACTGCCCGCATAGATGCACTGACGACCACAGTTGCCGACCTGCGGGTAGCCGTACAGACTCTAGGCGACAGGGTGAATGCTCTTGAACATCACCAACCTGTATGACCTTATAGCCATGGGTAAGATGTCGCAGGGAAACGGCATAGCTTAGGCGTGGTGTTCCGGCGCCCCCGGCAGGATTCGAACCTGCGACCATCTGCTTAGAAGGCAGTTGCTCTATCCACTGAGCTACGGGGGCATTCAATGAATGCGATGCTGTAAGGCAGCTATAGATACTTTACATTAAGCTAAAAACCAGTCGCCGCCAAAGAACTCTAAAGAGCTTGGAAGTTCTTCTCCTTCGCGTTTACACACACCCTATGCGC
>JAMDDE010000012.1:0-25150 GCA_023489235.1 Actinomycetota bacterium | reverse complement strand
CACACACCCTATGCGCCACCTGCACGCATGCTAAAGTTAACCAGTTGTTGCAATACCAGCTCCTCCCTCGCGATATCCCTCACAAACAAAGCGCCAATGAAAGATCATGGGAACAATCCTCTGGCAAGCAAGGCTTCAGTAACCCTCTCTACCCCAAGCACATAAGCTGCACGTCGCAGGCTGATCTTCAGCCTATCTGCTTTGGCCCACACCTCTCGAAAAGCTAGGTCCATCTTGGAGCGAAGCCGTTCCGCAGCAACCCTTTGTTCCCAAGCGTATCCTTGTCTTGCCTGGACCCACTCCAAATACGAAGCTGTAACCCCTCCAGCATTGGCTAGGATGTCTGGCACTACCACAACTCCCCTACTCTCCAATACGGCATCCCCCGAAAGCGTAGTAGGACCATTGGCAGCTTCGATCACCACCTTAGCCTGAATTACTTTAGCTGCTTCAGTATCTATGGCCCCCTCCAAGGCGGCAGGTACTGCAACTTCTGACTCCACCGACCAGAACTCTTCTGTCCCTATCGATTGTCCACCCTTGAATCCCGCCACAGTGCCATGCTCAGCAACGTGTGCTGCAAGTTGAGATGGATCCAAACCACCAGGGTTGTAAACTGCCCCAGCAACATCTGCTACTGCTACTACCCTCATCCCAGCAGAAGCGAGAAGATACGCCAAAGGTGCCCCTACTTTACCGAACCCTTGGATTACCGCTCTGGAACCTGTCAAGCCAATACCAAGTTCTGCAAGCACAGCCCTCAGGCAAGTTACTACCCCACCAGAAGTAGCTCCTGCATGCAAAGGCATTCCCCCCAAGGCTAACGGCTTTCCCGTCACTGAACCGGGTATATTCCCCCCTTTGATCATGGACAGGGTATCCATGAGCCATCCCATCACTCGTTCATCGGTGTTGACATCCGGTGCGGGTACATCAGAGTCTGGACCTAGCAACCAAGAGATCTCGTAGGCGAATCTCCTGGTAAGTCTCTCCAGTTCTCCATCGGAGAGCTTGGTAGGATCACACCGAACACCTCCCTTGCCTCCCCCGAAAGGTAAATCGACTATGGCGCACTTGAGGGTCATGGCCGCAGCCAAGGCAGCAAGTTCATCGACATTGAGCAGTGGATGGAATCGCAACCCGCCCTTGGCCGGCCCTCTGCTCGTGTCGTGGTGAACTCGCCATCCCTTGAACACCTCCACATGTCCGTCATCCATCCGTACTGGTACCGAGACTTCGAGAGATCTTCTCGGTACCGAGAGGACAGAACGAACATACTCATCTGCGCCAACCAAGTCGAAGGCGTCTCTTAATCGTTCTAGCATGGCCTGCCAAGGATCGAAACCACCGTTGACCATGGCTACAGTACCTCTGGCTCTAACGTGCAACAAAACAAGAAATGACTATCAGTCCTCATCCCAAGTCTCTTTCTGCCAAACTACCAAATTAATTTGTTCATGAACGACCAGCTCCGTCGGTGTATAGGACTTGCCCCCCATCCAGCCAGGGCAATCCTATGCTGTAGAGACGGATAGCCTTTGTTATGCTCGAAGTCGTACACAGGATAGTGTTGATGTTCTGCCCGCATGATTCTATCCCTGCTCACTTTGGCCAAGATAGAGGCCGTTGCTATTGCAAATGATCTCTGATCACCCTTCACGACTGCAACGCTATCGGTTGAGCCTATGAAATCCCATTTGCCATCTAGTAACAACAAATTGGGACTCCGCCCCAAGCAAGCTACCACTCCCTCCAAAGCTCGCGCTGCGGCCAATCTTTGAGCAGAGCTCATGCCCAGTTCATCACATTCGTAGTGTTCAGCATGGCCAATTGACCAAGCAAGACAAAAAGGAGCAAGCACCTCAAAGAGCATTTCACGTCGTTGCTCACTGAGCAGCTTGGAGTCTCGCACCCAAGCCAGTTCGCCACTGCCTATCTCGTCCATACGGGGTACAACAGCCACGCATACAGTGAGAGGACCTGCCCAGGCACCTCTACCAACTTCATCTACGCCAGCTACAAGTTCAACTCCCCTGTCCCAAGCGGTTTGCTCTATCTCCAGAGTAGGTTTGTCCATATCTCCCCTGCTCTAGAGTATCCCCTTGACTTCATCATCTCAACGGCAAGATATTGGCCACATATACCTCAACAATAGTTCCACCTGTGCGGTAGAAATAGCGTAGGCCGCGATGCGCCGACAACAGCCAAATGTACCTCAACAATAGTTCCGCTTATGCGGCTCCTGGTACGCTGAAAGGATGCGCATAGCATTCGGTACGGACGAGAGCACCTCCCTCACCCACAGCCTCTTGGAGATGCTCAGAGAAAAAGGTCATGAAGTTGCCGTATTGGCTGACGGTTCTCCTTGGCCAGAGGTAGGCAAGGTCGTAGGAGAGGCAGTAGCAAGAGGACTTGCTGATCGGGGAGTAGTCTGCTGCTGGACAGGAACAGGGGTCACTATAGCTGCCAACAAACTTCAAGGGATAAGAGCAGCTCTATGTGTAGATGCCGAAACTGCCCGAGGGGCCAGGCGTTGGAACGATGCCAATGTACTAGCTCTGAGCCTGAGGCTTACCTCGGAGGCGGTAGCCTCCGAGATCCTCGAGGCATTCCTCGAGACTGCCCCGGATGCAGCAGAGAAGAACAACATACTCTCCCTCGAAGGCACTGATCCTGCCCAAGAGGAAGTTCAAGGCTGAGTCCTCGTCTCCTGGGGTCTCACCACGGACCAGCTGTAAGCATCGAATACGGGCCCTGCCTTGGTGACATTGTCAGTGATGCCTACGTCGTAGTGGTTGTAAGCCAGCAGCGACGGCTCCTCGAACAAGGGCAGGGACACCATTTGCGCCCATAGATACTGGTCTACACGATTGTATAGAGAGAAGGCCTTCGAAGGAGATAGCTCCTCTGATGCCTCGAGGATCAAAGAGTCTGCATAAGTGCTCTCGAACCCAGTTACATCTTGAGGCACTCCACCTGCTGAAAGTATGCTGGAGTACTGAAGGGTGTTGTACGCAACATAAGGGCTAGCTCTCAAGCCAACCAGGGCTATATCGTAGTTCCCGCTGACAAGACGTTGGAATAGAGCCGAGGAGGAAGGGGCATTGGATATCGTCACGTCAATGCCCACTTTAGCCATTTGTCGTACGAACAAGTGCTCAACCACTCTTGATTGCATACTGGCTGCATCAGCTGTCAAAGTCAACTTCAACGCTTTTGTGCCAGAACTGAGATAAGGACCGCCCAGAGGAAGGTACCCCGCCTCTGCCAGTAATTTACGAGCTGTTCTTATGTGCGGTTTGTCGTATTCCGCACCATTGTTGACATACCCTGGCTGTATGTTCATGAACAAGTGGTTGCCGAGCAGCCGAGAGGACGGATACAGCTGACCTACAGTGTCCTCCATCATAACGGTTCGATTGGTAGCATAAGCAATGGCTTTACGAACATTCAAGTTGGCAAGAATAGGGTTGGACAAGTTGAAGTCCAGTTGTTCATAGCGCATGGATAGATCAGATTGGCTGATAACGCCACCCAAAGATCCTACCTCTTCCATCAGGGAAAAGTTCGGATGAGGAAAGATGACGTCTACTAGATGCTGCCCTAGATCGGCTACCTCTTGGGATCGCTTAGGGATGATCTTGAAGATAAGATGGGCCAAGCTCGGCTTCGGACCAAAGTAACGAGGATTACGAGATAGTACAACCTCTTTCCCTGGTAAGTAAGCACTGATCTCGAAAGGCCCCCCGGACACCATCGCATCTTTGCTAAAACGGTTGAAGCCGCTGTTCCAACCAACCTTATCGAGCAACTGAGCTGGTGGAAGGCTGTTGAAAAGCGATTTCCAATCGGCAAAGGGATGGCGGAAAACCACGGTCACCACGGATCCATTGTCCGATCCGACCACTGACTTTATATCCTCATACCCAGTGGTGGAAGGCACACTGTAAGGATGGCCATTGGCTTGCATGGCTCCAGGAAGATGCACCTTCCAATCGTAAATGAAGTCATCGGCATTGATGGGAGTGCCGTTGGACCAGGTAGCCCGGGGATTGAGATGATAAACGATAGTTTGTGGATTCAAGCTCATCACATAAGCGCTTGTCACCAGAGAAGAGTCGAGAGAGGGCTGCAGATTTGGTTCCATCCAGAAAACCTGAGGCCAGACTAGCCTCATTATCATCGCTGTGGATGAATCAGCTCCAGCAACGTTGTCGGGGTTGAAACCATGAGGAGGAGAGGTGATTGCTACAGTTACGGTACCCGAAGGTACCGTAACCAACCTGACTGCTTGAGTGCCTCCGTGGGAGAGTTTGGAGGCATTAGAGGACTTTCCCGGGAGGAAGTACGCTAACAAAAGGAAAACAACCACGCCAGTAACAAAAGATGCGAGTGCAATATCTCGCTTTCTCGATGACCAGCTCGACACCGTCCAACCAACCTCTCCGACAGCTATCTCAGCTTCTACTCAATGTACCGTTACTCAGTAGCTCGTATCATCGCGCCCACCTTAATCCAGACCATCCATTGCATCCGTTATCGAAGGTCGAGTATCTTTAGCCACCTGGATACAAGCTGTACTGATTGGTAATTATCCAGATTTATCCAGCTCCATAGAGAGAGTGTTAGTACCACGGAAGATGCCTATACGTCCAAGTAATGATCTGTTCAGTTGATGGTGGCACTACAAACGCAAGGCCAAAGTCACGGTCGTAAAAGCAAAGATGAGAGCGAAGGTAACCGTCAATCTATCCAGGTTGCGCTCCACTGATGTGGAACCAGCGGCTGCGGATCCCATGGCTCCGCCAAACATGTCAGAAACCCCACCTCCTCTGCCACTGTGCAGAAGGATGAGAACCACTAGTCCCACCGAGACTATTACTTGTACAACTACGAAAAAAATAGTCAACACCTAAGTAGATCTCCACTTATGTTCTAGCTGCTAATCTGAGCCGACGATTCAGAATGCACCTCTACCAACAATGACTACATTAGCAGCAACACAAGATAGTTGACCTCAAGGCTGATGATCAAGAAAAGCCATCGAGTGGAATTCAGCTGGAAGATGAGGTGGCATCCCCTCCATCCACTTCGTCTTGATCGAAAAGCTCTTGAGTTCCGCTCGCCGACCCGGCAACAGGACTCTCAGGAGCCCTCGTCCCACTCGTATACACAGAACCTTGTTTGATCGGATCGGTACCTGCTGAATGTCTACCCACTGTAATCTGCAATTTCTCGCGTCCTGCTCTGACACTCTTCATCGTCTTGTCCAGTATTATCTCGAAGGCAGCCAGCCTCTTGTCGCAATAATCCTCTGCCTCGTGTCGCAGTCTGCTCGCTTCCGCTCGAGCATCATCCATGATGCGTTGAGCTACATGATTGGCCTGTCTGACAATCTCCGTACGTTGAACCATTCTCTCCGCCTGAGTCCTGGCCTCTTCCAATATGTTCTCCCCTTCTCTCTTGCTCTGAGTCAAGAATGTCTCCCGTTCTCGCAGGAGCACCTTGGCTTCTGCGAGCTCCTGAGGAAGAAGGGCCAGAGCCTCTTCAAGCAATCCAGTAAGCTCCTCCCGGCTGACCAATACCGATGCAGAGAGGGGAACCGACTTCGCTCCCTCGATAATGTGTATAGCTCGTCTGATCAATACCTCTGCCTCGGATTCAGTCTGGTCGATAATCTCGTCTCTGCCAGGAGGATCGGAAACGGGACTTTGCCTCTCCTCTAGGAGGAAGTCATCCCAATCATCTGTATCATGATCATCCTCGTACCTAGGGCTGAAGTCATCAGAATTGGTCATGATGCAAATCTCTGCTGCAACTTCTTGGCTACTGGAACTGGAACCAACCCACTGACATCTCCCCCAAATCGCGCCACCTCACGCAACAAGCGAGAGGCAATGAAGGAATGGGTCGAGCTGGTGGGGATGAACAGTGTCTCTATCCCGGAGAGAGACTGATTCATCTGGGCCATCTGTAGCTCGTTCTCAAAGTCGGAAACAGCTCGTAATCCCTTAACGATTACCGAGGCACCTACTTCTTTGGCTACATTAACGACCAAAGTAGATACCGCGGTTACGCTTACGTTCGGAATGCCGGCAAGTACCTCCTCCAGCATCTCCTCTCTCTCTTGCATGGAGAAGAGCGGGTCGCTTTTCTGGGGATTCCTCAGAGCCGCCACTACCACTTTGTCGAACAAGCGGCTAGCCCGCTCGACCACCTCTAGATGTCCATTGTGAAACGGATCAAAAGATCCAGGGAACAGGGCAACAATCACTCCACTTCTCCTTTTACTGGTCGAGCCATAGTAATGAGCGTACCGCCATAGCGCCTTGTCTTGAAGAACTCCCAACTAGGAGGTTGATCTGGTGGAGATGAACTCTCCATCACCACCAGATCTGCGTTTACGACTCCGAGCAGTTCCTCCCAGGCAGAAAAGGCATACGGTGGATCGCATATGACAATCTCCAACTTAGGTGTCGCACGACACCAGCTTATGGCATCAGCCACCACGATATCGTGCTCTCGTCCATCGAGCTTGGTTGCTTTGAGATTGGCCTTGACTAATCTTGCAACCTGGGGGTTCTTCTCTACAAAACTGACTCGTCGCGCCCCCCTCGAAAGTGCCTCTATACCGATGGACCCTGTACCAGCGAATAGATCTGCCACCCAAGCCCCCCTCAGTACTCCAAGGCTCTCCAAAATGTCGAAGACGGCCTCTTTGACCATGTCGCTGGTAGGTCGTACATGAGGAAATGGAACTGGTAGAAGCTTGCAACCGCGGCTTGACCCAGCAATGACCCTCATCCCCAGGCCACCACCTCAGCTCTTGAGCAAGAAGCCATAGGACGAATTGTCGGCAAACCAATTAAGCTCCCTAGCCAGTTCAACATAGGTGTTCAGATCTTCGTCCATAGCTATGATTTCACTTGCTACTTTCCGGGCAAGAGCGCACAACTCCACGTCCTTTTCCAAAGAGGCTACCTTCAAATCACTGCGTCCTTGCTGTCTAGTACCCAAGATAGTACCCTCACCACGAATATGTAGGTCTATCTCAGCAAGCTCGAACCCGTTCACGCTGGAACACAAGGCCTCGAGTCTCGCCCTCCCCTCAGCGCTTCTTGCCTCACCCAACAGATAGCACCAGGAAGGATCCTTGCCACGTCCTACCCTTCCTCTGAGTTGATGCAGCTGGGCAATGCCGAACCTAGCGGCATCCTCTATGACTATGACCGTGGCATCCGGTACGTCTACTCCCACTTCGACAACTGTCGTGGAGACAAGTACTTGTATCTTGCCATCTCTGAAATCATTCATCACCGCTTGACGAGAGGAAGGCTTCATCTGAGCATGCATGAGACCTACCTCTATGCCTGCCAACTCCCCCTCCTTTAATCGTTGGTACTCCGAGGTAACTGCCTTGGACTCAATTTTCTCCGACCCATCGACGAGTGGGCAGATCACGTAGGCTCTTTTACCCGCACGGACCTGATCCCTTATCCGCTTCCAAGCCTCGGCCTCTTGGCCTGATCGCTGACACCAGATGGTCGTCACAGGGCGACGACCGCTAGGAAGCTCCGTCATCACCGTGAGATCCAGGTCGCCGAATACGGTCATCGCAGCCGTACGAGGTATGGGAGTGGCTGTCATGACCAGGAGATCCGGGGTGGAACCAGAATATGCGGCCGCCTTGATCCGCAGCTCGTCCCTCTGCTCCACCCCGAAGCGATGTTGCTCATCCACTACTACTACACCAAGCTGACGGAAGCGTACCTCGTCGGAGAAGAGAGCATGGGTACCTATTGCTATGTCGTACTCCCCCTCTGCCAAACCACCGATCAGAGCTGATCTCTCCGTTGCAGGAATTCGAGAAGTCAGAAGAGCTATGCGCACTGGTTTCGAGGATTGCTGGAGCTCCGTCTCTTCTGCTCTCTCGTTAGCCGTTGTCAGCCCTCCGAGCTCTCCTGCCTCCCTATGCCTCTCCCAATAACGTTCGTCCTCTTGGTGATCTTCTGACCCCTCTCCGGTATCCAGATTTTCGTACCTCAACACTACGTCACTCGATCGCGACGATGCCCCTCTTGACCACCGGCCATCCCTTAGTCTCTCGTGGTCTTCAGTGCTATTC
Organism: Actinomycetota bacterium; assembly: GCA_023489235.1. Taxonomy (GTDB): domain Bacteria; phylum Actinomycetota; class Acidimicrobiia; order Acidimicrobiales; family JAMDDE01; genus JAMDDE01. Next base: position 17,025 of record JAMDDE010000012.1, on the reverse strand, counting down.
ATGAGCCTGCGAAAAAGAGAGTCGACAACCAAATAGTGCTGTTCGGCAAGCACAGTAGTAGGTGCCACCAACGCTGCTTGATGCCCATTCTCTACAGCTGCAAGCAGTGTAGCAACAGCAACGATGGTCTTGCCCGAACCTACCTCCCCTTGCAGGAGCCTCCGCATGGGACGGTCGCTAGCCAGATCAGCACTGATCTCCTTGATCGCCTTGCTCTGAGAATCAGTCAGCTTGAATGGCAACCCTGCAATGAACTGGCTCACCAGCCCACTCTCCCTGGTTGGCTGACTCACCCCTTTGGCTAAGCGATTCTCTAGGCGCCTCACCTTAGCCAGATGGAGTTGCAGCCGGAACAGCTCATCAAAGGCCAGCCGTTGTCTGGCCTTGGTCAAGAGCACATAAGAGGAGGGAAAGTGTATCTCATGCAATGCAATAGCCCTCGGGAGTAAGGCCAAGCGTCGCCGCAAGGAAGGAGGTAGGGGATCCCTCAAATGGTCTACGAAAGAAAGAGCGTTCCCCACGAAGAGCTGTATCTGCCATGATGCAAGGTGGGCCTTTTCGGATGACGGATATATGGCTACTAAGCGACCTGTTTTTGCATGAGCCCCCTCTCGCCCTAGTATGTCCACTGCTGGATTGACCATCTGCAGTCTCTGTCGAAACCTGGAAAGACGTCCGAAACAACGGACGGTGACTCCTGGCTCTAGCTGGGCACTACGCCATGGTTGGTTGAAAAAGACGACATGGAGAAGATGTCCATCGTCCTCCAATGTCATGGTTATCATCGAACGTCCCGTGCGAGTGTTGCCGATCGAGACGTTCACGACCTCGCCTACTACCGCAGCTTCCTCGCCAACTCGTATATCCACTAGATGAGCTTGTCGAGTTCGATCCAGGTAAGAGCGAGGATAGTAGGTCACTAAATCGTAGACCGTGTCTATTCCTGCCATAGCAAGTAAGTTACGCTGCTTGGGGCCAACCCCTTTTACTCGGTCTACTTTAATTTGCTGGAGGTCTATCAACGAGAGAAGAGGGCTCGCTGTTGGCAGCTTATACTCAGGAGATCTGTACTCATGCTCTCTACTTACTTGCCCAAGCCTGATCTCGCCGATCTTTTGATCAGCCATACTACTTCCAGCTACTCATTGTCTCACTCGATCCCGAAGAGATACGGATAGAGAGGCTGTCCTCCGTGGTGAACCTCAACAGCTATGTCTGGCCACTGATCTGCCAACCATTCGGTCAAGTGCCGTGTAGAAGCAGGGGAAGCCCCTTCTCCCTCTATTACGGTAACAAGCTCATGATCGGGACTGATCAGTTTGGCCAGGAGAGAGCAGGCGGTTTCGGCCAAATCAGTACCCACTGCTTCTATGCCCGTCTTGCTCATGCCAATCCAGTCGCCCGCCTTTATGGCACCGGCTGGACTGTCAGCATCACGAACTGCTCTGGTCACCTCTGCAGAGAGCACATGCTCTGCAGCTGCTTGCATGGATCTAGTATTTGTCTCCAACTCTGCCTCAGGATCGTAAGCGAGTAGAGCTGCGAATCCTTCGGTGATGCTGGTTGTTGGTACCACTGCAACCGACCGCTTCGAGACGGCAACAACCTGTTCTGCCACCGGTATGATATTGGAGTTGTTGGGCAAGATGATCACATTCTTGCTTTTTTGTTCTTCGACAGCGTTGACCAACTCAGCGACGGATGGATTCATTGTCTGTCCTCCCATGACCGTCTTGTGAACCCCAAGAGATCTAAATATTCGACGTACCCCCTCTCCTACTCCAACAGCCACTACAGCAGTCACAGGGGTTGGAGCAAGTTCTTCATTGATCCCAGCGTCGGGTCTATTGGCCCCCTCGCGAACCCAACGCTCCTCCTCTACTGCTGCTGAAAGGTCGACTACCCTGATATTTCGCGGCCTGCCCACATCTATGCCCGCCTCGATCGCCGCTCCTACATCATCGGTATGGATATGACAGTTCCACAAACCATCGCCGCCCACCACAACTATGGACTCGCCTATGCCAGCCCATACGTCTTTGAAGGCATCAATGGCACTATCCGGTGCTTCCAGGAGGAACATCACCTCGTAGCCCAGATCGATTTTTCCCCCAATATCAGAAGAAGGCTCTCCCTCCCTGGCAGAAGAGTAAACTCCCTGTGCATTCTCTTGATCTGTTGCACTGGGTCCAACCTCCCCGGCACGATAGTCGTCCAGAGTTCCCGTTATCCCTGGGGAAGAGATCTTCGTTGCCCCAGAGTGCGCAGGGGTGAGCTCTGGGGCAATTACCGCCGATTGTTCTTCTGTTGAGGCCGATATGCCAGCCAAATAGTGGTAGAGACTATCGAAGAGAAGGAATAGGCCAGCCCCACCGGCATCCACAACCCCAGCTTGTGCAAGGATCGGCAACAGCTTGGGCGTGTCTCGTAACGCTTTTATACTGGCATCCCTGGCTGCGCTAACTACTTCCAAGAGACTCTCCCCCCTTCGAGCAGAGGACATAGCTGCCTCTGCTGCTCTGGCGGCAACAGTCAGGATCGTGCCTTCTACTGGACGCATGACTGCATCACGAGCAGCGAGATCGGCATTTACTAACGCCTCTGCGACCTCCTTTGCCCCCAGGATGCTCTCCGACTTGAAGCGATCGGCTATCCCTCGGAGGATCTGCGAGAGGATTACACCGGAGTTGCCACGGGCACCCATCAAGGACCCGTGAGAGATGGCCTTGCAGATCCGGGCCATCTCGCTGGGGCTTCCTTCTCCTTCATCAACATTGCTGGCAGGTCTTGTAGAGTTGAGTTCTTTCATTACCGACTCGAGGGTTAGCGCCATATTCGTACCTGTATCTCCATCGGGTACAGGGTAGACGTTCAAGCGGTTGATCTCCTGACGATGGTGGTTCAACGCCTCGGAGAACTCTGCCATAACCGCTGATAGCGCAGACGCATCAAGTTGGATGAGTTCATTCATAGCCAGATGCCATATCGGTGTAACAGCACTACGATATACTATCTCCGCGATCGAGGAAGGTATGCGTCGTATCTATGCCGTTTATACCTGTTATCGCCTACCTGTCCCCAAACATACTTCTGCTGCAAACAACCGAAACAGTCTCAAGGAACAACGATGCCATTTCCTCCGAGATCATCCAAGAGTCCCCGCTGCGGATGATGCAAAGGCAGCGAACCTCCCCTCCTGCACGGACGAGATCAGGGTCGCCATCTGTTCAGCCAGTTGAAGCAGCTTGTTTGATGATCGCAGCAAACTTCTCTGGATCGAGACTAGCTCCACCAACTAGTACCCCATCTACGTCTTCATTGCTGACCAATTCAGCAGTGTTGTCTGGATCGACCGACCCTCCATACAACAACCTGATTTGTTCGGCAAGTTCTGAACCTAGCAGTTGAGACAGAACCGACCTCAAATGACGACAGGCTGCCTCAGCATCGTCAGGATAAGCAGCTCTGCCTGTTCCAATGGCCCAGATCGGCTCGTAGGCAACGACGAGGTCGGAAAGAGACTTGCGATCGATGCCGGCAAGCGCCCCACGAAGCTGAGACTCCAGCTTGGCCTCTGTGGCTCCTTCCTCTCTCTCGGCCAGACTCTCGCCAACACAGAGCATGGGGATCATCTTGTTACGCAGCACTGCAGATAGCTTCCGCGAGATATCATCATCTGTTTCATGGAAGTAGGTACGACGCTCCGAGTGGCCCACTATAACCAGCTGAACACCGAGCTTGGCCAACATAGAGGGACTGACCTCTCCGGTATAGGCGCCTTTGTCTTCGAAGTGACAGTTCTGTGCGCCTAGCATCACCGGGATGTCATCCGCTTCGACCACTGTCTGTACGGATCGTAGAGCAGTAAATGGAGGATGTATGGAAACGTCCACCTTGGCCAGGAGAGAACGGTTCAGGCGTACATCCAATGCTTGCAGTGCAGTGATGGCCTCCAAATGGGTATAGTTCATCTTCCAGTTGCCGCTAACCAAGAGCTTACGACCCATCAAGACCCCGCCTTCGACTCCATGTCGCAACTAGAGAACGCGGATTGGATGCGGGTGATAGCACTACGATGCTCCTTTCGAGCTTCTGAGAGCTGCGAGGCCAGGGAGGTCACCGTACTCGAGCAGCTCGAGAGAGGCTCCTCCACCACTGGAAACAAACCCAATCCTAGAACTCAGACCGAACTGATCTAGAGCATGCACCGTATCGCCGCCTCCAACAACAGTGAAACCACTACAGTTGGCTACAGCTTCTCCTACTTTCTTGGTCCCTACAGAGAAGCGCTCGTCTTCAAACAAACCCATTGGGCCGTTCCAGAACACCAATGCAGCCTTCTCCAAGTACTGGGAAAAGTTGTCCACTGATCTAGGTCCAATATCCAGACCTCGCCAACCGGGAGGTATGTTGTCCTCAAAGCTGGATACGCTCCCGCTCCCCACCTCTCCATGTCCTCCCGATTTCCCTCCTGGCTCCAGGGCCACAAAGTCAACCGGTAACACTATCTTCTTCGAATAACTGGACAGTTGAGAAACCTCACTCAACTTGTCCCTTTCCACAAGGGAATCACCCACCTCGTGACCGTTAGCAGCCATGAAGGTGAAAGCCATAGCCCCTCCGATAATCAAGGTGTCAACCCTCTCCAAAAGCGACCTAATAAGACCAATCTTGTCACTGACTTTTGCACCGCCGAGAACAGCGACAAACGGATGCTGAGGATCGTTGAGTAGCTTGGAGAAGGTACTTACCTCTTTTTGCAAGAGACGTCCGGCCGCACTAGGAAGGAACGACGGTGGTCCAACCACGGAAGCATGTGCCCTATGGCAACTCCCAAAGGCATCGTTGACGTAGAGATCTTGACCTGAGATCAATTTTCTTACAAAAGAAACATCATTAGCCTCTTCGCCCGGATCGAAGCGCAAATTCTCCATTAGTCTCACTGAAGGAGCCAAGCGACCGAGCACTTCGGCTACAGGGTCCATAGTCAAGGCAGGATTTGGCTTGCCCTTTGGTCGACCCAAATGACTACAGGCCGTGACTATGGCCCCAGCATCGGTAAGCCACTGAATCGTAGGCAAAGCAGCCCTAATACGAAAGTCATCCTCTACTACCCTCTTCAACTCGCCGTTCTCTAACCTCACTTCTGCGAGCGGAACATTGAAATCAGCACGAAGAAGAACCCGCTTGCCCCTCGGGTCAGGAAGATCTTCTAGGGTAGGTATTCCTCGCCAGGGATCTGCATTAAGAGTAGATGGGGTCATCGCTGCTCGCTTTTATCTGGATACAACGCCTAGCATGTCAACCAAGCGATGAGAGTAGCCCCACTCGTTGTCGTACCACCCTTGAACCTTCACCAAGCTCAGCTCAGGAGCTGCAGGTATGGGCATCACCATGGTCAATGGGGAGTCGAACGTGCAAGATGCTGGCGAACCTACAATGTCAGTAGAGACGATCGGATCTTCACTGTAGTCCAGCACCTTGGCAAGTGGCCCACTCTCGCTAGCGCTCTTGAATGCAGCGTTTACCTCCTCGACGCTTACTTGCTTGCTCACCACCGCGGTGAAGTCTGTAATTGATCCGACAGGTACAGGTACCCTCATGGCAAAGCCATTGAGGCGACCTTGCATCGCCGGTAGCACCAACCCCGTTGCCCGTGCTGCACCGGTAGAGGTAGGAACGATGTTTATAGGCGCAGACCTAGCTCTACGCAGATCTTTGTGAGCAAAATCAAGCAAGTTCTGGTCATTGGTAAAAGCATGTACAGTGGTCATAAGGCCGCTGGAGATGCCGAAAGCATCGTCTATTACCTTGACCATTGGCACGAAGCAATTGGTCGTGCAAGAGCCACAAGAGATGACCGTATGGAGCGATGGATCAAAGGTATGGTCGTTAACGCCTATCACAAAGGTGCCATCCGCATCCCCAGAGGGAGCAGAGATGATTACTCGTTTCACGCTTCCCCCAAGATGAGCAGCTGCCGCCTCCCTCTTGGTGAACCTTCCCGTGGACTCCACTACTATCTCGGCTCCAACCATATCCCAAGGTATAGAGCCAGGGTCGGCCTGAGAGAACACCTTGATATCCTGCTCTCCAACGATCATACGATCTCCATCAACCTCGACGGAAACGTCCAACTTCCCATAGACGGAGTCGTATCGAAGCAGATGGGCATTGGTAGCTGGCGAGGTTAGATCGTTGATTGCCACAACCTCTATATCTGCTCGTCCATTCTTGTTCGCGTCGAGCACAGCTCTCAAAAAGTCTCGACCAATCTTGCCAAATCCATTGATTCCTACCCGTATTCCCATGCACCTAGCTAATCAGATCGACAAGCACTGACGCCAATGCAGTAAAGTCATGGGCTAACCCGTTGGGCTTGGCCAAGCGTCTGTCGACATAGGGCAGGTCCAGTTCACCCAATGGAATCGATGCAGTGTCACACACCACCACATCTACGGATACCTTGTGCCGTTGCAATGCCCTTACATGATCCGCCACGTCATAGTCCTGGGTCTCCCCGACCTGAGGATGGAGGTTGGCTATGTAAACCTTCTGCCCGGTAGCTTCATTGAATGCTTCGTTGACGGCAGGGACTACTAGGGCAGCCAGTACGCTGGTGAACAAGGAACCCGGTCCGATGAGTATTTGATCTGCGTCGAGCAAGCTCGAGAGGGCTTCTGCAGGAGCAACGGCATTCTCCGGATCGAGGAAGATCCTTCGTATCTCTTTGGTAGCATTGACCGCCACCTGCCCCTTGACCACTCCATGGGCTCCTTCTGCGCAAAGGGTAACCGGGGTAGTGCTCGCTGGAATGACTCGACCGGTTGCTCCAAGCAACCTAGCTGCAGTATCTACAGCATCCAAGGTACTCCCACTCGTCTCGACCAAGGCAGCGAGTATCAAGTTACCCAGAGCATGACCGCTGAGCTCGCCTGTCGCGAACCTGTACTCAAACGCCCTGGTGAAGCTTGAAGCGGGATCTGCCAGCGCTACTAAGCACTTACGTAAATCACCAGGAGGAATGATCCCCAGTAGAGTCCGGAGTCTGCCCGAGGAGCCACCATCATCTGAAGTGGCTACCACCCCAGTAACCTTTCCTGCGTACCGTGATGCAGCTCTCAAGGTCATGGCCAAACCATGTCCTCCACCAACTGCAACTACCTTAGGAGCAGATCTATTGTTCATCTTCTGCTGGGACTCCCGTAAACAGCTCTCGATCTGGCTCTGAGGAGGATTTAGCAGATCCTTTGGGAGGTAGGGACACCGGAGCTGTTGTAGGCACCTGTCGACCTGAATCGAACAACTCTCCTGAGCGATCTTTTTGGGAAAGTTTTGCCCTGTTCAAATCTCGATGGAACACACTTGGTTCGAACCCCCTGGCAGCAAGCCTGCTACTTAGTTCTTCAGTAAGAACCACCGAACGATGCTCGCCACCAGTACATCCCATGGCTACAGAAAGATACGACTTACCTTCATGGGCATAAGCAGGTAGCAGAGTAAGAAGGAGATCCTCCAGTTTGTCGAGGAATACCTGGGTCTCTGGACAACTCAGCACATAGCTGCGAACCTTCTCGTCCAATCCGGTCAGCTCTCTCAAATCATCCTCCCAATAAGGATTGGGCAAGAATCGACAGTCGAACACTAGATCTACATCCAAGGGAAGACCGTACTTGTAGCCAAAGGAAACTATGGACGACTTGAGCCCTGCCAATGGCTTCCCCCTGGTGAACAAATCTATTATCCTTGCTCTCAGTTGATTGGGATTGAGAGCACCAGTATCTATCAAGATGTCAGCACTCTCCCTGATCGAGGCAAGCAAACTGCGTTCCGCGGCAACCGCACTGGAGAGGTCACTGGCAGCAACTGGGTGCCTGCGCCTAGTGCTTTCGAACCTCCGAACCAACACTTCATCTGGTGCATCAAGAAAGAGTACTTTTATCTCGGCCCCATATTTACGCAGTTCAACTAAGGCAGGCATGAGTTCATCCACATAGATGGTTCCCCCTCTCCCGACAACAAAGGCCAATCGATCATGACCAGGATCCCTTCTCTCTACGATCTTCACCACCTCAGGTATCAGAGAGGGAGGCATATTGTCTATGACGAACCAGCCTATATCTTCCAATGAGGCTGCAGCGGTTGACCGTCCTGCACCAGACATACCTACCACCAGCAGATACTCACTGATCATGGAACTCCTCCTTCGCAGCTCTCCCTGCAACATGCGCTTGGACCGGAGTTTGTGGTGGTATTTCAATGGGAGGATTGGCAAAACCCGTGCTTCCTCCCTGCAACATGCGCTTGGACCGGAGTTTGCGATGATAGGAGATGGCAAATCTATGTGCTTCATCGCGAACTTGCTGCAACAAGTAGAGTGCCTCCGACTCACGGGGTATAGGTAAAGGATCGTCCCTGCCCACAACGTATACCTCCTCGAATCTCTTGGCTAGCGCAGCAACTGCTATCTCTTCAGCAAGCCCAAAGTTCTCCAATACCTTACGACCGACACCTAGCTGACCCTTGCCTCCATCCAAAAGGATCAGATGCGGCGGATAAGCGAACCTCTTTGGCTTCTCCGGAGGCCGATCGCGCTCTCTGAGCAACCTGATTACTCTTCGGTTAAGCACCTCTTCCATCGCTGCATAGTCGTCATTGGAAGGAACTCCCCGTATCCGAAAGTGTCGGTAGTCGCTTTTCTTGAGCAAACCATCTTCCATCACCACCATTGACCCCACATAGTCACTGCCCTGCAGATGGCTCATGTCGTAGCACTCGATACGCAAGGGGAAGACAGCCAGGCCAAGTGCCTCCTGGAGCTCAACTAGAGCTTTATGACGACTAAGAGGATCAACCGCTCTTTTGTACTTGGCCCTGGAAAGTTCCTCAACTGCGTTCTGAGCAGCAGTTAAGAGAAGTTGGCGCTTGAAGCCGCGTTTGGGAACAATGACCTTGCAACTCGATCTCCGAAGCCCGCTCAACCAATGCTCGTAGAGGTCTTGTTCGTCGGGAAGCTCTGGGACCAACACCTCTTTGGGTACACCAAGGATTGGATCTGCATAAAGGCGCTCCAATACATATCCGATCACCGAGGCAGTATCGGTGTCACCAAGTTTGTCGAGAACGAAACCGTCCCTTCCTACCACTCTTCCATTGCGCACATAGAGCACAAATACACCTGCCTCCAGAGCATCATGGTGGATACCTACGACATCAGCATCGTAAGGCTTCTCCATCACCATCTGCTGATCTTGAAGAGCTACTTTGGCAGCCTCTATGCGATCCCTGATCTTGGCTGCTATCTCGAACTGGAGAGCATCTGCCGCGGCCCGCATCTCCTTCTCCATCTGTTTAGACACCTCTTTGCCCCTTCCCGAGAGAAACTCCATGAGTTGGGAGAGGATATCTTGATAACGCTCCTTGCTAACCGCGTTGATGCATGGACCGGAGCAGCGTTCTATGTGGTATAAAAGGCATGGCCTTCCATCTCGGCTATGTCGAACAAACTTGGCATCCGTGCAAGTACGAACAGGAAAAGGCCGCAACAACCCTGCCAGCATCTCTCGTACTGCCTTGACATGAGTGTAGGGACCAAAGTATCTCACGCCTCTTCGATGAGCTGTGCGCACGACAGCCACTCTTGGCCACGGCTCCGAGACGGACACTGCTACATACGGGTAGCTCTTGTCGTCTCTGAGTCTGATGTTGAAGCGAGGTTTATGTAACTTGATGAGGTTGTACTCAAGTACCAAAGCTTCAACCTCATTGCGTACTTGCACCCACTCCACCTTCTCGGCTAAAGAGAGCATCTGCTGGATGCGAGGTGCCAAGCGTGAGGGATCCTGAAAATAACTGGAGACGCGTTGACGCAGAGAGATAGCCTTCCCTACGTAGATGATCCTTCCGTCCCTATCTACGAACTGGTAGGAGCCAGGAGCGTCAGGTATGGAAGACGGCAATGGCTTGGTCAACATGGTGCTCGGTAAACATCCTCTCTGAAGACAGCTTTACTCAGTTGTCCGTCCTGTCGAGGAATACCATGTAGAAACCTGGTCAGCATAGCACCTCGGGCCTCTTCTCGCCAGAGTTGTCCCTGAACACCTCTCCGCTGCTATCAGAAACTGTGGTACTCCTACTCGAAGGACTGACGAGGCTGAGGACCTTGGAGAGCTCTATTCCCGTATAGGTGCCAGACAGGGCAACTTCTTCAGGGGTACCGGTAGCTACTACCCTGCCGCCCCCGTCACCACCTTCCGGCCCCAGATCGATGATCCAATCGGCTGTCTTGACTACATCTAAATTATGTTCGATCACCACTACCGTGTTGCCCTGCTCCACTAACTTGTTCAGTACTTTGAGAAGTTTGTTCACGTCTTCGAAGTGCAGCCCTGTAGTTGGTTCGTCCAAGATGTAGAAGGTATGGCCGGTAGGACGTTTGACCAACTCGCTAGCTAGCTTGACCCGTTGGGCTTCTCCACCTGAAAGAGTGGGGGCACTTTGTCCCAAGCGGATGTAGCCGAGTCCTACCTCGGCAAGGATGTCCAGGTATCGAAGGATTGAAGGCTGATTGGAGAACAACTCCCTCGCCTCTTCTACGGACAAGGAGAGCACATCCGCTATAGTCTTGCCCTTGAATAGGATCCTCAAGGTATCCCTGTTGTAACGCTTACCTCCGCATACCTCACATGGAACATATATATCAGGCAAGAAATGCATCTCTATACGGACGGTTCCTTCTCCACCGCATGCCTCGCAGCGTCCTCCTTTCACGTTGTAGGAGAAGCGACCAGGTCGGTAACCGGCAACCTTGGCCTCCTGGCTCTCGGCAAACAGTCGTCGTATGTGATCGAATACTCCTGTATAGGTAGCCGGACTGGATCTCGGGGTACGTCCTATAGGTGACTGGTCTATATTGACTACTTTGTCAATGGCTTCGACCCCTTCAATTGCATCATGGCGCCCGGGGTTGAGCTTGGAACGGTAGATGCGCTGCATCAACGCCTTCAAGAGAATGTCGTTCACCAGCGTCGATTTGCCTGATCCAGAAACTCCTGTAACTGCTATTAGGCAACCCAAAGGGAAGGCCACATCGATGTCGGCAAGATTATGCTCCTTGGCCCCTCGCACCGTGAGCCATTCTGCTCCTGGCTTGCGGCGATGCTTGGGCACCTGTATACATTTGCTCCCTCGGAGGTACGCTCCCGTGATCGACCTCTCACAGTGGAGCAAGTCATCCAAGCCCCCTGAACATACCACCTCTCCCCCATGCTCTCCGGCTCCTGGCCCTATGTCCACCAAGTGATCAGCATGACGGATCATCTCTTCGTCATGTTCAACTACGATCACTGTATTGCCCATATCCCGCAAACGGGTCAAGGTGCCAATGAGGCGGCGGTTGTCCCGTTGATGAAGCCCTATGGACGGCTCATCCAAGACATAGAGTACTCCCACTAAACCACTGCCGATTTGACTGGCCAACCTGATCCGCTGAGCCTCCCCCCCTGCCAAAGTGGAGGCTGGACGATTGAGAGTCAAATAATCCAAGCCGACATCCAGCAAGAACTGGATACGAGCATTGATCTCCTTTAAGATTCTCTCTGCTATGAACCGCTCTAGCTTGCTCAATTGCAGGTTGGCCAGAGCAGACGCCGTTCTGGAGATGGACATATCGCACAACTGATGTATATTCCATTCACCTACGTACACAGAGAGCGATTCCGGCTTGAGGCGCGTCCCTTTACAGCTAGGGCAAGGTACCTCCCTCATGAACGCCTCTGTGGCCTCTCTTTGGTAGTCGGAGTCAGCTTCATCATGACGCCTTTTCAGATAGTTCACGACCCCTTCGTATCGAGTACGCCAAGTACGCATTCTTCCGAAACGGTTGCGATAACGAACCTCTATCTCTTTGTTCCCTGAACCATTGAGTAGTACCTCCTGATCATGCTTGCGCAGCTTTGACCAAGGAACTGTAGTGGAGAACCCATATGCCTCAGCGACCGCCTCCAAGAGCCTGGAAAAGTACTCTCCTCGTGAATCAGCCCATGGTTTGATAGCCCCCTGGGAAATGGACAACGTTGGATCAGGAACGACCAGTTCTGGGTCGACCTCAAAGGTAACTCCCAGCCCAGCACAGTGAGGACAAGCACCGTAGGGAGAATTGAAGGAGAAGCTGCGGGGAGTGAGCTCTTCGAAGCTGAAGCCGCAGTTAGTACAGGCCAAATTCTCACTGAAGACTAACTTCATCCCACCCTGCTGCTCTGGAGTGCTTGCAGATGAACCTACACTCCCATCTTTCCCTGACCCAGGAGGGTCACCCCTATCGGCAACCATCCCAGCGCCGCTACCCACCTCAGAGTGGATATCCCGAACGCCTCCAGTAGGGTCACTTCTATAGGCAATCACCCCGGCACGGTCACGCAAGAACGATGAGCCGGACAATCCTGCATCGACAAAGCCACCTTTTGCCGAGGAACTATCTCTTGTCGCAATACTATTGCTCTCTCTAGTCCTTCTCTCGGAGTCGAGCACCTCTATCTCGACTATGCCCTTCGACAAACCGAGAGCAGTCTCCACGGAATCAGTAAGACGCGCCTCGATCCCGTCCCTTCTCACCAGGCGGTCCACCACCACCTCGATCGTGTGCTGCTCATACCTCGCCAACCGCTCATCCCGATCCGTTCTCAGATCTGCCTCTTCTCCGTCTATAAGCGCTCTAGTGAATCCTTTCTTGAGCAGTTCGGCAAGGAGAGCCTCGTACTCGCCTTTGCGCCCCCGCACAACCGGGGCGAGTACGAGGAACCTGTTTCCTTCGGGCAAGGACATTATCCTGTCAACGATTTGCTGTGGACTCTGTCTAGAAATTGGCTGTCCACAGTTAGGACAGTATGGCTTTCCGATGCGAGCATAGAGTAACCTCAGATAGTCGTATATCTCCGTGATCGTTCCTACAGTGGACCTCGGATTAGCAGATGCCGATTTCTGATCAATAGAAATAGCTGGAGAAAGTCCTTCGATGAAATCTACATCCGGCTTGTCCATTTGCCCCAGGAACTGCCGGGCATAGGCCGACAGTGATTCCACATATCTGCGCTGACCCTCGGCATATATAGTGTCGAACGCAAGAGAAGATTTGCCCGACCCAGAAAGACCAGTGAACACTATCAAGCGATTCCGGGGAAGTTCCAAGGAGATATTGCGCAAGTTGTGCTCTCGGGCCCCCTTGATCACTAATGAGTTGATTGGCTCCATTGACATGAGAAAATCTTTCAGCGCAGATGCACTTCCTCAAACAAACTCTTTCATCAAAGCCTTCAGTCGGGCTATCTCATCACGTAGTTCTGCTGCATACTCAAACCTCAGTTCAGCCGCAGCCTGCCTCATCTCTTCCTCCAAACTAGCCAACAAAGCCTCCCTCTCTCTGGGTGGCATGTCAGCCAGTCCCAACTCAAACAAATCATGATCGACGAAATCCCTGTCACGAGCAAGATAACCCGCTGTCGAGCGCCTTTTGACGGCCGATGCATGGCGAGAGCGGCTGTGGGTATCAGCCAGGCCACCTTTAGGCAGTTTGCCTTCTCGAACACGATCCAAGATATCCGACATAGCTCTCTTCACAGTTTGTGGATCGATGCCATTGCGAACATTGTGCTCTTTCTGTAACGCGCGACGCCTCTGAGTCTCCGAAATGGCTTGGCGCATAGAGTTAGTGATAGTGTCTGCATATAGAACTACCTGTCCATCGACGTTGCGCGCAGCCCTTCCCATAGTCTGGATCAAGGAGGTATAGCTGCGCAGGAAACCCTCCTTGTCGGCATCTAACACAGCCACGAGGGACACCTCGGGCAAGTCCAGTCCTTCCCTGAGCAGGTTGATTCCTACGAGTACATCGAAGTTGGCCATCCTCAGATCACGGAGGATTTCGATGCGATCGAGTGTTTCGATATTGGAGTGAAGATATCGGGCACGTACGCCCTTCTCCAAAAGATAGTCGGTGAGATCTTCGGCCATTCGTTTGGTCAAGGTGGTGACAAGCGCTCTACCACCGGCAGAGGTGTGATCCTGCACCCTCCTCACCAGGTCATCTATCTGTCCAGCAGTAGGAACTACAATAACCTCTGGATCCAAGAGCCCTGTAGGACGAACTACCTGTTCCACGACTTGAGAAGAGACCTCCAACTCGTACTCTGCAGGAGTGGCAGATAGAAAGATGCACTGGGATATCCTGTCCATAAGCTCCTCGAACCGAAGTGGCCGGTTGTCCAAGGCAGAGGGAAGCCTGAAGCCGTGATCGACCAATGTCTGTTTCCTCGACCGATCTCCCTCGTACTGCCCGTGTAACTGAGGAACTGTTATATGACTCTCGTCTATGACCACCAGGAAGTCACGAGGAAAGAAATCCAAAAGGGTAAAGGGAGGTTCTCCAGGACGCCGACCATCGATATGGCGGGCATAGTTCTCTACGCCATTGCAAGAACCTACCTCCGCCAACATCTCCAGGTCGTGCTCGGTACGCATTCTAAGTCTCTGAGCCTCCAAGAGCTTGCCCTCGGCATTAAGTTGATCGAGCCTGGAGGAAAGTTCCTCTCGGATGCTCGCTATTGCTTTTTTCATCCTCTCTTCGCTGGCTACATAGTGCGAGGCAGGGAAGATCACTATCTCCTCCAACTCCTCCTGAACCTCACCGGCAAGGAAATCAACCCGCTCCAGACGCTCTATCTCGTCACCGAAGAACTCTACGCGTACTCCCAGGTCGTCATAGGCTGGGTGGATCTCTAGGACGCCCCCTCGGACCCTGAAGTGTCCTCTGGACAAAGTGACATCGTTGCGCTCGTAATGAATGTCTACCAAGCGCCTCAGTACTGCCCGCTGGTCATAACTCTCCCCTCTGCGCAAGAAGAGTATCCTATTGGCATATTCCTCTGGAGATCCCAATCCGTATATACATGACACAGAAGCGACTACTACGACATCTTTTCTGGTGAGGAGAGTGGAGGTGGTTGAGTGACGCAAGCGATCCACCTCGTCATTGATTGAAGAGTCCTTTTCTATGTAGGTATCCGAGGAAGGCACATATGCCTCAGGCTGGTAGTAGTCGTAATAAGAGACGAAATACTCTACCCGGTTCTCTGGAAACAACTCACTCAACTCACCAGCTAACTGGGCAGCTAACGACTTATTGGGTTCTATGATCAAAGTAGGTTTTTGAACTTGTTCAATGGTCCAAGCAATGGTGGCAGTCTTACCACTCCCTGTAATACCAAGCAAGGTCTGGAATCGATCCCCGCGAGCTATTCCTGCGGAGAGAGCAGCTATTGCCTTCGGCTGATCTCCAGCTGGTGAGTAGGGTGATACCACCTTGAACTGAGGCATACTATGATGTAGTCTACTGGTCTTGTCGGAGCCTCAGTATCCACTTCCAAGCATCCTCCACAGCCTCTTCAAGCTGGACAAGAGATCCAGCATTGTCAATAACGAAATCCGCCATCGACCTCCGTTGGAACCTGTCCTGTTGCACAGCAATGCGAGCCGAGGCATCCTCCGGCCGCATCCCCCGTTGATCAACCAGTCGCTGCATGGCAACCTCCCTAGGGGCATCGACGACAATGAGTCCATCCATGCTCAGCTCCCTTTTTCTATCTTCAGATAGCAGAGGAATGTCGAGCACTACCACGTTGTCAGTGGATGCTTCCTTTGCGAGCAACTCGGATATCCTCTCGGCAACTCGGGGATGGACCAGCGCATTCAACGAAGCCAACGCCTCGGCATCGTGGAATACCAGATCCGCCAAGGCCAAACGATCGATATCGCCTCTCTCATCCAATATCGCCTGGCCGAAGCGATCCACTACTTGCTTGAACGTTTCAGTTCCGAAGGACAGCTCCTCTCTGGCCAACACATCAGCATCGATGATTACAGCACCCTTTTCTCGCAGAAGGCGTGCCACAGTGGACTTTCCGGAGCCTATCCCACCGGTGAGACCTATCAATAACATGGCCGCTCCGGGCAGCTAGGGAAGTAGTAAACCAGTTGCGATGAATGAACAGAGCTAATCTCCCATCCCTGCCATTCGAGAAGAGCGGTTCGGAAATCGTGAAATAGTTGTGGTGGACGAACAGAGCTCATCTCCCTGCCTTGGGTCCCGTGGCAATAGCAAACAGTACCAAAGTGGTATCGTCTACTTGATCTACAACCTTGAAATCATCTTCGGTTATCCCCGTCGCCCCGCCCCTATCCTTTTGGGCCACTAATCGATAGGCAAGTGGCAGCATCTTGGTGTACGCGCCCACATACCAGCTACGAGGAAGCTTCGTCCGGAGCTTCAAAGGATCGAGGGCGAGTATCTTCCTTGCCCTCGCTCTACGACGAGCAAAATCTGCCTTCACCTGTTCGCTCCCGTCGAGACCTCCCACCCAAACCTCTCTGAAGTATCTCTCCAACAAGGCTAAGAGATCGTCCCTATCGAAGAGGGTAACGTGGAAGGGATTCTCGAAATCAGCAGGCCGATTGGGAGTGAGGAAGAACGCGCTTCCATTGCTGCGAAGTACTCGGGCAATCTCGGACACATGCAACTCCGGTGCGCGAAAATGTTCAATAAGATGAGACGAACAAGCCCAATCAAAGCTGTGCGACGCCAAAGCTAAGCTGACAGCATCCATCTGGGCGAAGAGCACTTTATGGCTGGAGAGGGAGTCTCGAGCGGTTAACAACGGAGAATATGCATAGTCAACGCCAAGAACGAACTCACATTTGTCGGCGAATGCTACGGTTTCCAATCCCTCTCCGCAACCCAGATCAATAAGTCTCCCTCCAGATATGCGCGTTCGTACCTCTCTGTACCCGGCTGCATGAAGGCTGAGCAGTGAGTCCGGAGTTAAACCTTCAAGTGGACGCTCACCAGTTAGTCGCGTCACGGACCGTCCTCTCCCGTTCCCCGAAGTATCAGCAAACCTCTCACTGACACCTAGGACCACGCGTCCGTGATCCCTACCGGGCGGCTGGTTGTCTCCAGCCGTGCAGCCTCGGACT
>JAMDDE010000005.1:5573-10949 GCA_023489235.1 Actinomycetota bacterium | reverse complement strand
CCTTTTGGTTCTCCACATAATGTTTCACCACTACTCCAAAGATACATAAGGGGTGTATCACTTGGCGGAACCCGGGGAAGAGGATATCGCCCTTGACCCCAAGGCTGGAGCCTGGGGCTTGCGGGCGATCTGTTGGTCATATGTTGGTGGAGCACCAATTGCAGTCCTGTGAAGTACATCGAGCAACAGAACAGACCATTGTGATCGCTGGCGGCGCTTCAGCGTCCGACCTAAAGGTCGGGGCACTGCGCCGCGTTTTTGGTAGAACCACGAATTGGCCGAAAGTATACACGGTTGACACAGGTGGGCAAAGTCTTTACAAAGATATAAGAACTTTGGCCTTCATCAGACATAGAAGGTGTATCGCTAGTACGGATTGGTGACTGTGCCACCAGCCTCCCTTGAGCCATGGATATAGGCCAGGGGTTTGCGGGGCGCGTTTGGTTAAGAATATACGGTGCTGAACACGTCCATACAATCATTGACAACAGAATCATACCTAGTTATAGTTATAAATAGGGGTATTGTGGGGTTATTGTATATTATTTTAAAGAATTTGCCCTCACGCAATAATGATGTGAGGAAGTTTCAATGATCACCAAGGAGCAACACCCCTGCAAACAATGGGGGTCACCATGGCGTCAGGCGCTGGAGCCCCCAAGCTTAATGCTTTCCACTACCTGGGGGCTACGGTGTGTCGATACAGACAAGCCCATGCTAATGGCCGAGCGTTGAGACATGAACAAGCCACTGAGGCCTCCCTGGGGTTACAACCTTCCTCGACTGCAGTTCGTTGCGATCCTCGCCGGAGTCTTCGGCCTGCTGGCTGCGGCGTGTGGAGCATCCACCCCAACAGTGACACCAAGACCACCCACAACCACTTCGTCGCGAACAACAGCTGTGAGCGCGCCGCCGATGACAACGCTCCAGACTCCCCGTCTAGGCCACAGGACAAAGGTCCTACCCGCTGGTTACCACATTCTGTCACTGTCGTGTCCAACGGCTTCGTTCTGCATGGGTGTCGGGATCGAAGACACGACCACTGGCACGAACGGCTTCTCCATCACCTATCAAAGCGGTGCCTGGTCGCCGCCAGTGATCGTGGAACGGGGGAGTACTTCCGTATTTGAGCAGATCAACGCCATTTCCTGCCCAAGCTCGTCGTCCTGTATGGCTGTGGATGCCGGTGGCCACGCCCTTGAGTACATCAGAGGGCACTGGTCGGCTCCTGTTATGGTCGAACCAGGTGGTGACCTCAGCGCGGTGTCGTGTCTGACAATGTCGGCCTGCACGGCGGTCGATTCCACAAATGCGATATTTACCTACAACGGAACACAATGGTCGACTCACTCCGCTCAAAGCAACGGAAGCCAGGGCCTCGTAGCGATCTCGTGCTCCTTGCCAGCGTCGTGCATCACCCTTGCTGACTTCGGCAATGCTTTTGTGGAGAGTGATGGAACCTGGTCACCTCCGATTCCCATCGTACCGAATGACGATCACGCCAGTGGCCCAGCGCTTGACTCGGTCTCCTGTGTTGTGCTCTCCGCCTTCTGCGTGGCTGCCGACTCCGGCGGTCACGTGTGGACCTGGACAAATGGGACCTGGTCGCCGGTATTGAGCATCGATCCGCCGCTGGCTGCCTGTATCAGATCGGCGGGTTCGGGAGGTTCCTTCTCCTCGACCGGTCGCTGTGGTGCGGGGAGCGGCATGTGGGTCTCGTGCCCCACGGTGCCGTATTGTATGGCGGCAGACAGTCTCGGCCATGAGATTACCTGGGATGGGAGGAGATGGTCGCTGCCAGCAAAGGTGGATCAGGTCGGTTTCACCGCTTTGTCCTGTGCGAGCACGAGCTTCTGCGAGGCGATCGACTCTAGAGGAGACGCTGTTCCGCTAGGATCGGTGCGACCGTGAGTCATACCCCTCCGCAATACCAGGAGGCTTACCGTAGCGAGCTCTATCCTGGGAGAGCATCACCGCTAGTGCCCTTTCAAAGGGCCTTCACAAGAGGATTGTTCAGCCAATTGATGTCGTCTCGTTATACCCGAGGGGCGTCGGGATTGGATGGAGAACAGAGATTAAGGGGGATCATGGTATGTCCAACCGTATCCGGGGCCTCATCATGGGAACGCTGTGTAGTGCAGCGCTCTTTACGGCCGGATGTTCGAACAGCAGCACCCAACCAAGCAACAGCACGTCATCTCACCCTGCAGCACCCAGGGCGAACAGCAAACTCACGAACCCTTCCATCGGTAGCCAGGCAGATGCCTACTGCCAGACCTTCCTGCACATGGAGATGGACCTCGCGCCACAAGGAATACCCGCCCAGATGTCACCGTCGCAGGCCCGAGGATTCTTCTCGCGTCTTGACTACTACCTCGCCAGGGCGGTTAGCGAGGCACCACCGGGTCTGCGTTTGGTGACCCAGAACTTCGCAGACACGGAGAGCCAGATCGGTCAGGAGATGGCCGCACACGACTACAACCCCGCTTACAACCCTCCCGCAGAGCAGAAGCTAGCTACAGTGGAACCCAGGTTCTTGAATGCGGTACGGCCTTGGATGAGCGTACATTGCCCTACGGTGCTTCACCCTGAAGCACTTCCCGGCAGCTCGCAGCTGCCTGCAGGTGGTCTGCATGGCACGTTACCTACCCCAGGCTCTTCTAGCCCAGCGGGATAATGAGGTACCGATGGAGCGCCATAGTCTACTTCTCTTCACAGAACGAACAAGCATGGTCCTCTTCAGGGATAACCGAAGCGCGAGTCGGGCATGGGAGGTGTCGACAGCGGAATCGGTAGGGTCATCCTCAACTCGCGTTCGATCCGATCTCCGATCGCTCATCTCGCCACGAGATGAAGTAGTGCTAGTCCCAGATCTGCGATAGGCGATAAGGGCGACAGTGATGGTCTCCGACGAGCAGGCAGCTTCCGACGCTGAGCTAGCAGCTCGAGCCCGTAGCGGTGACAACGAGGCCTTTGCCATGCTCTATGAACGGTTCTCCCCGAAGGTGCTCGACTTCCTCGCCCGCCTACTCGGCGACCGCTCGGCAGCTGAGGAGATCGCCCAGGACACCTTCGTCACCGCCTACGAGCATCGCAGCAGCCTGCTTCATCCTGAGGCGGTGCGTGCGTGGCTGTTCTCGATCGCGTACCGGCGCGCCATGGACCACCTACGGCGCAGCGGTCGCGAACGCGCCGGTCTTCCCGAAGCAGCCGAGGTCGCTAGTGCTGACGAGGACCCGGCTGACCGCCTCGTACAAGGCGAGGCGGCAGAACTGGTGTGGGCCGCTGCACAGAGTCTGAAGGCCCGACAGTACGCGGTGTTGGACTTGAGCATGCGTCAGGGGCTGGCCGGCGCCGAACTTGCCCGGGTGCTCGGAGTGAACTCAACCCATGCCGCGGTGCTTGCCCATCGCGCCCGGACCGCTTTGGCCAAGGCAGTCGCCACCCTGCTCGTAGCCCGCAGCCCCGAGCGCTGTCCGGTACTTCGAGCTACAACCACAACGGACGCAGTGAAACCTCTCTCCCCTCTTTCTCGCGAGCAACGGACGAGCATCGAGCGCCACTTGCGGGAGTGTCCACACTGCATGGCTCTGTCAAAGCGCCTAGCCACTCCCGCATCCCTTCTTGGAGCCCTCGCACCTGTCTTCTTCGCTCCCGAGCGTGGTCGTTGGACACTCGTAGCCGCGCACATCCAGACGATCCCTGGTGCTGTGGGACCGTCATTGCCTTCTCCAGGCCACTTTCCGCATGCTCGCCAAGGTAAGAGAACTGTTTTAGGGGTTGGTGTCGTGCTCTTGGCAGTCGCCGGGCTCGGCTTGGGACTCTACCTCAGTGCAAGGCCCCATGTTGCTGGGCGACTCACTCCAGTCACCTCAGCTAAGCCAACAATCGCCTCGGGAAGTTACGCGAGTGGACCGCCGCTCATCTGGCGGATAGTGCCGAGTCCGGACCCGGCTGGGCCAGTTGCCTATACTGAACTCTTTGGGCTGGCCTGCACCAGCTTCGACGCATGTTGGGCTGTGGGAGATTACAGCCAGACCGCCGGCCGATACCAGCCCGTTGTACTCAGACGCGTCGGCGGCACCTGGCGATCCGTCTCGCTCACAGGTGTTGTGAATGCCCAAGTGAATCTCCTGGAGGGGATTACCTGTGTCGGCCCTACGAATTGCTGGGCGGTAGGAGACCGCAGATCTCTCCCTGAAGCTGGAACCAGCACGCCGAACTCCGCTTCGAGCACTAGGTACTACATCCGCACCGCCATCCTCCATTTCGACGGCCACAGCTGGAACCTCGTGGCATCTCCCTCGGTGAGCGGCCTGACGACGGTCAACGATCTCGTACAGATGTCGTGCGCTTCAGCCACGGACTGTTGGGCCGTGGGAACTTGGACCAAGCTCGGTTCCACTGGGCTGCACCCACTCCTGCTTCACTTCGATGGGACGAACTGGACGCTCAGCGCGGTTCCGAACCTCGGCCCCCCTCGGCGTTTCTACACAACCCTAGCTAGTGTCGTGTGTGTCTCCCCTATGGGCTGCTGGATGACCGGCGACTACACCGCTCCAGATGGTCGGGTGCTCGCCCTAGCCGCCCATCTCGGTTCGAGTGGATGGCACATGTTCCCACTGCCTGACCTCGGAAGCCAGATCCGCTGGGCCGGTCCCATCGCAGCTCATACGACTGCCAATATGCCGCCGAACGACTTCAGAGGAGTTGCCTGCCCGAAACCGAAGGACTGCTGGGGAGCCGAAGAATACCTCAACCCGGTTGGGCTCATGAGGTTTCAGCTGCTGCACTTCGACGGACAGAGATGGCAAGAGGTCTCGTCGCCCAACCCTGTCGGTCCTGGAGGAGAGGCCAAGTTCGGCCAGATCGACTGCCCAGCAGTTAACGACTGCTGGGCAGTCGGAGACGTGTTGCCAAGCGACACTATGGCGGCGCTTTCGCTCGAAAAGGCTTTCGCCCTCCACTTCAACGGCCACAGCTGGAGCCTCGTCACACTTCCCGACCCCGGCGTGCCCTACATTGGCACGGCAGGTTTCGCGCTCCCATCCGACGAGGCGTATGCCCTGCAGTGCCCGTCGATTCGGCTGTGCGTGATAGCGGGTAGGTTTGCGGACGGTCAAGGCATCATGGGTACCAAGGGCCTCATACTTGAAGGAAGAAGCCCGTGAGTAGACCGTGCCCGCGGTACACGCAAACTTTTCCTAGTCAGAGTGTAATACTGCTCCCTGAACGGCGTCTTATACTTGATGGCTCTCCCACGAGGGTGATGCCGCAGAGAAAGGATAATCAGAATGAACACGAACCAGACAAAGAGGACACCCGTGAAGCGCTTGATCGTGCTACTGGTAGGCAGTGTCATGACCGCTTCGTTGG
>JAMDDE010000005.1:0-5484 GCA_023489235.1 Actinomycetota bacterium | reverse complement strand
GGAGACCCACACGAGTATGCCGGGCAGTCAACCTTGTTAGCCCAGGGAGACCCACACGAGTATGCCAGGCAGTCGGTATCCCTTGTAGAGTACGCATACCCCAGCAACGGCGGTACAGGATTACTGGACTCTCCGGGCGTGTGCAACTTCTACAACTGTGGCATTGGTTGGATGTAATGCTGATCTGTGGAGCACGTAGAGCAAGGTCGTGGCACTCCCTCAAAGCCTATCCTGCGACTCATGACCTATCGTCGTCAGGGAGATCGCACGGCCACCTTGTAACCACAGTGTGACTATTGATTTGCCGACCGTTAATCCTACAGACAAGGAGCCCGAGATGAAGTCCACAGGTACTGTCCACCTACCCCGTCCTCAGCGGCCGGGAGGGGACACCTTCGCCACCAGGGCCAGAAATGCCCCAGAGAAGTCGTTGTTGGCAACCCGACTGCCGAAAGTTCGGGACAAGCCTCGTCAGCCGCAGGTGGCATGCCAGGTGCGACACATCGGCGGCATTGTCACAGTTCTGTTGGTTGGAGTGCTCCTTGGGGCGTGCAGCAGTTCGCCGCCGAAGTCGAGGCCTAACACGCGCCCGATATCCACGACCTCTACGTCCATCAATAGTTCGTCGTCTGTACCCGCACCGGTAAAGTCTTCATCGGCACCAATTACCGCCCCGGTGATCCCAGATTTGTTCGTCTATACTGCGACGATCCCACCCCCTGGTGAACTCTTCGTTTGGCCGGGCTTCCCAACTATGATCGAGATGGACGACAACGATTGGATCTCGGGGATCACCTGGTCGGCAAATCCCCAGATGGCCTTGGGCAGCGGCACGTTCTATACCAACCTGTCCTGCAGCGGGCCTGCCGCGGGCTGCCCTCCGACTGCCGAAGGCACGGTCAAATTCCACGCGACCTCGCCCAAAACCTGTACCGTGCACTTCTTTGATCAGAGCACCGGCGTACAGCAATCTGAGCAGGCACTCGTCTTCGACCACCTCCAGTACGCCGTCACGAGCGGATCCATGATCGGCAAGATCTACACCTTCTCCTCGCCGTGTTCCAGGGCATCTCAACCACCCGGGCGCTGCCGTACCTCGGCACTCAAGGCACAACCGTTCGCCCTAGCAGGCGGTGGGGCAGCAGGATCGTTGGGCGGCGCGATCGGCCTTACCAACCACGGCAGCGTTACCTGCACGCTCTTCGGCTACCCCGGCATGCAGCTACTCGGCACCGACGGTCATCCACTTCCCGGTGAACCACTTCCCACGACAGTGATCCGAGGCCAGTACGAGGTCGTCGATGCCGTGCCCGAACAAACAGTGACGCTCGCCCCCGGCGCTCAGGCTCGCTTCTACTACATGTACTCAGACACTCTCGGCGGAGGTTCCCCGGCAGTGTGCCCAACGGCCTCTGCCATCGACATCACCCCACCGGGGGCTTACAACCAACTCACGGTTGTGACGGACATCGCACCGTGCGAAGGGCGCATCTGGGTTTCGCCGGTAACGGCCTCCATGCCATTTCCTCTGGTGGCCGGTTCCCCTTGATGAGTACCGTTAGCAGTAGAGATTATTTTATATTTTTTATGTGATTCATGGGCGTACCCATGCACCGATCCGCGATGAAGTTTTTAGTTTAGTTGACCGAACGAACAAACTAAGGTACTCGGGCTCTTGCGATAGCTCAACCAACTCGGTACGGTTAGCAACGGATCAAGAGTAAGGAGGAGAAGGAGAAGATGAGCTACACTTTGCCAGATCTGCCGTACGATTACTCTGCACTAGAGCCCCATTACCAGGCCGAGAATCTCCAGATCCATCATGACAAGCACCACGCTGCTTACGTAAGCGGAGCCAACTCAACCGAGGAACGTCTGAGCGAGGCACGTGAGAAGGGCGACTTCGCCAACTTGGTTGGCTTGGAAAAAACCCTGGCCTTCAACATCTCCGGACATATGCTCCACTCGATCTTCTGGAAGAACATGAGTCCCGATGGAGGCGGCGCCCCCGAGGGCGAACTGGCAGCTGCCATACAGGAGCATTTCGGTAGCTTCGATGCCTTCAAGGCTCAGCTCACCCAGGCGGCGGTATTGGTCCAGGGATCAGGATGGGGGGCGCTATCCTGGGAGCCTCTTGGCCAACGGCTCATCGTCCAGCAGATTTACGATCACCATGCAAATCTGGCAAACGGTTCCACTCCGCTGCTGGTAATAGATGTTTGGGAGCACGCTTACTATCTGCAGTACCGCAATATGCGTGCGGATTTCGTGAACGCGATCTGGAACGTGATCAACTGGCCTGACATAGCCGCGCGCTTTGAAGCGGCTCGAAAAAACTCTATCAACTAGCTAGAGGTGCACCTGTCCAAAACGGTTGCCAGTTCCGCTCCAGAGAACCTTGTACTCCTAACACTTTGGGCCTATTACAAAGATGGCACAAAGGAGGATGCCAGACCTGGGTCAAGATCAGCTCTGCTGAGACTGATCAATACCTAACATCCAGTTGGCTATGGTGGTGAGCCCATCCAGATCATGCACATCAGAGCTGAGCAGATACATGCGTACTACTGGGACATCTGTTAAGGAGAGAAGAAGGGAAGACAGATTGTTGTCCTCCATAACGGCTATTGAGCGCATATCATCCAAGTTCTGCTTGAATCCCTTGAGATCCCCTTGCAGTTGGACACCGTTCAAGCTAGCAACCTCTCCAAATCGGGGGTACAAGCGGTTCAAGATCAAAGCAGCTGGTTTGAGTCGGGATGCATCGAGCTTGGTAGCGAAGTAAATGGCTTCGTCAATTGCTTCCTGTTGGGGAGAACTAACCAGGACGAAGGCGGTCTTCGGGTCGTTGAGTAGTTGATCCACGTGCTGGGCTCTTAATCGGAAACCTTCCTCCATCCCTTCGAAGGCTTGAAAGAATGCAATAGCCTCTTCGACTATCTCTCCCCCAGTTACTTTAGAGATGGTACGTAGCAGTGCTTGGGTGGCGAAACTCAAGGTTTTCAAATAAGCCTTCGTTGGCATCAGCAGTATACGGAATATACGATTTTCCAAGAAACGAGTGAGGCGACCTGGCGCATCTAGGAAATCTAAGGCATTTCTCGTTGGCGGAGTATCTACGACCAAAAGATCGAAACGGTCGTCATTGTGTAACTCATACAATTTTTCTGCAGCCATGTACTCTTGTGTGCCGGATAATGCATCGGTCAAGTTCTTGTACACACGGTTGGACAAAATTGATTCTGCCTGTTCAGGACTTGGAGCATATCTAACTACCAGCTCATCAAAGGTTCTCTTGGTATCGAGCATCATTGCCCATAGCTCCCCGGGCCATGGACCACTCACTTGATGAGGAGTGTTGTCCAGCTCGCTCAACCCTAAGGAGTTGGCCAATCGTTTGGCTGGATCAATGGTGACTACACAGGCTCTTTTGCCGAGCCAAGCAGCTGCTAGAGCAAACGCAGCTGAAACAGTAGTCTTGCCAACTCCTCCTGGACCTGCACAGATGATCACTGAGCGTTTTTCGAGTAGATCGGCAAGGGGAGAGATTGAAGTGTCTTCTCTCTCATGGTTTGAATAATAAGAATAATAACTCTTGGGTTCTCCTGCAGATGATAGGGAATCCGAGGGAAGAGATGAATAATGGAGTGGGTCGGCAGACATTATGAAGAAATTCTACTCTTTGGTCTACCTCTCTAGCATGCTAATGGATGCAGCTAGAGCTTGGGCCAACAGATCAATTTGGGCAGGCCCGATCTCCGTTGAGAACACATAAGGGGTTCTGAGTTGGGGTATAGGAAGTTCTCTGGCTAACCTTTCCAACTGCATCCTCTGGAGAGCTATACGTTCCCGACGAAAGGTAGCCGCTTGAATAAGTACATCTAGCTCGGAAGGACTCAGAGATATACCTTGCGAATTTGCCACTTGTTCCAAGTCTGCATATAACCCCTCTATTTCGGTATAGCAAGCATTGACGATAACAGGACCCAACTTGACGCCTACTGTGTCTTCTAATTTGAAAGCCGCTTCGATGGTCTCGTTAACTGGCATCTCCTCAGGAATAGTAACTAATACCACCTGGCAACGGAGAGGATCCTGGAGCATCTCCAACACATCGATGGCCTGAGAACGCACAGGACCACTTTTGGCAACATCCACTAAACCAACGGCACTGGATAGAAAGGTAACAGCATGACCAGTTGCTGGGGCATCTACGACGATCAAATCTGCCCCATCTGTGCGTTCTAGTTGCTTTATCTTCCCCAGTACCAGGATATCCTTGATGCCTGGAATAGCAGTTGCTACGATGTCCAACATCCCATGAGAGACAAGACGCTTGGAAACTCTCTTGAGTCCATGATCGTCAAGGTACTCGAGCAGAGCGTCATCGGGGGTAATAACGCGAGCACGGACAGTGCCTCTACTATCGTTCGTAGAATGGTCAGGTGAGTACAGTATTACCTCGTCATAGTTGAGCAACTCTGATCTCCCAAAGGCTGTAGCTACTCCAGATCTAGTATCTAGCTCCACTATCAAGGTGTTGATACCTACTTGAGCTGCCAAATAAGCAATCACAGCTGTTAATGTCGTTTTACCAACTCCACCTTTGCCAGCTACAATAAGCACTTTTGCTTGCCCTAACATTCGTGCAACATCCACGTGGGCAGACTATCGCTTGAGAGAGCATCACGTTAGTCAACCGTTAAATACCTAGAGAGCTTGGCCGTGGATATGGACGAGCAGAAGCTCGATGGTGAACAGATGGGACATTCGTACCTTGTGTATCCGAAGAGAACGCGTTATGTTGTGGCTATCGAGGGGGTGATGATTACGTACATGGAGGAGCGTTCTTGGCGAGAGTATGCCGCATGTCGGGGGCCACAAGCGCGTATGTTCTTTCCGCCGTCTCGTCCTGAGAAAAGGGAAGAAAAGGCGCGACGGGAACTCGATGCCAAGTCCATTTGCGCAGAGTGCAGGGTCCAGCCGGAGTGTCTTTCTTATGCTATTCGCATACGCGAGCCACATGGCATATGGGGAGGATTGAATGAAGTGGAAAGGCGGCGCTTGCTCTCCAGAGAAGCTGGATGATTGTTAAATGTTGTGCTTCGTATTTAAGATATAGCAGGTAAACACTATAATAGAGAGGCTATGCAATGCATGAAGGCCTACATGAAGAGATCACCGATCTTCGTGCGGAAACTATAGACGAGCATCGCGCCATGATCTCCTTGGTAGAAGAGTTCGAAGCCATAGATTGGTATCGCCAACGAGCTGATGCTTGTCATGACCCTGAGCTCAAATCTGTTTTACTGCACAATATGAATGAAGAAATGGAGCATGCCTGCATGCTCCTGGAGTGGTTGCGTCGTCGCATACCCCACTTGGATGACCAGCTAAAAGTCTATCTCTTCTCGTCGGAACCCATTGTGCGCCGAGAGGCAGAGACCATGAAAAGAGATTGACCAAGATGTGCCCCGCAAGCCC
>JAMDDE010000068.1 GCA_023489235.1 Actinomycetota bacterium | reverse complement strand
GCACACAACTGCGCACACAACTCTCGCGGATCTCGGCACCATCTGCGCCAACCAGATCGCGCCGACTGACGCCGAGCTCGATGGCTTCACCCTCATCACCACGCCGACCCCGCTCCAGCGCCGGGCATTCGAGCTCCTCGGCGTCTCGCACCGTGTGGGCTACCCGTAGTCATGACGTCCTGCTCCGAAGATCCGAAGGCCCTGGTCACGAGGGTGAGGGCTACCCGCGTAGGGGGAACTTCGGGTTAGAAACGAGCAACTTTCGAAAGTGAGTCAATCACTGCTACAGCGCTCCATAGAGCTGCTCCTGCCATAGCAGCTGTGAGCCAGGTACGAACTGGGTGCCGCAGCAACCAAAGTAAGCGGCTAGATGCCCTTTCCTCCCCCCTGAAGCCAGCTACTCGTTCCTCTGCTGCTGCTCTGAGAGGCAAACCCTCTGACCGAGCAAGAGACTGTCTCCAACCAATCCACCCTACGAATAAAAACACTCCTACAGGTAGCGCAATATTTGGATCGGTACCACTACCTCCTATCACTCCAAAATCCATGCCAAACCACCAGGTAGCAAATAGCCATAGGGAGGCTGTGACCACAGCTAAGTGAGAAAAGCGCCAATAGAGCAGCAAGAAGCCGACCACAATGGGGATAATTACGCTTACCAAGTTCACTATCCACGGATCTGCCTTAGCCAGATCTGCCACTGAAACTATCGGAGCAGATAGGAATCGAGGTTGGTGATTGCTTGCAGCACTGGTGAATACCTTCACAAGGCTATTTCCGTGCCAAAATCCTTCTTGGGGAAGCGCTTGTAGCAGACCGGAGAGAACCATGGTCACTCCAACACCTCTCAGCACCCACCTACCAACTACCCTGTCGTCCCAACGCGGCGGTGGTAGGGTGAGTAACAGGAGAGCTGCTGCTATGTAGACGAGTACTGCTCCTGGTGCACCATCGAGCCATGTGGCCCCCTGTCTGAAGACACCTCCGAACCCCTCGCCAAAGACCCAAACAACGATTCCCCAGACAACAGAGGAAAAGAGTGCTATCCGCCCCAATATGCTGTCTCCCCCAAGTAGAATGCCCAAGCCTATGGCTAACTGAGTGAAAACAGTAAAAGAGTCAACGGTGACCGCATGGGTACTCCAAAGGTTCATGGCGAACCTACCCAAGTTGGCCACCCAAGCTGGTTGACCAACAAAGGCTGGCTGTAGCACCATAGGAACGAACTCATGGGGCATAGAGGCCTGCGCCTGGAGGAGACCGTCTGCCAGCCAGAGTAGGCCAAATCCTGCCTGCAATACAGTTCGACCAAGAGAACCAGCATCAAACCTTTGCCACCAGGTCTTAGGTTGGAGAGGAGACGATAGCCGCGAGCCTTCGCGCCAAACGAACCACCAGATGAGCTCTACCACGACAAACGAGGAAAGCAAAGCTACTAGAAAGACATGGGTTATCCTGACATCCAAGTGGTGCGCCAAAGGGCTCATGCTTTGCCCCATGCCGCTAAGGAACCTCCTACTTCGAACTTACGGTTCTGTTGGGCCAACGCCAGGAACGTACTTCGGGAAGGTCCTCTCCGTGGGCAACTATGTAACGTTCATGTTCGGCTAGCTTGTCACGGACCCACTGCTTGGTGTAAGCAGCATATGGCTCCAACAAAGGGACCCTCTCCACCACATCAGCGACTAAATGAAATCGGTCTATCTCATTGGCCACAGCCATATCCAGAGGAGTCGTCACGCTTCCCTCCTCTTTGTAGCCGCGGACATGAATATTGTCGTGGTTGGTTCGGCGATAGGTAAGTCGGTGGATCAGCCAAGGGTAGCCATGGAAAGCAAATATGACAGGCTTGTCCTTGGTGAACAAAGCATCGAAATCACGGTCGGACAGTGCATGCGGATGCTCTCCGGGTGCTTGCAGAACCATGAGGTCAACTACGTTGATGACTCTGATCTTGAGGTTCTCGAAGCGCTGCAACAGGATGTCCACCGCTGCCAGTGTCTCCAGAGTAGGCACATCGCCTGCGCAAGCCATCACAACGTCCGGTTCTCCACCTTGATCGCTACTGGCCCACTCCCAGATACCAATTCCACTCTGGCAATGGCGCATAGCAGACTCTATGTCCAGCCATACAGGAGCCGCTTGCTTATCTGCCACAATTGCATTTACATAATCACGAGAGCTCAGGCAGTGCTGAGCCACCGATAGCAAGCAGTTGGCATCCGGAGGAAGATAGACGCGAATTACCGATGCCTTCTTGTTCACCATGATGTCGAGGAACCCAGGGTCTTGATGAGTAAAGCCATTGTGATCCTGACGCCACACATGCGAGGTAAGTAGGTAGTTGAGAGAGGGAATGGGGCGACGCCAGGGAATCTCCTTGCACTTCGTGATCCATTTGGCATGCTGGTTGAACATCGAATCGACTACATGAGCAAAGGCCTCATAGGTGTTGAGCAAACCATGCCGACCGGTTAGCAGATAGCCCTCCAACCAACCTTGGCAAAGATGTTCACTGAGCACATCCATGACTCGTCCATCAGGAGCAATGAATTCATCTGTGGGAAGAATCTGACCCATGAATTCATGGTTGGTGACATCGAAGAGGTGCATGAGCCGATTGGAAGAGGTTTCATCGGGACCAAAAACTCGAAAACGATCTGGATTAGCCACCATCACATCACGAAGCCAAGCACTCAACACTCGCGTAGCCTCAGCATCTGCCGACCCAGGATGCTCAACTGGAACTGCATAGGAAATGATGTCAGGAAGAACCAGATCCTTGGTCAATATTCCCCCATTGGCATGGGGATTGGCGCTCATCCGCCTAGTGCCCTTGGGAGCAAGTCCCCGAATCTCCGCCACAGGAGCCCCTTCCGAATCGAACAACTCCTCTGGCTTGTAGCTCTTGAACCAATCAATGAGCTGCTCTAGCTGTTCAGGATCGGTACGGGGATTCTCTAGAGGGGTGAGATGGCATCGCCAAGTACCTTCAGCAGGCAGTCCCCCAACCATCTTCGGCGCTGTCCATCCAGCCGGTGACCGAAGGACGATCATGGGCCAACGTGGACGATCTACCTTGGCACTGCTACTGCTGCGAGCTTGTCTTTGGATCGCTTGAATTCGCTCCAAGGAGTGGTCCAGTGCCGCTGCCATTTGCTGATGCATGATCACAGGATCGTCACCTGCTACCGTGACAGGATCCCACCCATACCCACGCAGAAGCTCTTCCAGCTCGGACTGATCGATACGAGCAAGAACCGTAGGAAGAGCAATTTTGTAGCCGTTGAGATGAAGTATGGGAAGCACTGCACCATCTCGCACAGGATCGAGGAATTTGTTGGAATGCCAACTAGCAGCTAGTGGACCTGTCTCGGATTCCCCATCGCTCACGATAGCAGCCACTATGAGATCCGGGTTGTCGAAAGCAGCTCCAAAGGCATGCAGTATGCTGTAGCCGAGTTCTCCTCCTTCATGGATAGAACCAGGGGTCTCAGGGGCAACATGGCTGGGCACCCCCCTAGGAAAGGAGAATTGGCGAAATAACTTACGTAGCCCTTCTCGGTTCATGCTGATACTCGGGTACACCTCGCTATAGGTGCCGTCCAGATAAGCTCCAGCGATCATGGAGTGTCCACAGTGACCTGGACCAGCAATATAGATCATGTCCAGATCGCCCTTGGAGATGATGCGATTGAGATGGACATAGATGAAGTTGAGCCCTGGAGCTGACCCCCAATGCCCTAACAAAGTAGGCTTTATGTGTTCAGGTAACAAAGGCTCTTCCAGAAGAGGATTGTCCATTAGATAGGTCTGTCCGAGTGCTAAGTAATTAGCCGCTCGCCACCAGGCATGCATTGCATGCAGTTCATCCTGGGAGAGGGGCCCATCGATCATTCCATCTCCACGTAAAGAGCCTCCCTCATTGCTGTCGCTTCTTTTCTTCACGGAAGGCTCAATCGAACTGGCCTCACCTATACTGCCATTAGGCGCATTATTGGACATGGCGGATCCTCCTATATCTCTGTGGCTATCCTCCTGGTTTGCTGCTGGAAGTACAGACCAATCCTAATGCGCCAATGCATAGAGGGAACAGCGTTTCGGATGGAATTCCTACCGTCAAAGCACTGAACTAGCCAATTCCTCGTCTTCCAGGGCCATCCTCCACAACTTCCACATATCTCTTGCAGCCCATGCACCAGGCAGTCGTTGCACCAGAGGTACCGGAAGAGGGGTGAACCAATGCACCACACCTAGCACACCGGTAGATGACGGGAGACTGCGGCCTGTCTCTTGTCCTGTCATCCTCGTTCGTCTTGACGATCATGACCTTCCCTTCAACTGATCAACAATGACACCAATGTGAATAATGCACTTAGTCGGTAGATTAGCGGCTGAACTTAACTTTCCTGTCAATATTCTCCTCATTGCCGTACAGGCGGTGTAACCGGCTGTTGCTTTGAATATGACCAAGCGCGTTGCCATTTCCCAAAAAGCGTGATAGGCGAGAGATGTGTGCAACCATCATAGTCCACTTCCCTGGAAAGCCTACGCTCAGCGCGTAACAATCGTCATCGTGGCCATGGCCTATGCTGGCTTTGCTAGTGCATACCACAGATCGACCTGGCCGGCACGGTTCACCTATGCCTTCCCAGCCTTGATCTTCTTGGTACTGCTAGTTACGGTACCTCGTCAACGTAGGCAACAAGCTGCTGCATGGTTCTTCTGTGGCACTAGAGGTGGCAGAGAGCCACATTGGCCCTCTCCGGCACTTAGCAAAAGAGAGCTGCTGATCACCGTGGCTCCTTGGATAGCCATCTTTGTAATCGTAGTAACTTGGGAAATCTTGGCCTTGTTGACCCCGCCACATCAAAATCACTTAACCATAAGTGCTCTATCACAAGCCTATAGGCCGTTTCATGCGCTGCTGTTCCTGGTATGGCTGAGCAGTGGAGCAGGATACCTGGTCATTTAGAACTCATTTAAAACAAATCATATGGAATCATAATGGAAAGAGTCATGTCTGTAGAGGCTGTAGTTGTAGGATCCAATATTGCCGTTGGATTCGCCTTCTGGGCTATTGTTGGTATCTCCATCGCAGTGCTGGAAATTATCGGGCGCTCGAGTAGAGGAAACCTGCCCCACCTAGGAGATCTAGGACGGTTCCTCGTACAATGGAGAATCTTCAGATGGATCATGGTGGCTGGTTGGATCTTTGCCGGCTGGCATCTCTTTTCCCACTGATCCTAGCTAGCACGTATATAGCGGATAAGATACAGAGCTGCTGCTGCTGCAACAGCGACATTGAGCGAAGAAATTTTACCTGACTGGGGGATAGAGGCGACGACATCGCACCTCTCCATGGCTAGGCGAGATACTCCGTTCCCTTCCGACCCTAGTACTATAGCTAGTGGTTCAGTGAGGATGGGAAGTTCGGTCAATACCTCTTTACTCCCTGGGGCAAGGCAGATGGACCACACACCTCGTTCATGCAGCTCAGACAGGCATGCAGGGATGCCTGGAACAACCGAGATAGGGAGGTACTCCACTGCTCCAGCTGCCGCCTTCACTGCAGCAGGCGTAAGATGAACCCCACGGCGACGAGGAAGTACCATCCCAGTACCACCTGCGCACTCCGTACTGCGAATTAAAGACCCTAAATTCCCTGGATCAGTAAGACCATCCAAGACAACGATCAGACCTGGTTGGCTAGGCGCATCCTTGGTGGCTGAAGCACAGAGATCACCCAGTGAGACGGGAGTTACCGGTTCAGCCATTGCCACCACCCCCTGGGGGGCAGTGGTTCTTGCCAGGGCTGCAAGATCGGATGACGACAGGAAGATCGGCTTTATGCCTCTGTCATCTGCCAGAGCGACAATAGCCTGCAGCTCTGCAGGGCGAAAAGATTTCTCTACTAGATAAAGCCTATCGACCCTCCTCCAGCGGCTGTTCAACAGCTCGATAACCGCTCTCTTGCCCTCGACTTGCTCCCCTCCTAACAAGTTATTCGATGATCGTACATTTTTATCGGTAGGTGAACGCTGACGTCTCCAAGAAGTGGAGCGAGAGGAGCTGTGATTAACTGCAGCTGGATTGGGATTTGTGGGTTTGGTAGGGATTGCGAGTTTGTGATCCGGCAGGGAGTGATGCCGTCCCTTCATCTTTCATTCTCCTAGATCTTCCCTTGGAGATGACGAGAACGCTCCAGAGTGGCAACTGCTAGAGTAGCTACCCCATCTCCCTGACCTATGGGCCCCAGACCTTCCATCCTCGTAGCTTTGATGGATACAGGGCTCCCGACGACAACCGACATGCGCTCTTGTATTGATCGACGATACTCGGCCAGCTTAGGTCGTTCTGCAATCACCGTGCAGTCCAGATTGGATACGGACCATCCCGTTTCCTTGACCATGGATACTACATATGAGAGCATTTCCATACTATCTGCTCCGTTGAATTGTTCGTCATTGTCAGGAAAGTGCATCCCTATGTCCCCAAGACCAGCTGCACCCAGTAGTGCATCTATTGCAGCATGAGCAATTACATCAGCATCGCTATGGCCTACAAGAGCCAAAGAAGAGTCTATTGCTATGCCACCCAAGACCAATTTACGGTCAGGATCTTCGATCAGACGATGGACATCGAAGCCAATACCGGTTCTGAACAATGCCGAAGAACCAGGAGCCTGCGGAACGGAGGACCCAGCAGGAGTGGTCAAGGACTCCGCAGGATGGGTAGCGGGAGTAGAGAGGTCCATGGTCGAAAGAAGGACCTCTGCCACCAGTAGATCATCCGGAAAAGTAATTTTGATATTCTTCGGGTCACCGGGGACGACAGCTACAGCAACTCCCGCTCTTTCCAGCAAGACAGCATCGTCACTGGCATCTCCTCCTATTTCATGCGCTTGCCGCAGAAGATTTGCTCGAAATGCTTGCGGCGTCTGAATAGCTACCAGACCATCTCGATCGAGGGTCTCGACTACTTCCACGTACCTATTGGGCTGCTTGAGCTGCTTGGGCTGCTTAGCATCGAACCAAGCAGAGGCATCACCGTCAACCCGCTTCAAAGTATCCGCTACCGGTACTCCAGGAACAGCTGCAGGTGCCCCATCCTCTACTGCTTTGGCAACCATTCGGAACAATGCAGGGGAGGCCAAAGGTCT
Organism: Actinomycetota bacterium; assembly: GCA_023489235.1. Lineage (GTDB taxonomy): Bacteria > Actinomycetota > Acidimicrobiia > Acidimicrobiales > JAMDDE01 > JAMDDE01. The sequence continues at coordinate 35,491 of JAMDDE010000068.1, read as the reverse complement.
AGCAGCGTCGTGCACCAACACGATATCGACATCCTCTGGAACTACGGAAAGACCAGCTCTTACAGAAGCAGAACGTGTAGCGCCCCCCGCTACTACTACATCTGCCTCGCAACTGTAGTCCACGCCCCACTCAGGAAGAACGACAACTACCCTTGAAGCTACGCTACGAGCTGCTCTCACCGATCTGACGATCAAAGGCAAACCACCTAGCTGCAAGAACTGCTTAGGTTGACCGAATCGAGCCCCACTACCAGCGCCCACGACGATAGCCCAGATCTGACGTCCCAAGTTCAATCCAACTTTCTCAAATCATTCTCTTGAGCTCATCCAACGAATTGCTCCGTCACCAGGAGTACCTTCATAATCGTATTGACCATCTGATAGAAGTTGGCAAATGAACCGTCCGCAGTTTCGGGATTACCGGATAGCCGCCCTCTCATCATCAGCCAATCTCATCATTGGCCAAAATAAGAAAAAATAAGAACTAGAAAATAAACTTTCACAAAGAGTATTAGGTCGTTATTTCAAGTTCTGGTTTCAAGATTATCTTTGCCTTTCGGCAACCCTCCCTGAGCAAACCTGAGAAAGTTGCAGCTGCGACCTCAAGGTAGAGCATCGTTGAGCTTCTGCTCCGCCTCGCTCTCACTCACCCCTATAGCAAAGGTGAGCTCAGACACCAAAATTTGGCGTGCTCGAGTCAGCATACGCTTCTCCCCAGCTGAGAGCCCTTTGTCCCTATCTCGAATAGAGAGATTGCGCACCACTTCAGCTACCTGATAGATATCGCCAGACTTGAGTTTCTCAACATGATTCTTGTATCTACGAGACCAGTTGGTAGGCATTCGCGCCTCCTTCTTTCGGAGAACGGCGAAAACCTCCTCTACCTCCTCATCGTTGATGACCTCTCGCAAGCCAACTTCTTCAACATTGTCAGCGGGAACCATCAACGTGAGATCTCCATAGGCCAGTTTGAGCACCAAGTACTCTCTTCGCTGGCCAAATACCTCCCGCTCTTCACGCCGTTCCACAACTGCTGCTCCATGGTGTGGATAAACGACCTTGTCACCTACGTCGAACACGCCTCACTCCTCACACCAACCTTAGACTGCTCAAGTCCATGACAGACTAAAATATAAAATCCCTTATTTATAGGGTAGCTCAAGATGTCACAGTGCATGCCCAAGTCAAATGCGCAACCATGCGCCATATGTTCTAACTGCATCTCCAGATATCCGCTCATCGCTTAATGCTGAGACTCTCTCAGCTCTGAAGGACTAGGCTCGTGTTCGCCTCGTTCACTCGTAGCGATCCAAGATTATCCCGAAGACGAGAGTCCGGTGCTCACCGTCTTCGCCTTTATCACTTATTAATCGTAGCGCTCCAAGATGCTTGCCTCTGTCAACCGGGCCAAGCCGTCTTTCACCGACTTAGCTCTGGCTTGCCCAACTCCCCCAACCTCTTCAAGCTCGGAGATGGAGGCTCGCATCACGTGCTGCAAAGTGCCAAATTTCTTCACGATGTGCTCGATCACGCTTTCAGGAAAACGAGGAAGTCTAAGCAACAACCTATATCCACGAGGTTCCAGGTTAGCATCCAAATCACTCAGCTCCTGAGGGAGGCGCAAGATACGGATAACCTGCTTCAAGTCCAGTAGATCTTCTATCGACAACCTGGAGAGTTCATCGATAGCCTCTTGAAGGGAGTCTGCATTGTCATCATAGAGGTAGTCTCGCATGACCAACCGTTTATCCTGCTCCACACCCTCAACTAGTTCATCCAACTGCAACGCGAACAAACGACCGTCTTCCCCTAACTCAACTAGAAATCCATCAACCTCACTAGCTATGCGCATGACCATCTCGGCTCGCTGAAGCACAGTGACTACATCTCGCACTGTTACGAGATCTTCCACCTCTACTGTCGACAATGTGCTGGTCACACTGTCAAGACGTTGCTTGAAACGTTGCAAGGTTTGAAGAGCTTGACTGGTACGATCTATCAACCACGAAATAGTATGCAGTACTTGCTTTTGGTCATTCCGGTATACCGAAATAGACCCCATAGCCTCGGATACAGAGATGACCGGTACATCCAGCGATCTAGCTACTCTCTCTGCGGTTCGATGACGAGTGCCGGTTTCGTGAGTAGGCACTGAAGGATTCGGGACTAGATGTACATTGGCACGAGCAATTCGCCTTATGTCCTTATCCAAGATAATTGCACCATCCATCTTGGCTAGTTCGTACATTCGTTGGGGAGAGAACTCCGCATCCAGAAGAAACCCACCGGAACAGATAGCCAAAACATCAGGATCATCTCCAACAACGATGATCGCTCCCATCTTGGCCTGAAGAATACGATCCAACCCCTCCCTGAGGGGTCTGCCTGGCGCAACCATTGAAAGCGCCTCTCGCATGGCGGGTGCTAATCGCTCGGCCACGGACAAATGTTATCTTGCAATGCGCCCAACGATGTTCATCGCCTCGCACCTGGTATCATACAGCTGCTTCGATCACCGTTACCATCTTGGTAAAGAGATGGCGTTAGTGACAGAACTTGAGCCGTTCCACAAAGACCTAAGCGTTATCCAAAGCGGAAGCAAGTAAGGCTCCTCGGTCACGCTATCCTCAGCCACCGTAGGGCAAGGGCAACTCAACTAGAACTGGCCTCACTCCTAGAGGTACTGGAACTACAGTTCCTAGAGCTACTGGCAACATAGGCAACAGCATCGGAAATTGTCTCCACCTTCACGATCTTCATACCGGAGGGAATTTCTTGAGCTGGGTATGGAACAATTGCTTCCCTGAAACCTAGCTTGAAGGCTTCGGCCAATCGTTGAGGCATTCGAGGCACTCGACGTATTTCACCAGCAAGGCCCACCTCGCCAAAGATTACGGTCGTGGGAGAAACTGGACTGTCCAGCCTGGCTGCAACAAGAGCCAGGGCCAAGGCTAGATCAGCTGCAGGCTCTTTGACCGTAACCCCTCCCACGGCCGATGCAAAGATAGCTGTGTTACCGAAACCAATCCCCATCCTGCTCTCCAACACGGCTACTACCATAGCCAGTCTTTTTGCATCTATGCCCTGCACAGCTAGGCGACCACTGTCCCCATCTCCTCTAGGGGATACCAACGCCTGTACCTCCACTAAAAGCGGCCTAGTCCCCTCCAGGAGCACAGTGACCACACCACCAGGAAACCCAGAGATACGATCAGCTAGAAGCATACTGCTGGGATCTGGCATGGCTCTCAGCCCACACTCCTCCATCTCGAACAGTCCCACCTCTCCTGTCGATCCAAATCTATGCTTGAGCGTTCTCAACATCCTCAGCGCGTGATAACGTTCGCCCTCGAACATGACCACAGTGTCAACCAGATGCTCCAGAAGTCTAGGACCAGCAATTAAACCATCCTTGGTCACGTGGCTAACTACCATCACCGCAATACCGCTGCTCTTGGCCAACGCTATGAGCCGAACGGTGCAGTCCCTTACTTGAGTTGTGCTGCCAGGCAAAGAGCTGCTCCCTTGATGGAATACAGTTTGTATGGAGTCCACAGCAACAACTTCGGGCCTCACTCTTTCAACGGCTGGCAACAACGACTCTATATTTGCCCCGGCCATGATAAAAAGTTCATCCGATTGATCCCCCAACCTCTCTGCTCTGGCACGCACCTGTTGTGCTGACTCCTCTGCCGAGAACAAAAGTACTCTCCTGCCCTGACGCGCTATGGACAAAAGAGCTTGCAAGACAAGGGTCGACTTACCAATTCCAGGTTCGCCAGCAAAGAGCGTCACCGATCCAGGGACGAGCCCACCCTGTAACACCCTATCGAGCTCATCCACCCCTACAGGACGGGGGACTGCACCAACTGGATCTACCTGACTCATGGGCATGGCAAGCGCTCCACTCACCCCGATAGAGGTCTCCACTCCCATGACATCATGGTTCGACTGCCAAGTGGTTCCACTCAACTCTTGTCCCCAAGAGTTTTCATCGCCTCTAAAGAGAGCAGGCGAGCTATACCAAGTAGGGGAGCCATACCAAAGAGTGGTGGAAAGGCCCTCCGTCGATTCCTCCACTGTGTTCCACGCATCACAACTCGTGCACCGACCAGCCCACCGATGGTACTCTGCCCCACACTCACTGCACCTGTAGGTTCTCTTGATCTTGCTCACACCTGCATGGTACGCCACGGGTGTATCAGTGGATTGGGTCACAGCAAGGCCGCCCTGACACCCTCTCACAACTTATTCGTTATTCGACTGCAATAGTTCGAGGTAGTGATCAGGAGACGAAGTTCTAGTCAATCCCTCGGGGTTCTAGTCAATCCCTCGGGGGAGAAGAGCTGGAACCTGTACCAGCCAGTTCTATTGGTGATGGAGGAATGGAGTCAGCCGTTCTGAAGATGATCTCTGTCCCATCAGAGTCGATCACTACTGTGTCCCCTATCCTCAGCTCCTTCCAGAGAATTCGCTCAGAAAGCGGATCTTCTATCAATTGCTGGATAGCCCTACGCAAAGGCCGTGCCCCCAAGGTCGGATCGTAACCTCGATCAGCTACAAAGGCTTTGGCTGCCTCCGTCATTTGCAGCCCTATGCCTTGACTTTCCAGCTGATCCACTACTCGCTTCATCATCAGATCCACGATCTGCATGACCTCTTCCTTGGAGAGTTCGTGGAAGACAATCACCTCATCTATCCTGTTCAGGAACTCTGGACGGAAGTGTTGCTTCAATGACTCATGGACCTTGGCCTTCATTCTCTCATGAGAAACGGCCTCGGATGATTTAGCAAACCCCACGGCTGCTTTGCGCAAATCAGCCGTTCCTAGATTAGAGGTCATGATCAAGACGGTATTCTTGAAGTCTACTGAGCGTCCTTGAGCATCAGTGAGGCGCCCATCCTCCAGTATTTGCAGGAGCGCATTGAATACGTCCGGGTGTGCCTTCTCTATCTCGTCGAAGAGTACCACTGAGAAAGGCCTGCGACGTACTGACTCTGTAAGCTGCCCACCCTCTTCGTAACCAACATAACCTGGAGGGGAGCCAACCAGCCTAGAAACCGTATGCTTCTCCATGTATTCGCTCATGTCCAGCTGTATGAGGGCATCCTCGTCATCGAACAGTAGAGCGGCAAGTGCTTTGGCCAGCTCGGTCTTCCCCACACCTGTAGGTCCTAGGAAAATGAAGGAGCCACTTGGCCTCTTGGGATCCTTGAGCCCGGCACGAGTACGTCTTATAGCCTTGGAGAGAGCGGTTATAGCCTCATCTTGGCCAACAACTCGCTTGTGTAGCTCCTCCTCCATACGCAAAAGTTTGGCCGTCTCTTCCTCGGTGAGCTTGTAAACGGGTATGCCTGTCCAGTTGGCCAATACCTCAGCAATTACATCCTCATCCACCACGTCGAACAGATCAGCTCCCGTGGCTCTCCACTCAGCCTCCATCTCCGCTTTGCGTTCCAACTTCTCTTTCTGACGCTCGGAGATCTTCTTGGCCTGGTCCCAAGCCTCACGCTTGATAGCAGTCTCTTTCTCCTTCTCCAACCGAGCCAAATCGGCCTCTAACTGCTTATACTCTTCCGGCCTGCCCATTCGACGAATACGCAAACGACTTCCTGCTTCATCTATCAAGTCGATAGCCTTATCGGGCAGGAAACGATCGGATATATAGCGATCAGCTAGATTAGCAGCAGCCACCAAAGCTTGATCCGTGATCGTCACAGTATGATGCTTCTCGTAGCGATCCCGCAAACCTTTAAGTATCTCGATGGTATGCGCTAATGATGGCTCCTCTACCTTGATGGGTTGAAAGCGCCTTTCCAGAGCAGCATCCTTCTCCAGGTGCTTACGGTACTCATCCAAGGTAGTCGCCCCTATGGTTTGCAACTCACCTCTGGCCAGCATCGGTTTCAGTATCGAAGCTGCGTCGATCGCACCTTCGGCAGCACCAGCGCCCACCAAGGTATGCAACTCGTCTATGAACAGGACGATGTCTCCTCGAGTCCGGATCTCCTTCAAGACCTTCTTGAGCCGTTCCTCGAAATCTCCTCTATAACGGCTACCGGCTACGAGAGCCCCAAGATCCAACGTGTAAAGTTGCTTCCCCTTCAAAGTGTCCGGCACGTCATTGGCAACTATTCGCTGGGCAAGTCCCTCAACTATGGCTGTTTTCCCAACCCCAGGCTCGCCTATGAGCACCGGGTTGTTCTTCGTACGCCGAGACAGCACCTGCATGACTCGTTCTATCTCGCGTTCACGACCCACGACCGGATCTAGCTTTCCTTCTCTAGCGAGATTGGTCAGGCTGCGTCCGAACTGTTCCAAGACAGGAGAGCTAGCAGGAAGATCCGATCCCGACGAACCAGGACCAGCCCCTACTGCTTCCTTCCCCTGATAGCCAGAGAGGAGTTGAATTACTTGCGCACGCACTCTGCCTAGGTCAGCACCCAAGCTGACCAGCACCTGAGCAGCAACTCCTTCGCCTTCACGTACTAGCCCCAGCAACATGTGCTCTGTGCCTATGTAGTTGTGGCCGAGTTGCAACGCCTCTCTCAAGGAGAGCTCGAGCACTTTCTTGGCCCTAGGAGTAAAGGGCGGAGAACCACTAGGCGGAGTACTGGCCGGTCCAATTGTCTCCTCTACCTTCTCCCGTACTGCCTCAAGAGATATCCCAAGCGACTCCAAAGCCTTGGCAGCTATACCTTCTCCTTCATGGATCAGGCCCAGAAGGATATGTTCTGTTCCAATGAAACTATGGTTCAGCAGGCGCGCCTCTTCTTGAGCCAGCACCAAGACCCTTCTCGCTCGATCTGTAAATCGTTCAAACAACAGACCGCCTCCCTCGACGGCTCTACACCAACACTAATAAGTTTACCCGGTGATCACACCTCTTAGTCGGCATGACCACAACTACACCTTGCAGTTGTTCTCCTCACCTTCAACTCTAGCCGCCACCGAGCATCTTCACATCCATACCTTGAATCTCTCGCTGTGAATCTCTTGGGGCGTGACGCTTTGTGATAGAAGTATGCAGGAGGAATATCACTTTACCGAACATCTTCACATCCACGCCCTATCCGTTGAATCCCCACTACTGCTCTTGGTCCCGAGAGCCGCTCTCTTCACCCATTCAATCCGCTCTCCTCACTCATTCAATCGACAAACAAGTTGGTTGCGAGCAAACAATAGAGTTATAGAAGTGACCTATTCGACCTCTTCTACCAGCAGAGATAACGTCGTCAACACCTTCATTGTCACATTATCGGCAACTTCGCCTATCTTGCTTAGTAGTGAATATCAAAGCACTTCTCGACCTTCCTTATCTGAAAGAAGACCTAGCCCGTCTGGAGCTTCGCTTACGCGAGTCAGTCATGCCAGCTCCTTTGGGCCACTATGATGACGATGACAACCTCTCTCCATTCTTCGAAGAGGTGACTACTCACTTGATTGCTGCTGGCGGGAAACGCCTGCGTCCCATGCTTGCTCTAGCTGCTGCCACCTTGGGAAACACTTCGGCAACAGCGGACGATCTGGAGGGAGCTGTAGCCGTAGAGCTAGTTCATCTGGGCTCCCTCTACCATGACGATGTAATGGACGAAGCAAGTGCCCGCCGCAACGTAGAGAGCGTCAACGCCAGGTGGGGAAATTTGGTAGCCATAGTCGCTGGAGACTATCTACTAGCACGCTCTGCTGAGATAGCTGCCCGCCTGGGATCGGAGATAGCAGAGCTATTAGCCATTACTCTCGGACATCTCTGTCAGGGACAGATGAGTGAGGTCCGTTCCACCTTCAAGCCTACGCGTAGCATAGAAGGCTACTTGAACACCATTGCCTACAAAACAGCTTCCTTGATGGCTACCTCCTGCCGAATTGGAGCTTTGACAGCTAAACTGGAAGATCAGTACGTAGAGTCGTTGACCCTGTTCGGCAAGTACTTCGGGATGGGATTCCAGATCAGAGACGACGTATTGGATATCGTGGGCACCGAGGATCAGCTCGGCAAACCCCCTGGACAAGACCTTGCAGAAGGTGTTTATACACTTCCTGTCCTTGCAGCTCTCGCTGATAAGGAAACAGGGCCGCCGCTCCGTTCCCTTCTAGGACGTCCTCTCAACCAGGCCGAGGTGAACGAGGCACGGGCATTGGTGGCATCTTCACCAGCATTGGATGCCGCGATGGCAATGGGTCGTTACTACGTGGATAAAGCATCAGAGGCAGCAGCTAAAGCTCCTACGGACCAACTTGGAGAAGCACTCGATCAGCTAGCTCGTTCCATGCTCGATGCGCTTCCACTCACGACCTCTAACCAATACGAGCTCACCGCTCATCTCGCTCTGAGTGAAGCATTGCTCGACTACAGCTGACCAGCTCAGCTGCTATAAGGTTCTATAAGGTTCGTGATCAGGGTCGGAGGACTCGCTCGGCTTACTGAGCTGGGTACCCTTCATGCGAGGTAGTTGCGCGGCTATCTTCTCCAGCTCTTCCATCGATACCGCCATACCATCCCTTTTGCTAAATGCAGCCTTTCTACGCACTGCCACTACTGTGAACACACCTCCAACCGCGGCAACAACTCCTACCACCGGCAAAATCCATATCCAGAGAGCAACTCCTCGTCTAGGAGGACTGAGCAGTATGAACTTCCCGTACCGACTAACGAAGTAAGCACGAATCTCTGAGGCGCTCTCCCCCTCTCGCAGTCGCGCCAGTATCTCCTTGCGCATCCCCACTGCCTCCGGCGCATCGGAGCGAGCTACGGAGAGATCTTCGCATACAGGACAGCGCAGGCCTGAGGCGATGGAGACCATCTCCGCATGGAGACCAGAGGGACGAGTGGATGAATGCACGCCAAAGGCTAAAGCTATTGCCAGTACTACCAGCAATAACAACCAAGACAATAATTTTTTAGAATGCCTGAAAATAGCAGCCTTAGCTTGAATCCTTTGGATTTAAGGTAGTATATCTCTGAAGAACTGGGGACCGAGCTACACTTAAGTCATTAGTTGGAACGTACTTGCTGCTCAAGGAGTTCTCGGAGATTTCATGCCGCCTTCTTCGCTCTGCGATCACAATTTAGGGCAAATAGTAATCGGCTACAGCAGTGAAAGTGGTCGGTCGAAAGATGCCTAGAGCTCGTAGCAAGAACCATCCCATCCGCTGGACGGTAGTAGTCATAGTAACCTTGTTTCTGGTCATCCTAACCTTCAGCTTCGCTCATCGACTAGGCCACAATCCATCGGCAGTGAGTTACTCTGCTCTACTGGGCAAGAAAGCACCTGCCTTCAACCTACCTGATGTATATGGAGGCACCGTATCCTCGGTCTCCAATGAAGGCCATCTAGAAGTAATCAACTTTTGGGCACCTTGGTGCGTGGACTGCCAAATCGAGACGAACTACCTGGAGAACTTCTACCGACAGTGGTCCACCAAAGGGGTGAGGATGGTAGGCATAGTCTATGCAGATACTGCTTCGGCTGCACGTTCGTACATGAAAGCACATGACGTCACCTATCCCAACGTGACCGATCCAGGAGAACGAACAGCAATTGCTTATGGCGTGTCAGGAGTGCCGGAAACCTTCGTCATCTCCTCTAACGGGACAGTCCTGGCTCATCTCATAGGAGCAGTAGGGCCTGGAACGATGAGTACCGTGATGCATCGTCTGATCACGGAGAAACAGCTCATTTCTACTACTAACGATAAATTCCATCCAGGAGGAAGGTCATGAGCACCCTATTCCTCCCCTTTGCATCCCTGCTCGCTGGGGTCATATCTTTCACTACTCCATGTACCCTTCCTTTGATACCAGGCTATATATGCTACGTAGCAGCTCTACCCATGGATGAGCTCAGCAAAGGAGAAGCTCGTAAAAGAGCCTTCCGAGCAGGAGCGTTGTTTGTCACCGGATTTACTGTGGTGTTTACCTTGATGGGTCTCACCTCTGCGGCAATAGGAGGAGTAGTGCTGCGTTCCCTGCCAGAGCTACTCAAAGTCGCAGGAGTAGCCATCATCATAATGGGTATTGCCATGATAGGACTGCTTCGTCTACCTATGGTCTCAAGGGAAGCAAGGTTCAATATGGCCAAGATCCCCTCGGGACCAAAAGGAGGAATCCTCCTCGGAATGGCTTTTGCTTTCGGATGGGTACCTTGCATTGGTCCAATCCTCGCCACGGTACTGACCCTTGCTGCTGCATCGCGTACAGCAGTACTAGGAGCATTCCTACTCGCTATTTATGCTTTGGGAATGGGAATTCCCTTCTTGGCCATATCGGTTGGATTCGCCCGTGCTCGAGTCTCGTTGGCATGGCTCCGTCGTCACAACCACAAGATAGAGATTCTGTCCGGTCTAGCAATGATCGCTATTGGCCTGGCATTTGCCACGGGTATATGGCACTCACTCCTTCTCCCCTTGGAACAGCGACTAGCACAGATAAAGTGGGCAGGAATCTGATCTCCGATCGAAGCAGGCCTTTGAGCTGCTATCGAGTATAGTTACAGGGCTGACATCCTCCTCATGGATATAAGCCAGGGCCTGTGGGTGGCGTTTGGTCAATCTGGAGTCTTGCGCAGGGTCGGAAATGCTATGACCTCACGTATGTTGGAGGTATCGGTTAGCAACATGGCTAAACGATCCATTCCTATGCCCAGTCCAGCTGTGGGAGGAAGACCGTGTTCGAGAGCACGTATGTAGCTCTCGTCCATGCTCATCGCTTCCTCGTCCCCTCGAGCACGCATTGACAGTTGCCGTTCGAATCGTTTGCGTTGCTCGATGGGATCGCCAAGTTCCGAGAAGGCATTGGCAAGTTCTCTACCAGCTACTATGGCTTCGAAACGTTCGGTCATCGCTGGCTTGCTCCTGTGCGCACGAGCCAATGGGGATACTTCTTCAGGGTAGTCGCATACGAACACTGGTCCCCACAGTTCGGACTCGATGAGTTGTTCGTAGATCTCCAGGACAATCTTTCCTGGTCCCCACCATTCCTCCACTCTTACCCCTGCCTTTCTGGACAACGAACGCAATTCCTCCAGCGGCATGGAAAGATCCACTGCAGAACCCAGCTTCTCTTCCACCAGTTCCAAGAGAGTCACCCGTCGCCAGGGAGGAGCGAGCTTGAGTTCCCTCCCTTGGTAGGAGACAACTGGTCCATCAGACAACTGAATGGAAAGGTAAGCTATCAACTCTTCAGTCAGCGACATCATATCTGTGTAATCCGCATAGGCCTCATACAGTTCGAGCATGGTGAACTCCGGGTTATGCCTTGGCGATAGCCCTTCGTTGCGAAAGACTCTGCCTATCTCGAATACCTTTTCGAAGCCACCTACCACAAGCCTTTTCAGATACAGTTCTGGTGCAATGCGCAGATAAAGGTCTTCTCCTAGAGCATTGTGATGGGTAACAAATGGCTTGGCTAGAGCACCACCAGCCACCTGATGCAATATAGGAGTCTCCACCTCTACAAAACCCTGATCGAACAGCCACTGTCTGGTCAATCTCTCCATCTCGAACCTCTTGAACAACGTGTTCCTAGAGGTTTTACTGGACCAGAGATCAACCTCCCGTTGTCGCCAACGGATGTCAGGATCGGATATCCCCTTCCATTTGTCTCCAAAGGACGCTTCGGCTTTGGCCAATACCACGAAATCAACTACTTTGATGGAGAGTTCACCACGACGAGTGCGCATTACCTCTCCCCGGGCCCCAATCCAATCCCCTAGGGACAGTTTGCAAAAGCGCTCGAAACCATCTGTTACACCATGCTGAACAAATAGCTGAATCGAACCGGAGGAGTCGACCAACTTGGCAAAGGCTACTTTCCCTTGTACTCTGAGCAGCATTACTCGACCTGCAACCGACACTGTATGCCCCGTGCTTTCTCCAGGTTGTACTTCACCAAAAAGCTGGCTTATCTCCAAAGCTGCATGAGTGCGTTCAAATCTGTAAGGTATTGACTCCGCACCTTGAACATCAGTCAAGTAGCTGCTCACCTCTTCACTTATCGGCTTACATTACGTTCAAATACCAAGCGCAAACCGTGGAGAGTAAGCCACGGTTCACGATACTGGATGCGTTCCGACAGAGGAACCAAGAGCTCGGAGAGGCCCCCGGTCGCTAGGACGGTAGCCTTGCCTACTTCCTGTTCCATTCGACGACAAATAGCATCCACCAGCCCGGCAAAGCCAAATAGTACTCCTGATTGGATGGACTCCACTGTCGAGCGGCCTACTACGTTACGAGGCAGAACCAACTCAACCCTACGCAAAGCAGCAGCATGCTCGAACAAGGCATCCAAACTTATATCTACTCCAGGCGTTATCGCCCCTCCCAGGTACTCTCCTTTGGCGGAGATGGCATCGAAGGTAGTTGCTGTTCCTAGGTCAACAACAATAGTTGGCCCTCCGTACAGGTCATAGGCAGCTACTGCATTGGCAACTCTATCTGCACCTACCTCCTTAGGATTATCATATAATATAGGGATACCACTTCGTACACCTGGTTGAATCACTACAAAAGGCAGCTTAGCAAAGTAGCGTCTCGCGGATTCCTTCAACGCAGCACTGGCCTGGGGTACTGAAGAGGCAACCGCCAGACCCGTAACGACACCCATATCCAACTCAGCTAGCCTGAGCAAGTCGAAAAGGAGCAAACCATACTCATCTGCCGTTCTGTCTGCTACAGTAGCTACTCTCCAGTGCTTTACAATTCCCCTCACACGACCTTCGTTGTTGGCGTTCGTTTCACTGTAACCTTCACTACGAGCATTGTCACCAGGGCTTTCCAGCAACCCAACTACGGTTTGGGTATTGCCCACATCAATGGCTAACAGCATAGATCAACATCCTCCGCAAGTTTCAACGAGATCGAGCAGGTGAAGAAGTAAAATCAGGTTGACGCTCTCCCCCACCTGAAGATTGGACGCTCGTTGCCATGCTGATAGTTATCTTCGATTGGCCGAGTTGTCCAAGATCCAAGGCTGTTTCCTGTCGCTTAGTATTGCTTGGGGACAGAGGCGATGCGAGACGATGTAAGCATGGGGTTGGTGCTAGCCATGTTGCCTATCCACCTGTTGGCTTCGTCTACGTGGATAATGGTAGGCACAAAACCATCGAGTTCGTTTTCTTCATAGTCTGCATAAGTCAACAAGATGACTTTATCTCCTACTTGCACCAAACGCGCCGCAGCTCCATTAAGACATATCTCTCCATCAGCTCCGGTAATAGCGTAGGTCTCAAACCGCGCGCCATTGTCGATGTCCAATACAGCTACCTGTTCGTACTCTCTTATATCAGCCAATCTCATCAAATTGGCATCTATACTGATAGAACCCACATAGTTGAGATCTGCACCTGTAACGGTGGCCCTGTGGATCTTGGACTTCATCATCCGGCGTCTCATTTAGTCGAATCCTCCTCCAATTCCTTTACTAGCAGACATATTGTCAATCAACCGCACAGCCCCGAAACGAGCTGCAATAACAAGTCGTTCCTCACCAGAGATAACCTTTGGAACGACGAAAGTAGTGGGATCTACCACATCGGCGTAGTCGAGCAGTGCTCTTTTTTCTTCGCTCACCACTGCAACCATGACGTCGCGTACTTCCACTGGAGACCGGTTTCCTTTGGCTATTTCCTCGACTCCAGCCCTCAAAGCCTTGTACAGGATTGGAGCAGCTCTACGGTCCTCAGGATCCAACAATGCATTGCGACTGGACAAGGCCAACCCATCTGCTTCCCGCACGGTTTCACATCCGACTACCTCCACGGGGAAGGAGAGATCTTTGACCAATCGCTTTACCAGAACCAGCTGCTGGAAATCCTTCTCGCCAAAGTAGGCTTTGCAAGGCCCTACAATAGCTAGCAATTTCGTCACTACTGTAGCTACGCCATCGAAATGTCCAGGGCGGAAAGATCCCTCGAACTGTTCAGAGATACCACCAACCCGTACTACAGTAAGTGGTTCGACCGGGTACATCTCCTTTTCACTGGGCATGAACACTACATGAGCTCCAGCATCGAAAGCCACCTTCGTATCTCCATCCGGGTCTCGTGGATAAGCAGCAAGATCAGATGGCGAGTCGAATTGCAATGGGTTGACGAATACGCTCACCGCTACCAAGTCGCACTCATTCCGCGCCCTGGATACAAGAGATAGATGACCTGCATGCAAACTGCCCATGGTCGGCACAAATCCTACAGACCTACCGGAAGCGCGAACTGTGCTCATGAGATTGGACATCTCAGTTACCTTGTGCACGACTTGTGCATACTCCGTCCTCATCGAGCTTCCCCTTCGTGGGCAGTACTCAGAGCTACAGCCAGATCTACAAGGGCATTGTAGGATAGCAGTTCTGATGGGGGGAGGGCTTCACGGTGCTTGTTGATGGTGGCCCAGTCCTTACGAGCGGCAGGGCCTGTCAGCGCAGCCGCTGGACCGAGTCTGGCTACATCCTCAATAGCCATCCTGGAGAGATCCAAGAAATCTTCGAGCTGCAAACCCGCTAGCTTTGCTACCCTTTCCACCTGACCTAGAAGAGCAACCAAATGGTTCGCAGCGATGCATGCTGCTGCATGGTACAACACTCTATGATCTTCAGCTACTTCTACGATACGACCACCGAGAGAGTTCACCACCAAAGCAATGAACTCATCACCGCTGACGGCAAAGGGTGCACCGCTAAGGAGCCTTGCTGCACCTGTAGTTGGATCGGGAAGAGGAACCAAGGGATGCATGGAAGCACGACGGAGATGAGGAAGGAGGACGTCCAGTCCTAACGCACCAGATAAGTGAGCCACCACCGTAGAGGGAACTGGCTCGATCTCCGCAGCAACAGTTGGAATACTCAGATCATCGGTAGCAATGAATACTACATCAACGCCATCCGCGGCTTTACGGAGATCGTCCCCCCTTCTCAAGATTGGCTCCACTTCCCAACCTACCTGAGATAGTGCTGCCGCTAATGAAGATCCTGCACGACCCGCTCCCACGAGTCGTACTGTAGCTGCCATAAGCTCTGCTCCTCACGTTCCAGCCCCCACTAGGAGGTGCCGTCGCTTTGTTACTTAGGAGTTTACCACTTTCGAGGCAAGAATGTCCCGTCCGTAGGGGAGAGGAGGTCCACATCCAACTTTCACCAAACGCATCATGGCATCCATACTGGCAGCCCTCGGGTAGCTGTCGAGAAAGACAAAGTTTGCAGCTGCAAGTCTCTCTAGCAAGATTGGTCCGCCGCTGAAGGCCTAGGCTTAGAGACTGAAGTTCTACTGGCAACTCGTACTAATAATAACTCGTACTAATAATAACTCGTACTAATAATTTAGAGAAAGTTCGCCTTATCTAGTGAAAAGGCTCCTGCTCAAAACGGCAACAACTCTGACCGATCCTCTCGAATGCCTCAAGAGGTCGACATCAACCAGATCAGGAGCGACGGCCGCCATCGGTTCCAGAACAAACCTCCTCTCCCACATGCGTGGATGCGGAACGACCAAGTCGACCTCGGACACAGCTTGATCCCCTACAAGCAGTATGTCGACATCAATAGTACGTGGGCCGTTACGTACTGTACGTATGCGCATAGCATGCCTCTCTATGGATTGGCCTAGCTCCAATAGAGCGCGAGGACTCAAACAAGTCCATAGCTCGGCAACAGCATTCAAGTAAGGTTGTTGACCAGGGGGACAGTCCAATGGTTCCGTCTCGTAAATAGGAGAAACCGCCTTGAGGTCAGGAAGTGCTGAGATGGCATCCAGAAGATAGGAAAGTCTGTCTCCTTGATTGGATCCAAGCCCGAGAAAAGCCCTATTCCTCTTCATCATCCCCACTAATCCAACTTGGAGCTGCTCGACGAGTTATGCGCACTCCTGCAGAGTCCAAAGGGACTTCAATAGGTGGACGAAGCTTGTGCAAGGAAACCGTGACAGACTGTACCCTTCCGATTTGGAGAACCTCTCTAGCAATGACCTCAGCCAAACGCTCCAATAGAGCATAGCTGGTCGAAGAGATGACGTGTTCCACCGTCTTGGCCACTACTCCGTAGTCGACTGTGAGAGCAAGGTCGTCACCGTCGACAGCAGCGCTGAGATCCGCCTCTACATCCAGATCCACCTGGAAAGGTTGTAGGTTCTCACGTTCAAAGGCAAGACAGCCATGTCGACCCATTGCAATCAAGCCGCGTAACTCGATCACATCGTTCATGACTCAGTTGAGCTCCTCTGCAGTTGTCGTGATTATCTCACGCCCAACTGGACCAAGCTGATGCTTGAGCAGTTGCTCAACGACTACGATGGCTTGAGCAGCATCCACGAGCCGTCTCGACCATATGAGATAGGCCCCCACCACACCCATAACTTGGTCGGACAGTGCATCTTCATGCATCAAGACTCTATCTTTACCTCTTATGGCATTGTCAAGACTCTTATAGATCTCATCCAAACTGCTTCTAGCTGCTCGCAATGAATTCAAAGGGAAGTGCAGCCAAGAAAGTTGATGCTCGTCATAGGCATGAAGATTGTAGGGTGAGTCCATCAACGAGACCACCAGGTTGAATCCTTGTCCCTTCAGCCACAAGATCTCCTCTGTCCTTCGAACCCGCCTATGACTCATGACTGTTCCTCCTGGCCGTTCACTCACAGCCAGAGAGTCCTTGATCACCCATATGAAGTTACGGGGTTGTATGCCAGTAGCCCACTTGCTCTTCACCGTATCCCTCACCTCTTGTCCTATTGGCATCTATCGAAAAGCACAGAACCACATGGGATCTTCATCCAACTAGCAACCTTCTCTCGCCCTGAAGTTTCTTCATGCCCGAGTCAACACACTACCTAAAGAGTATCTACGGCTATACCTGAGCTCCGGCCATGCTCTTACAGAGAATTGCAGCCTGCACAGTAGCCTTTACATCATGAACTCGCACCATGGATGCCCCAGTAGCCATAGCCCATACTGCTGTAGCTAGAGAAGCCTCGAAACGCTCAGGGATCGGTGCCGGATTGCCTGAGGAATCGGCGAGGACTGCTCCAAGAAAGCTTTTCCTAGAGGTACCAACAAGAACTGGAAAGCCTGTGTCTACTAGTGCATCCAAATGAGCAAGAAGATTCAGGTTATGAGCTACGGTCTTTCCAAAACCAATGCCAGGATCTACCCATATCTCTCGTACGCCTGCTCGCTCTCCTGCTTCCGCTCTTTCTTCAAGAAACGTACGGACATCTCTGACCACATCTTCATAGTGAGGGTTCCTTTGCATGGTGGCGGGTTCTCCCTGCATATGCACGGCTACCCAACCAACGCCATTTGCTGCTGCTACTTTCTCTAGTGAAGCAGAGATATCATTGAGCAAGGTAGCGCCTGCCTCAATTGCTGCTTCAGCTACTGCGGGTTTCACCGTATCTATCGAGACCCTGACCAAAGGGGACAATTCTCTAACTACAGGCAGCACTCGACGGAGTTCCTCTTCCTCGGGAACTCTAGCCGCCCCTGGTCTACTCGATTCTCCACCTACATCAACTATGTCAGCTCCTTGCTCGATCATCTCCAATCCACGAGCTATGGCTTTGTCGTAATCGAAGAACTTCCCTCCATCGGAGAACGAATCCGGAGTCACATTCAAGATGCCCATAACCAGCGGTTCCACAAACACGAGCATAGCTTCAAAACTTGCATCCGTTGCATGAGAACATCGAGAGATATATTGAACGAGTGGCGACCGCAACCCCCGTCCGTGATGGCGAGGAGGCTCACCAGAACAGAAGAGACCAACGAGATGCCGCTCCCACGTAACTACGTTGCCAGCTTTTTCCTATGCAACTTGGATGTAATGGTCTCTAACGACAGCTCACACTGCTGGGTATCGCCCGTGTATGAACTGCATAGCTTCAAAACGGGTACGGGGATCGCTTCGGAACAGACCACGGACAGCGGAAGTAACCGTTACTGTGCCCGGTTTCTTCACCCCTCTCATGGACATACACAAATGCTCTGCCTCCAGTACGCATAGCACACCCCGTGGCTCCAGTACTCGCTCAATGGTATCGGCTATCTGAGTGGTCAGACGTTCTTGAACTTGAAGCCTACGGGCATATCCCTCTACCAGCCTGGCTAGTTTGGAAAGACCAGTGATACGTCCATCTGCACTTGGTATGTAGGCCAGATGGGCCTTGCCGATGAATGGGACCAGATGGTGTTCGCACAAAGAAGCGAAGGGTATGTCCTTGACCATGACCATCTCGTCGTGATCTGCGGCAAAGGTAACGGTAAGGTGCCGACCTGGATCATCATGCGTTCCCTCCAGCAACTCGGCAAACATCGAAGCCACTCGGGCTGGAGTAGCGAGCAATCCTTCTCGAGCTGGATCCTCCCCGACGGCTAGGAGTAGCTCTCTAATTGCTCTTGCTGCCCGATCGAGGTCGATGTCCACTGCGCTTACAGATAGTCCATGTAGAGCTGGATGTTCTTCAATCCTCTGTAACGCTCACCAGCGTCCAATCCATAACCAACCACAAAACCAGGGGGTATGTTGAACCCGACATAGGCTAGGTGAGGCCCGTCCTTTTGTTGACCTTCTTTCACCAGCAAAGAGCAAACCTCCAGGCTGGCAGGATTACGGGCCATCAAGCTACGTCGTAGATAGGCTAAGGTAAGTCCGCTGTCTACCACATCCTCCACAACTACTACATGACGGCCAGTCAAGTCTTGATCGAGGTCTTTGGCTATGCGAACAACCCCACTGCTCTTGGTTGCAGTACCATAAGAGGAAACGGCCATGAAGTCTATCTCGAAGGGTATATCGATCGACCGAGAAAGATCGGCCAAAAATACAAAGGCACCTTTCAACACTCCTACAAGGAGTGGCACCTTGTCTGCATAGTCCCTAGAGATCTGCTGTCCAAGCTCTTTGACCCGCCGGGACAACATCTCTTCGGTCACCACTACCTCACCGAGGTAGGGATCCTCGCCGACACCCACCCGCTCATGACCAAGCATAGGTGCGCTTTCCCTCACGCTCATCTGCACCCTCCGCATCTGCTCTATAAGGAGCCCTCATAGCGCTCTGACCAATATAGACACTACTAGGTTGAGACCTACCGTTCCTCCACAACAGATTTTTGATCCCAGTATCCTGCTCTGTTGGTTCGATATATCCTTGCTTCTCTCAACAGCACAGGGTCCCCAAGGTGTAGAGCGTGTTCTTGTACGTCGTATTGATGGAACTAGAAAGACTATATACATATTATACTATGACTTATAAAATATACACAACTGTTAGTCAACAATTTTGATCCGCTCTTAGCCTTGGCTTTAGCCATGGAATAGGTATAAGTGCATACCTCACTTCTGCAACTTGAGCCTTCCCTTGGATCGATGAATATGCAAGGATCCCTTCAAATCAGTCCCTCTTGCTTTACCCTGTGCGACTTTCAATACCCTATCGACTGCTGCCGCCGATGGTGGATAACCGGCCTCCTGTCTTATCCAAATACGGAGAGCTCGTCTAGCCAGAGTATCTGATACCGTTCGGAGCATTTTTACATCGGTTGCATCCACCTCCTTGGCCAAATCATTCAATAGATCGGCATCCTCTGCCAGCAGCGCTGCTTGACGCGCCAAAAGAGGAACCACGTCTCGTTTGGCAATTTCGGAACAAAGCGGCAGTAGTTGATGCCTCACTCTGTTCCTCAGGAACGCCGGGTCGTCATTCGAAGGGTCATGCAAGGGTAGAAACCCGTACCTCCTGCACACCTCCTCAGTTTCGTACCGCCGTAGCCCTAGGATTGGATGACGAAATCCTGCCCTCATGCCCACCAGCCCATCCAAGCCAGAACCTCTCAACAAGTTCAACAAAACTGTCTCGGCTTGATCGTCAGCGGTATGACCTGTAGCTACATCCTTGGGAAGTACCGCATAACGGGCTGCCCTGGCACGTGCTTCCAGATTAGGCCCAGGGCACAGATCTATCCTCTCTGAACGAAACTTTGCACCCAACTGTTTCGCTGCCCTTTCCACAACTTGGGCTTCCCGCTCAGAGCCTTCTCGCAAACCATGGTCTACATGGATGGCGGTAGGACGACATCCAGCTCTAACCGCCAAAGCCAATAGAGCCAGGGAATCGGCCCCTCCTGAAACCGCACAGTTGATCTCTGTGCCCGGTGGCGGAAATGCGCATCTCGCCAAGAGCCGTGCAAAGAACTCTTCATCAGAACGCCCATCGGACACGATCCCCTGGATCTTTCCTTCAAGCTCCACAAAGCCATCATGGCACAAGGGTGTATCATTTTTGTGCGGTCGTTCATGCGTATACACTGTCGTATCCGCACACTACGGCCACACGGTAAAAGAGCTTGGTTACTTGCCTGAGCTGCTCTCAAGCAACTCGGGCTCGGTAGGGTGCATGTATGGCCGAACAAGAGAAGTTCGTAGAGCTAGCTATGCCGCATATGCAGGCATTGTATACAGCTGCCTTGCGAATGACACGCAACCCGTCGGATGCAGAGGATCTGGTGCAAGAGACCTACCTGAAAGCATATCGAGGATTCGCAAGCTTCGAAGAGGGTACCAACTTGCGTGCTTGGCTATACAAGATCATGACCAACTCCTTCATCAACTCTTATCGGGCAGGTAAACGCCGACCAGAGAAGGCCGACCTAGAAGACATCGAGGATCTCTATCTCTTCAAGAGAATTGACAAGCTGGGGGTTCTCCCCGGAGGAAGGAGCGCAGAAGAAGAGGTTCTTGAACACATAACCGATTACGAAGTGAAACAAGCCATCGAGTCATTGCCGGAACCGTTCAGAATAGCCGTTTTGCTAGCAGATGTAGAGGGGTTCTCCTATAAAGAGATATCTGACATAACCCATGTTCCCATAGGCACGGTCATGAGCAGAATCCATCGGGGAAGAAGAGCGCTGCAAAAAGCGTTGCATGACTACGGTGTGGCAAGAGGACTGCTTGCTAGCGACAGTACGGTCAGTGATGACGGAAGTGGGAATGAAAAGGCAGTGAACAGTACGATCTTGAGCGACAGGGTTTCTCAAACATGAAATCCAAAGATGCCTTCGAAGAACCGGTCAGTGAGTGCGACGATGCAATCCATCGCCTTTATTACTTCATGGATGGTGCATTGACGGAGGACAAGCGGGTGCAGATCAAGAAGCACCTTGATGCCTGTCCGCCTTGTCTAAGGGTGTACGACTTCGAGGAAGAGTTGCGTCAAGTCATAGCTAACCATTGCCAAGAGACCGTGCCAGAGGGTCTACGCGAACGAGTTGCCGCTGCCATCGAAGAGGAGGCCAAGAAATCGCTCCACCGCTCCAAAGCCAAGGAACGGCGTGAGGCAAGGCAAGAGGCTCAGGGAAACGCTTCCTGAGTAAAGAACAACGGTCTTTCTTACTAAAAATTCTTGTTTGTTCCAGTAAAGTTCCAAAATCTCTTGGTGCCACCAGCTAACGTAAATATTGCTTAGAGTTGTATCGATGCTTCTTTCTCCTACCTCTTCTGTATCTCTTCGAACAGGGAAAGACGCATTCGAACAAGGTGAGCTCCCCCCGAACAATCCTCCTGGTTTCTGGAGAAGCTGGATAATTTTCTTTGGCTTACTGGTGGTTATCATGAGTATCTGGTCGTTGGCTACTCCATTGTTCTCTGGGCCAGATGAGCCAGTCCAAGTAGTAAAGGCAGCTGCTGTGGCCAGAGGAGAATGGTTAGGGAAAGCAGATCGTTCCGAGCCAGCAGCCTTTCGCATAGTAAAGGTGCCCTATACATATGCTCAGGCCGTACTCGAGAATATTACGAGCTGCTATGCTGATCACCCCGTTATCCCTGCCGGATGTGCCCCGGAACTTGTAGCCAATGGTAAGGTAGTAGCTGCCCCCACTTATGTTGGGCGATACCCTCCTTTGTACTATGCAATAGTTGGTCTACCAGCCAAGGCAATCAACTCGACCGCTGGGTTGTACTTGATGCGTCTACTCAGCGCCTTCCTGGCTGCTGCAGTAGTTGCATTGAGCTTTGCCTGCGTTATCCGGTGGTCGACGAATCCAATGCTGATTGGGGGAGTTGCTCTAGCAATGAGCCCAATGGTCTTGTACACTGCCTCGATCGTCAATCCGAGCGGATTGGAGATTGCACTGGCCATTACCTGCTGGACTGCTGCTATAGTTCTCGGAGTAGAGCACAGGAGCAATCCTCCTCCAGGTCTAGTGATCACTTTAGTAGGTTCTGCATCATTACTCTGTTTGATCAGGGGACTATCTCCTCTATGGGTGCTCATCATAGGAGTGACGATACTCGTTCTCACCTCACCGACCGAACGCAGAATGCTCCTACGCAAACCATATGTCAAAGTTGGTGCATCGGTAGTAGTGGCATGCGCCCTCCTGGCAACTGCATGGATCATCTGGGCAGGTAGCTTGCAAGTTGCGCCTGTTGGCTTGCCCGTACCTTCCAATCTCGGCACATTCCGCATCTTTCAGATAGCGCTCTCCCGGAGCAGTGCCTATCTCGCTGAAGCAGTCGGTACGTTTGGAGACCTATGGACCAAAGCTCCTGGGATCACCTACATCATCTGGTACGTCTGCTTGGCTCTCGCAGTTGCAGCTGCTCTGACAGTAGCTACCGTCGCACGGAAACAACGACAAGGCATAGCACTGGTCTTGGTGATCACCCTATCCATCTTGTTACCTGCAGTGCTGAGTACATCCAGAGCCCATATTGACGGGATAGTCTGGCAAGGTCGTGACGGTCTACCACTATATGTGGGCATTCCTCTGTTAGCAGCAGCAACTTCGTCCTTCTCGAAATCGCCGAAGCCAAAACCAACAAGGGCTTGGACTAGTATAGTGCTACCGCTTATCTTGGGAGCATTAGCCATAGGACAACTAGCCGCTTACGGAGGAACACTGCGAAGATTCATGGTGGGAACAGCGGGACCCCTCGACTTTCTGGAAAGTGTGAAGGGCGGCTGGTCGCCCCCTGTACCAGCTGCTGTACTTCTTTGCTTGTTCCTCGCCTCTTTGGTTGTTTGGGTACGAGTAGGCACAAAAGCAGTCATTTGGCAGAGCCTACATAACAGGTACTCCAATTGGGAAGGAGCCGAGATAGATAGAACAAGTGTATTTAGTCAGCCCAGCGGCAGGCACAGGCGAGGGTCCCATCGAAAGAATACTGCCCATTATTGGGTCAGTTCATCCAGTCCGTCCAATCGTAGACATGCACAAAGAAGATACGGCTTGCAGTGGCAAGCTACAAACATCGATGAAGGCAACGAGGAATAGGAGCGACCATGAGCAGTTTATTTCATTCGCTTAAGTCATGGAATACCCATGCTTACCTTGATGTGAACCAATGGGCAGTGCATTCATCGTTCATTCATTGGTTCATGACCCCCTTTGCTTATTGGCTAGGAATTGTCTTCTTTGTAATCTTGCTAGTGATTGGCTGGTGGAATGCACGCAGCGCCAATGACCCGGTACGGGCTGTGGCAAAAGTCGTATGGGCTGCTGGAGGGGCAGTGGTTGCCCTCGGGCTAGGGCAACTGGTCAACCATGCAGCAGCGGAAAGACGTCCATACTATGTCCTGCACCATGTCGAAGTCCTCGTTCCTCGAGTACACGACTTCGCCTTCCCCAGCGATCATGCCACCATGGCTGGGGCGGTAACCGTAGGACTGTGGTTGGCGAGCAAACGTCTTGGTATCATCTCACTGATCGTAGGGTTAGCGTTGTGTTTTGCCCGTGTATACGTGGGGGCTCACTATCCGGGAGATGTCATAGCTGGTTTCCTTCTAGGAGCTTCCGTAGTAGGTCTGTTTGCTGTACTTATGGTGCCTGTTCTTGCTGTTCTGGGATCAGTTGCGGCACGGACTCCTCTACGACCTTTGCTTGTGGCACCTGAGCGGGATGGTCTATGAAACCCATTGATTTTCGATGCATCTGACTACGCCATTCTTGAATAGCTACAGCCAAGAAAAAGGCAAACCCAATTCCTACCATGAAGAAAAAAGCAGTCAACAAACCTGGTTTGACAATTGCTTGGCGGATAGCCAGAGCAAAACCCATGGCAGAGACAAGAGCGGTGATCGAAGCTATCAATGAGCTAGCCGTTGTGGACCACCGATTGGAAGCCAACGGAGTATCCCTATGGTAGTTAGTAGCCATTTCCAGACCATGGTAACTGCTTTTCAAGACAATTTGCGATCACGGTGCAGGTCTTGGACGACAAGTTAGGAGTACGCACATCAGATTACCGATCTGCAATCATCCATACGAGTTAGAACTGCTTTCTTCCGAGCTCACGAGAACAGACTGTATATACTACCAATGAGGAGCCCAAGTACCATAGCTATGACGGCAGCATAAAGTACAGTCATTGACCATTTCCACCGATGGTTGGCCAACCAGAATCGTCTAACTCCCTTGATATCGAACACAAGAGCCACTAATGCCACCGGTATGCCTATATAAGGACCTACGCTGGCAGCAACACCTAGGACGGGAGTGACAACGGGGAGTATGACATAGGAGAGCAAGCACCTAAGAGCCGATAACAGCATGGAGCTACTGAAGAGCCTATGGGCTTCATCTGGGCTAACCGCTCTACGGTTTGGATCTATGCACAACAGCCGGCACATCGCAGATTCGGCTCTTGACCTGCTGCTGGAAGGGTTGGCGATCAATGGATCAGCTGATAGCTGAGTTTTCGTGACGGTCATGTTCATCAACTCACAGGCACTTATCTAGGCGGCTTCCCTACTTGTTTATCTCATACGAGCAAAGTTGTCCAGGCGTAGTTCCCACTAGATCTCATGGTGCGACACTTGGTCGAGGTGGACTGACATACCTCAGGCCTACTATTAAGGCATGGGCAGAGAAGGGCTTGAGGCGGACGAAAGGACATTGCGCGAAAAGATAGCCCAACATAAAGGGGGAGATCCCTTGAGGGCAGTTACCGTGGTAGTTCCATCGGAGTACGTCGGCTTCGCTCTACGCAGAAAAATGACCGTGCTCCAAGGAACAGCGGAGGAAACCATGGTCGCAGTGAGGTTCATGACCTTGGAGGACCTTGCCAAAACAATTGCCCAACCCTTCCTCTCCTCGATGGGTAAGCATCCTCTGAATGGTGCGGCCAAGTTGGAGATGATCAAGACAGCTCTTTCCGCAGATGAAGGATACTTCTCGGCTCTTGCTTCCAACTCTGCAACTATAAGGGCAGTGGCTCGTGCGGTCTCTGCAATAAGACACCTCAGCCCTTCAGCACGATCTAGCCTCGCTGAAGCAAGCAGAAAAGGAAAAGACCTGGTTTACCTGCACGACCAGATCTACACCGACCTCGCTGAGGTCTTCTACGACGAAGAAGACATATTCCATCGAGCTATCAAAGAGATCCAAGTTCGGGCACCAAGCTTGGAGGAACTAGGAGACATAGTCCTCTATCGGCCACGAACAACGAAACGATGTGCTCAAGCTGCTTCATTCCTCAGCTATTTGACTGATGAAGCCGATACGATCGAAGAAAGGCAACCCTCTCTAGAAGAAGCTGTAGCAGGTAGCGACATCAAGATCAGCATCTGCGGGGAGTCCGACCTTGAAGCTGAGGTTGTCGTCAGGCAGATAGTCGAGCTAGCTGAAAGAGGGATTCCCCTTTTCCAACAGGCCATATTTTATCCGAGCCGGGGCCTTTTCAGCATGTACTATCCATTGACACTGAGCCAGCACCTAGAGGCAGCAGGAATTCCTTATCACGGATCAAAGTCCACAAAACTGGATGAAACCGTACCAGGCAGTTGGATAATAGGACTTCTAGGCTTAGTGGACAGCAGATGGGGACGGGAAGAGGTATTGAGGTGGCTCAACAGTGCTCCTTCAGTAAGCAATTTGCGACTTGCACCTGTTCCTCCAGCATATTTAGATCGGGTCACCGCTGCAGCTGGAATAGTGCAGGGGTTCGATCAATGGATAGAGCGCCTCGAAGAGTACGCCTCGAAAGCTACGAACAGAGAAGCATTCAAGACGACGTCCCACTCGGATGCCCAAATAGCTACTCAACTGGCCAAGCTCATGGCCGAACTACGCACTGCTACCAAACTACCCCGATCCAACAGCTGGAGAGCCTACTCAGCATGGGCCATACAGTTACTGGATAAGTTCCTGGGTGTCATCCCCGATGCTGGCTCTAGCGTCATTCCAGGTGAGCTCTCCGGTAGCGGCTCTGGCGTCATTCCAGGTGACGACTTGAAGCGATTCGTACAGCACCCTCTTTGCTCGTCGAAAAGCGATTCCTTGGTGAGCGACTCCCTGGCGAAAGTCAAACGAACCATCGAATCCTTGGGGACATTGGACAATATCTCCACCTACTGTGATCTCAACTCTTTCCGGAACGCTCTAGCAGAAGAGCTCTCCTCGTCCAACCAAGGTCCAACAGGACGATTCGGAGAAGGTATATTGCTGGCACCTATATCATTAGCACAAGGACTTAGTTATCGTTGCGTGCATATTGTAGGCATGGCCGAAGGCTCCTTGCCGAGTTCCACCGCTGATGATCCCATACTCTCCGAGAAGGAGCGAGCGGCAACCAATGGAGAACTGCCTACGAGAAGCCAACAAGTAAGGGAGGAAGAACTCCATCTAATTGATGCACTCAGTGCAGCCCAGGATTACTTGCACCTCTACTACCCTCGATCCAGTTTCCTGAAATCTGCACCTCTATCAGCATCAAGATGGCTTATAAAAATTGCCTCTTCCAACTGCACAAACAGGGAAAGAGATGGAAAGACGACCTCTCTCATCTCCACTACCGATCTGTGCGGTTTGGCATCCAGACCCATGAGCAATACAGCACGGCTAGGAAAGACGACCAAGGAAACGAGAGGGGATTCCCCGGACCCAGGTGTGCCCGAGGGTATTGGTGTGCCCGAGGGTATTGGTGTGCCCGAGGGTATTGGTGTGCCCGAGGGTATTGGTGTGGAAACAGCCGGGAGGGGAGACAACTCGATCGCTACCAAGCTCAGTCCTGAGCCGGAAGGAACTGTGGTCACAAAAACAGCTAGGGAAGAGGGTAGCTGTTCGATCGAGGAAGTGCCCTCCTACTCTGCACTGGTGACTACGACGATGCCAGCAACCCTTGGCGATTATGACATGGCCTTGCTCTGGAGGTACAGACTAACAGGTCGCCCCCTGCTGACCTGTCGCTTGTTGAGAGAAAGACCGGATCTGAGTCGCAGCGCTGAGCTAGAGAATGAAAGAGCTTCCTCTTCCTTCAGCCGTTTCGATGGATACGTAGGAAAAGCTTACTCCTTAGCATCTTCCCTTGTTCGTATCCTTTCACCCACAACCTTGGAAGCTTATGCTACTTGCCCACGGCAGTACCTATTCTCTTACATATTGAATATACAACCAGTTGTTTCCCCGGAAGAAATAGCCACTATTTCGCCTATGGATAGAGGAAAGCTTATCCATGAAATATTAGCTAAATATATTAGCACTATCATCAACAATGAGCCTCGATCTTTTACAAGATTAGAACAAATAGCTAATGATATATTTAATGAATATGAAAGAAAGGGATTGCTTGGAAAACCTCTATTTTGGCATGTAGAACGCACCAGAATTCTTCGAGAGTTAAAGCAATTCTACGAGAAAGACTCTATAGTCGAGCCCATAGCTGTTGAACAAGCATTTGGAATGAATGGATACTTGCCATTAGCTATAGAGCTTGACGATGGAACAACGGTACGTTTCAAGGGTATGATCGATCGTATAGACCGGAGAAGTGAAACTTTACTGGTTACAGATTATAAAACCGGAAAGGCAAATGATGAGTACAAGCAACTGGATCAAGACCCTCTGGCAAAGGGAACCAAGCTGCAGCTGCCCATTTATGCTTTGGCTGCAAAAGGTATATTTCAGAGTAATAAAAAGGTTGAAGCTCGCTATTGGTTTGTCTCTGAACGTGAAGCCTTTAGGACCATTTCTATTGACATCAACGACTCAACCTTAGAAAAGTTCTACAAGATTATAGGACAAATAGTTAGAGCTATATCAGATGGTATCTTTCCAGGCCATCCAGGAAACCCGTTGTGGAAAGGATCGTTCAAGAACTGCGAGAACTGTTATTTCGACAAAGTATGTCCTTTGGATAGGGATAAACACTGGCTCTTGAAACGATCTGACCCTCGCATGAGTCCCTATACGGAACTGGCCGAGCCAGAAGTGGATTCACGAGGAGAAGTGGATTAATGGAAAAATTAGTCAACAACGATGAGGACATTCTCTCGAGGTTAGACCCACCAAGGCCTGTGACACTTCTACCTGATGAACAAAGTCGCGCAGACATCGTTACTGACCTGGACAACACTTTATTTGTCAGTGCTGGAGCTGGGACAGGAAAGACCTCCAGCATGGTAGGGCGCATAGTCGCCTTGGTAGCTAGCGGGAAAGCCAGGATATCCAGTATTGCTGCTATCACCTTCACCGATGCTGCAGCCAATGAATTGCGTGAAAGGGTACGAACAAGCTTTGAGGAGAGCGTGAGGAAAGGCACTATTAGCGCCAGTGTGCTGGGAGAACTCGACGAAGCGGTAATCTCCACTATCCATTCCTTCGCCAAGCGCATACTTGCGACATTCCCTATCGAAGCAGGGCTTCCTCCAGAGCTATCAATCATGGACGATGCCGAGGCAGAAAGGGATCTGGATGTACGCTGGAAGCACCATGTGGACGAGCTGCTAGAGGATGAGTCATTCAAACCAGCCATGCTCAGGGCACTGTCCGTTGGGTTCGATAGACTAGGCCGCCTCCGTAACCTCCTCAGTGATCTCTTGAAACATTATGATCGTACTGAAGCTTGGTTACACGATTCCAAGATCATCGATCAGCCTGCCACAACAGATGCATCGCCCTTCAGCCGAGTAACGACCCTTGCTGTCACCTCTATAGCCAGAGAGCTCGAGACACTGATAGACCACATGTCACATGCATGCTCCTACAAGTCATACTGCAAAGATTCATCCGATTATCTCTATCAACACCTCGAGTACCTCTCATCTGAACTAGACAGAATTCGTTCTGCCCCAGACGAGAACTCTGCTTTAGCAATGCTATCCAATGCCAAGAACTACGCTTGCGCCAGAGGAAACAAAAACGCATGGTCCTGTGGGATAGAAGAGGTCAGGGACTCCACCAGAGAAGTAGAGGTACAACGCTCCAATCTACTGAGACAAACCAGGGAAGAGGCAACCAAGTACTTGCTCTACAGGATAGGTAGCTTAGCTCATGCAATTGTCCAGGAGCGAGCGGCAGAGGGACGCCTATGCTTCCACGACCTATTGATCATGACCAGAGACTTGCTCAAGAACAACCCTGATGTGCGGTCAGCAGTACGTGACCGGTACAGCCACATCTTAATCGACGAATTCCAAGACACTGACCCCCTCCAAGCTGAGATAGCCCTCCTTTTGGCCTCCTCCGAAAGGATTGAACCTGAATCCGACGCTGCTGGTGGTATTGCGCTCGACAGGGGGGATAGAAAAA
This sequence comes from Actinomycetota bacterium, assembly GCA_023489235.1. Classification (GTDB taxonomy): domain Bacteria; phylum Actinomycetota; class Acidimicrobiia; order Acidimicrobiales; family JAMDDE01; genus JAMDDE01. Next base: position 5,980 of record JAMDDE010000068.1, on the reverse strand, counting down.
GTTCCTCTCTCCCCCCTCTGGATCCAGGCAAGCTATTTTTTGTTGGGGATGCTAAGCAGTCCATCTATCGATTCCGTCGTGCTGATGTAGGGCTTTTCAATTACATAAGCCATTTGGCAGACAAGAAAGTGGATCTGCAAGCAAACTTCAGATCTGTACCAACAATAGTAAGGTGGGTAAACGAGCTCTTCTCGTCATTGATGAAAGACACGGATATCTCATACAGCCCATTGATCCCTACCAGAGATGAGCTGCCTACTGGTGCAGGCCCTGCTGTTACCGTTTTCGGTTGCTCTCATCAAAAGACTGCAGAAGAAATAAGGACCATAGAGGCAACCGAAACAGTGGAGTTGATCTCCCGGATAATCTCTTGCAAGTGGCAAGTTGCTCGTTCATTGCCAGGTTCAAATCAACGCTCATTACCAGATCCAAATCAAGCTGAAATCAGGACTGCTGATTCAATGCCTTCACCTTGGCAAGCCGCTACCTGGAAGGACATTGCCATCTTGATCCCCACCAGGACATGGCTACCGTCGCTGACCACAGCACTCGAAGAGGCAAACATCCCTTACAGAATTGAAGCTGCCTCACTTATGTGGAACACCCAAACCATCACTGACTTACTAGCCATCATGAACGCGGTATGCAACCCTGGCGACCCTTTGGCAACTCTAGCTGCTCTCCGCTCCCCATATCTTGCTTGTGGAGACGATGACATCGTAGCTTTTCGCCAAGGTGGTGGTAGGTTGGATCTCAGCCAACCACTCTCGACCACTGTAGACAAGGACAAGGAATCCCCCATTGCCACTGGACCCGTGGTAAAAGGTCTGGCCAAACTGGAGCAATTAAGTAAATTACGCTTTCGATATGGTCCTTCCGGTTTGTTGACTCACATTCTCTCGGAGCTGAACGGCTACGAGTTAGCTCTCGTAAGCAAACAACCCAGAGAACACTGGCAACAGCTTCGCTGGTTACTAGAGCAAGCACGCAAGTTTGAACTGGAAGTCAGTAGGTCTATTCATGAATTTCTCGTTTGGGCCAACTACCAGGCAGAAAAGGGTTACCAAAGCCCACCTGGCCCTCTGGAACCAGACAATAATGCAATAAGTATACTCACGGCACACGGAGCCAAAGGACTGGAGTTCCCGATCGTCATACTGATGGGCCTCTACGCCAACGGATCATCGACTCAACTGGGCTTGCTCTGGGATGAAAATAGTACGCCTTTGACAAAATTAGGAGAACTAGAGTCAAAGGGTTACCGAGAGGCGGTTGCGACTGAGAAAGAACTCAACGAACTGGAAAGGCTGCGGCTCACTTACGTCTCCATGACTCGCGCTAGAGACCATTTGGTAGTTAGTGCCCACCATCCTGATAACTCAAGTTTCAGGGATGGGCCATCGCTAGCAGCTGTTTTGCTCGATCACTGCCGTAACGAGAGTTCTGAGTCCATAGACATAGTGGATCTCTCGAAGGAACTCCAGGAATCTGCGCAGGAACTCCAGGAATCTGCGAAACCACTAGAGCAGTTGAATGCTCAGGTCAGCTATGACCAGGAGCTCTACGACAACCAAGGAAGCGGAAACGACGGTCGAGCAGCTGAGTTGGACGAGTTGGTGAGCACAAGGAGTGATTGGTGGAAGAGAAGGGTACGGATAGTAGAAGAATCACAGCGGTTTCCAGCATTAACCGCAACAACTATAGCTGAGCGTGCATTCCAAGACACCTCTTACTCTGCCGCAAGCTCGGCTCAGGGAGAAGACAATGTTACTAATCGAACCTCTTCAACTTCACCCGTGATGAAGCCTCCGGATACAGCCCCTGCGATCGGTACAGCTGTACATTCGGTACTGCACCATATCGATCTGGCTGCCCCAGACAAGTTACATAGTTTGGCCACAGCCTATGCAATCGAGGAAGGAATACCGAAAAATGCTAACACGATTGAAAAATTGGTAAGAGCTGCTGTGGAAAGCAAGGTTGTCCAAGAAGCTTTGCGTAACCCCCATTGGAAGGAGGTCTATGTTGCAGCTCCCATCGATACCTCGCATGGGCGGGTGATCGTAGATGGCTATATAGACCTCTTGTACAAGACTCCCGACAACGAGCTAATAATAGTGGACTACAAAACTGATTCTTTTAGCTCGGAGGAAGGGTTGAACAAGCTAGTCAACAAATATGGAATTCAAACAGCTGCTTACGCATTAGCTCTACAAAACTCTATACACTACAGGGTAAAAAAATCTATACTTCTCTTTATCAACCACCAACCAATAGTACCTGTAGAGATTCCTGATCTAGCAGAACTGACAAGTAAAGTAGTTAAGCTAATAGATGAACTAAATGGTCTGTAATGAACAAAAATTATATTAAGCCTCTTTATCGCTTCAAAAACTTGTACAGCTATGCTAAAACAAAAGAACGTATAGGTGAGTTAATAAGTTCTACTTCATTAGAACAACTATCGGCACTAACTACTGAACGTATAATTACTTGGCTAGCTCGTCTCTCGGAGCAACGTATAAGTATGTATCGCTTCATAGATGTGTACCCAGCATTGAATACCGATTCTATGCTGGAACAATACATAAATGAATACTTATCTATTGGAACAATACCTAACTTACAAGATAGCTTACTAAGAAGGTCGACAAACAAACACAACCACTTTAGCTTATCTACCTACTTAAAAACAAGTATTGTAAAGTATTTTATGGATAAGTTACTTGAAGTTACCTCTATACTTACAGATACAGAGGAGATAGCTTCCTATGCTTATAACTATCTCTCAAATGGAACTAGATTATACATTGATGTTCTAGGCTATCCAGCCTACTCAAGTACTGATAGTGCTCGCTATATAACTAATATTCTCAATATACTTGATCTATTAAAGAGCATTTACAACAACCACATTCCTCCTGAGGAAGATAGAGCTCAACTTGGCTCGTTCTATCCACTTGGATATACGAATCAGAGCAGCTCTATATTTGCAATATCTCTACGACCAAACTGTATGAGTCCACATCTACATCCTCTAAGAATAGACAGAGGTCTTGTAGATGTAACTGAGCATTTGCTCAATATAGCAGATAGGGCAAAAACATTTGATGTAGCACTCATAATCAACTCAGAAAATAGCGAAGAGTGCAGCCAGACCATTCCTTGGTTGACCAGAGCTGCAGAACGGCCCGCCTACAAAGAACTCAAGCTTGGCGTAGCAGTCCAGGCAGATTGGCCCAATATCCATGACATTTTGGATGAACTACTGACCATTTCCAGGACACGTATCTCCAAGGGTTACAGCCCTCTGATCGTGCGGTTGAACCAAAAACTACACCTAGACATCCGTAAGAATGTGCTGGATCTTCATGGATGGCCCAATCCTAATCCGAGCAACGATCAAGTAGAGAAAAACTTTACATACTGCCTGGAGTTCCTTGATGTACATCGTGATGAGCTCTATCCAGCAATTGCAGCAATCAATCACGGCCAAGTAGAGCAAGTACTGCAGGCAACAAAATCCTTCAGTAAATCAGACTTCTCCTTTGAACTGCACGTCACGCCCTTACTGAAAGCAAAACTAAGCACAAAGGCTCAGGTATCGGGGACCATATCGTCACCGGTGGACGACCAAATAATAGAGCGCATATACCTGCCAATATCCGATGCCAGCTCATTGAGTCTGCATGTAATAGAAGCGCTCGACAGTATGCTTGCTGTATCATCCGTCGTGCCTACTTCACGCAGTCATCACCTCCTCCCTAATATGCACCGGTTGCTCGATGAAGACCAGTACTTTGATCCATCTCGAATACTTACACCTCCTGTAGCAAGACGAACACCGAGTAGAGCCACCGATAAGCCGAGGAGACCGTGGAATAGTCCATCGTTCGATTGGCGCAAACCACCAAAGGAAGAGGAGAGAAGAGAGGAAAGGAAGAACAAGTACAGCAACCCTACCGATACCTCCAACCCAAGAATAGGAGTCACTCACCTTGAGCATTCAAGCTCTTTTGCACTGGAACCTGCTGCTGAGTGGCATCATCCAGAACTCTCCACTTCATTTTCCCACCTTATCTCGCAAATACTGCTCCGCTATCCCATGGAAATCGGCGCAGTGATAGCAGGACATACGCGATGGGGTAACGATTCTGTAGAAGCTTTTAATCCTGCAGATCCAGATAGATTGCTCTTCCAGGCTACTTGTTGCGAGACCTCAGAAGTGGAGTTGGCAGTGAGGTCTGCTGTCGATTCCTTTGTACCTTGGACGGAGACCCCCTTAGGCAAGCGGGCAGAAATTGCTCTCCTCACTGCAGAGTGGCTTCGCCATCATCGTTGGGAGCTAGCCGCTACCGAAGTAGTAGAGACAGGGAAAACCTGGATAGAAGCAGATGCAGACGTATGTGGCGCAATTGACTTCTGCGAGTACCATGCCAGAGCCGTTCTGCACGCACCACGGACGACTTCTACTTCGCAAGGTTCTACCCACTTAAGTAGGGAGATCAACCCCAGAGGTATATGTGTAGCGCTTCCTCCCTGGGGATCTCCCTTGGCTAAAGCCGCTGATGTGATAATGAAGGGATTGATGGGCGGGAACACCTTGATCCTTGTGCCATCCTCTGTACAAGTTATCAACTTGCTTCATATGATGACCGAAGCCTTGCTCAATGCTGGTCTACCTGAGGGTACCATCTCCTTGCTCCCTGGTCTCCCTCCCCGCCTTCTCGGACAAGTATCTACTCACCCAGAAATCGGCTTCATTATCTCCAACGACCTCGATCTTCCCCAAGATATCAATGGTTACTACAACAAGGTCGACCGGGTCAAAGATGGCCTCCCTGGAGTAGTATCCCATGGTGCTATCTCTCCCTCGGCAGGGAACAACACAGTGATAGTAGACGAAGACGCCGATCTCAACTTAGCTGTGAGTGTCATACTTACCTCTGCCTTCAGCTACGCCGGCCAGTACGAGCACTCCATATCCAAGCTCATTGTGGTAGACAAACTAGAAGAATCCCTTCTTTCTCGAATCGAATCATCACTTTCTTCTTTGATCATAGGAGAACCGACAAATAGAGAAACTCAGTTAGGGCCGGTACTGGATGCTTCCTCTTTCACCAGACTGAACGCTTTCATCGATAATGCCTCAGCAATGGGAAAGCTGCTCTTCCGCCGTGGGGACTTGCCCGAAAGAGGGTACTACGTGACTCCTGCATTGATATCTGTTCCACATACAAACGGTCACCGCAACTCGGTCGACCCACTCGATAACGACATCGAGCGTGATCGAACATCCTACGGTGACGACCTATTCGATGGAGGTAAACCAAGAGGCCCCATCCTCCTTGTAGAGACAGTCAAGGACTTTGGATCTGCTGTGCGCTTGGCCAATCATAACGGTTGGGCATTCGCTGATGGCATAGTCTCGAGAAACCCATCCAATATCCGCAAGGCCGTTCATGTGCTGCGCGCCAACTGCATATCCATCAACAAGCCGACTACGGATCTGAGAGCAGAGTCAACTTACCTGCCCCACCTTGCGGCCACTGGCTTACAGGACGAGCAAGCTTCTGGTTACTTTGCAGGATACACAGCTACTAGGTTGATCTCTGAAAGCACCGGGATAGGCGACCTGTTGTTACCAGAGGCTGCTCGTTTCTACCGTACTTGAATCCAGCTCACGCTTGCTTCTAGGCGATCCCAGAGCTACTTGCTTGGTTGGTAGTAGGTCGCAAGCCTTCCATCCAAGGAAATCCCTTGGCCATAGCAGTCGCAAAATAAACCTGTACGGCATGGGGCATGGGTTAGGTATGGCATGGGTTAGGTTCCGATACTCCGTACCCTCTGCTCACCCTACCGGCTGGACGAAGTAGCCGAACACATCCACGATCACATTGGCCGGAGGTCCAGGAGGGGTGGTGTCCGATGGACCGTTGTAGATCTCTATGGCACCGGCACCGCTCCCCGTACCCAGGGT
>JAMDDE010000078.1 GCA_023489235.1 Actinomycetota bacterium | reverse complement strand
AGTATGACATTTCACCACACACGAAAGTTCACACTCGTACTATCCTCACCCTGGTACCAAAGTACGCCACTCCTCCACCAATGGGATCCTCGCAAGCAATGGTCCATCCTGGTCCCGCACTGAGACTCGGATCCAACCTGGTCAGCTGGACTAAGTGAACAGGTGTATTGCGCAGTTGATCGCCTTCGAACCTTCTACCGTTCACTACCCATGTACCAGATCCATACTGCCAATGGCCAAAGGCATCAGCATAAGTAATGGTTCCAGGGCGAACACCGGACATCACGCGCACACGACCAACCTGCCCAGTTGGATAAGTAGAAGAAACGACCTTCACCAGGTCTCCCTCCGAGACCCCTAACCTATCTGCATCGACTGAACTCATCTCTATGAATGCCTCGGGCATGAGTTCTAACAGCCAAGGATCTGCTATGGTACGGGACTTCGAGTGGAAGGGTTGTTTATGCGTCGACATGATGAAGGGGAAGGAGTTCGGAGGATCGACTTCGTCAACGGGCTTTCCATCCATCAAGCGCTCGGGTTCATAACTTGCCACCCCAAGGAAGGTCTTACCAGTCAAGGCGTTGTGCGTTGCGGCTGCCACCTCGTTGTATACTTGGCATGGGAGTTTCTTCTCGCCCCAACGGTGTGCCGTCCATGGATTTCCTTGTGGAGCGCGAGCCAACTGATCAAGCTGTCGGTAGAATACCTTTCGAAGTTCCGCAGGAGTGGCTTGACCTGGTTGTCGTGCCCAAGCTTCTACCCCCGTGTCGACAAGCTGTGCCTCTACCACAGCTCGCAGTGTAGTGAGAGTACTTCGGTTGGGAACGTAACCAGTGACAAAGTCTTCAAATCGGCCCCCTCTTGCCAATACATAAGCGACCTTGGACCATTCGGATGAACGCAGGGCATGAGGGTTGCTGGAACGCAGATCCTCTACTGTCGCCATCTCCTTGCTGTTTGCATCGGGTACAGGTCCGCTTGGTACTAACCCTGCGGGACTCACGGTGAGAAAATCTGGGTCATAAGCGATATTCGCCACCTGCTTCAAGTAAAAATCCTCACGAGTGTTCAATGACCCACCTTCCAGGAATGCGTTTTGACCAAATCCTGGTAGCCCTACCGCCTTGGCGACATCGATCAAGAACTGCTCCATGGACATGTGGTGTCCTTCGGGAGTTTTGTTGGTAAGTGGTTCTACGACCGGTCGACGTACACCTTGAGCTTTCGTCGGATAGGTTGGATAACCTGGTGGTACTCCCCAGTTTTCCAAATAAGTAGTATCAGGGACTATGTAATCGGCATACGCAGAGCTCTCTGCGATCACAATGTCCGACGCTATGTAAAGAGGCACCTTATCGAGGTCTGTTACCAATTTGTACCAAGGAAGCTGCTCATCTGGGGCACCTCCTACACCTGGCGTGCTCCAAGCAGGATTTGCCATGTGCTGGAAGAGAATCTTGATCTTATAGGGGTAGCCCTGATAAGCACCAGCAAAAATTTCAGGCCATATCCCTACACCAAAGGGGAACCAAGGGCGAGGAGCTGGGAATGGACTACGGCCAACGGCAAGAGCCGCCTTGTAAGCATCGGACTTCTCGTAGAATGACCCTTCTCGGCTGATCTTCACCCCATGCGGAATGCCCTTTGGTTGGCCAGGCCACTTGCTCAGGTTGTAGGGGGCACCGGGCTTGGTTCCCATGAAGTCCGCCGCTCCGCCACCGGCGATGTAGCCACCTGCCCAATCGATGTTACCCACCAAGAAGTTGAGCGTCATGATAGCTCTCCCGGCTTGCACACCGTTGGTGTGCATAACAGGTCCACGGTAGAAGTCAGCTACAGCCTGTCTGCCATGAGAGGTGAACTCCTCAGCCAGGCTAACTATCGTCTCTGGTGATATACCTGCTAAGTGAGCATATTCATTGATAGAGTACCGTGAAGCACTGATATACAGCTCTTGGAAGCTGGTAAGGCACTTGATGCCTCCTACCGACACCGGAACTGTAGAAAGATTACCGGTAGGCCAAAGGCTGGCTTGGCCTACTGCAGAAGCCACTACCCCTTGTTTACTCACCGGATCCCAAACCACTGCTTCAGAAGCTGCACTGCCAGACTGTCCAATATCCGAGCCGCGCAGGAACTGGCCACGTCGAGGATGCCCTGGCTCTTCAATGACCAACCAAGTTGCGTTGGAGAAGTTGGGTTCGCCGGCAGATGCCGCCGCCTGGGCACTTGGCACTTGGAGATAGGCAGCATTGTAAGTACCGTGTTCTATGATCTCTCTGATCATGCCCATCGCCAACGCACCATCGCCTCCCGGCTTGACTACCACCCACTGGTCAGCGAACAAGTTGGCATTCCCCATACGAACATCCACGATCACATACTTGAGGGTCCCTCGGACATTCGCCTCCGCAACATTACGCCCGAGAGTCTGCATTGGGAAGTTCGCTTCAGTGATGTTGGCACCGAACCAGATGATGAACTGAGCATTTTGAATATCTGGCTTGAGCATGGCCGTAGACGGATCCAAGGACAACTCAGTTGCTACATGATGGTTCAAATCACATATCGCCACATGAGGCATTACATTGACTGTGCCAAATGCAGCACCAAAGCGCTCGATAAAGTTGGACTGACCTGCCTCTGCCCGTCCCCAGAACATCACCAGCCCATTGGTTTCCGGCCCGAAGTCAGGGTTAGCAGCACTGATGGGTCGAAAACGAGCCCTACCGCCATCCCATAGCTGGCTGAATCCGTCAACATGCCGATTCTCCTCCCCGGGAACATCTTTGAAGAGTCTTCCCCCCGCAACCACCTCACTTATGAGCTGTTCCCAGCTGATGGTGATCCACTGGCCAGAGCCTCTAGGTCCATTCCGTTTGAGAGGGGTTACGATGCGGTATGGGTCATACACTGTTTGCCTACCGGCATGTCCTCTAGGGCACAGTGCATGTTGACTTGGCCAAGTAACAGCTACTTCCGTAGGCGTGTCATAAGGAGCATGGGGTTGAGTATTGTTCGGGTGATAGGCGCTGCCATCCAGCTTCTCCAACACTCCATTGAAGACCGATCCTGTAATGGCACAGTCGCTGTGACATTGCTTGCACACACTCAGTACTTGGGTAACCCCAGGCCAGTTGACTGGACGGCTGGGGAAAACGTACTCCCCCGCTTGATGGAAGACATTCCCAAGCCATGGATCCAAGCCCCATACAGCAGCACCCGCAGCGACACCGGTGATGGTAGCGCCTTTTATGACAGTTCGCCTGCTGTAAGTTCGAGAATGACGGCCATTGTTCAGGCTCGAAAGGTCGGCAGATGGGTTCGGGGATGCTTTCGGGGCACCATCATCGCTAGAAAGTGCGCCTTCGTTCTCCGGTAGCTTCATGATCTTCCTCGCTGAGTTTGAGTATTCGTAACGCTTGGGTAGAGAGATTGCAGTTCTTTTTCTCCATTGCTTGCACGATTAAAGCTGTTAGATGTCCCCGGACTGTTCGATCCAGGCAATGGAGGGGTTAGTGGAATTCCTTGCGTTGTTGATTGCACCTCCTGTTCAGTTACGGTCGATGCACCAGGTACTGCAGTCGATGCTATGCCAGATGATCCTCCTGATCCCTCGCTAGGCTGCTCCACCCCAGTCCTCCAAGGAGCTCCCCACATAAAGAACAAGAAGAGCAAGAGAGCAATGGCAAATACTCCTACGACGGTTTGGACCGAATCATACCCTGTCCCTACGATCGGATAGCTCACGACATCATTGGTCACCTTGGAAGCCATTTGCCCCCCAGCCACTACGTTCCAGCGCATAGCGTAAACGCCGACGAGGACAAAGAAAGCCATTATGGCCGAGTTCACTATGGATAGCCTGGATCTCCGTGTCATCAAGGCTATGAGAGGAATAATGATGCCGATGCCCAGCTGCAATCCAAAATAAGTCCAAATTAGTGGACCATGAAAGTAGAGACGATTGAACCACTCGAAAGTCTCTTCGGGAGCATATCCTCTTACTCCACTAGTTACCAGATCCACTACGTCCAAATAGAGATCCAACAAAATCGTCCCAACGAGCCAAGCATTCAACTCAGCTACGATTTCTCGATCTATCGTCCAACCGTACCATTTCGACACTGCCAGGTAAACGAGCTGGACAAGAGCTATACCTGAGACGATAGCGGAGACGATGAACAATACTGGCATCAAAGGGGTTGACCAGAGAGCTCGGGCTTTCATCGATCCGAAGATGAAGCCAATGTAGCCATGGAATAGAAAGGCGAGAAGTATGCCAATTCCAGCTGTCCAGCGTACAATACGCTCGTCTCTGCGAAGACTGGTAGCACTTGTATCCCTTACCCCCAGAGTAAGGACTGAGCTTATCTTGCCCTTCAGTGAACGACTCTGCCATGCAGCCCGCTCTGCGTTCCCTGCACGAAACACAGCATAGAGCTCTACCAGCATCAATATGACATAGGCAATCCAGATGAGTAGGAAGAGCGCCATTGGTGAGTAGGGAACATGCATCCGCGTCAGTAGCTCGTATACCCGGCTAGGCTGTCGAGCGTCACCCCAGATGGTAAGAGGGGCAGCTAACAGTAAAGCGAAACTGAGAATGGCTGCAAGCGGGGCAATTGGAGCAAGGCGCTTGCGTCCAAATAACTGACTAAGGGTGGCGACTACAAAAGAACCAGCTACCAAACCAGAGATGTATGGATAGGTGACGATCATCAATCCCCAGTAGCCTTGCTCAAGTCCTGTGCCGTAGTAATTAGTCGGGGGCATCACGCTATCCTCCAATCTGGTCCACCACAGTTCTTCCCATCACAGTTCTTCTTCAAGAAGAGTGGATTCCTCATCTTTGTCCTCCGGTATCGCCGGGCAAAGGTGCGTTGCCGCTCAAAGTCGCATACTCGGTACTGTTCAGGTTTGCAGTGTATGGATATACGGTGTTCTTGACCGAGTTCTTGTCGTATACCTCTTGTTCTCGATTTATATAGAAGACCTGCGGGTGCGTTCCCAGATCCTCCTTCAGAACGGTAGTGGGAGTGGTCGAGATCAACTTAGACACTTCGCTGGTCGGATCGTTCTTGTCGCCGAAAACCCGAGCATGAGTTGGACATGATGTGACACATGCAGGCAGTAATCCACGGTCCACTCTATGTGCGCAAAATGTACATTTGTCCGCGGTCTGCTGCACCGGGTTGAAAAAGCGTGCATTGTATGGACACGCTTGGATGCAGTACCCGCAGCCAATGCAGAGATCGTAGTCGATCATGACAATTCCGTCAGCTCTCTTGAACGTAGCTTTCACCGGACAAACCTCTACGCAAGGTGGGTGATCACAGTGATTGCAGATGAGCGGCATGGAGGACCGTTTGATGTTGTTGGTGAATCGACCATGATCGGTGACGATCGCACCGGTGGGGTCGGGTACCATTTGCCCAATCTCCACTACGTCGACCCAGGTTCTGTATACACCAACCGGCACGTTGTTCTCATCCTTGCAAGCCACGACACAGGCTTGACATCCAACGCAGCGGCGTTCATCTATCACCATTACCCAGTGATGAGGTTGCCTTATGGTGGTTCCTATCCGCGAAAAGTTGTCATGGACGATAGGAAGACTCTTAGAGTTGAGGATGGTGCGCATCCACCGCTGCCATCCGTCGTTAACATTGAGCTCGGGGACCAACCAGCTAGCCCAACGCGGTTTGGTCTTGTAGTAAGCAAGAAGACGCTGCATCTGGGCAGCAGAAGGCCGAGCTACTACGCGAATGGCTCTTGCAGTCTTAGAGCCAAGCAAGGATACACTACCACCAACTGCTGCAGCAGTCGCAGAGAGCATGCCTAGAAACGAACGCCGTGAAACTGCCTGTTTGCTGATCGGCATACAACGATATTACGAAGGCATTACACATTGGATAAAGGTATTACGAAGGCATTACACATTGGATAAAGGGTCGAAAGACTCAAATGGTTCCATCCAAAGACTCAACTTTGTGATCCTGGAGTCAATGTATCCTCAGATGACCATGAGATCTTGCCCTACTATCACTTTACCATCAAAGCCCCGTCTTGCCTCCTCGAGCCAAGTTCTCTCATCGACTTCGCCATCGGCTGGGACAAAGTGATTGAGCACCAGCGTTTTAACCTCAGCTTCCTTGGCAATAGAGCCAACTTCGGTTACATCAGTATGACTACCCAGCAGATGCTGGCGCAGTCGTGGAGCATTGCTGTGAGAGGTCAGAGCATCTATGGCAGGGTGATAGATAACCTCATGAACTAAGATGTCGGCGCCTTTGGCTAGAGAAATCAAATTCGGTGATCTCGTTGTATCGCCAGAGAACACAATAGAGCGATCTGCACTATCAAAGCGATAAGCAAGAGCTGTCCGAAAGGGTGGATGATTGACCAACGCTGCCGTAACTACCAAGTTCTCATCTTTATATACGACACCAGCCTCGTTAACCTCGTGTTCGGAGACAAGCTCTGTCAAGGATGGCCTTCCTTCGTCAGCCATTCGAATAGCGATATCCTCCCGTTGGATCTCAAAGAACCCTTTCAACATGCTTCCCAATGGTTCTGGTCCTATCAGCTCTACCTCATCCGTGAGTCCTGCAGCCCAAGCAAGCAGAAGTAAGTTGCCGAAGTCGGCATTATGATCTGAATGGTGATGAGTGATGAACACAGCCCGCAAACTAGCCGCTGATAACCTAGCTATTGCCATTTGACGGGCGACTCCGTTCCCACAGTCTACTATGTAGACATCTTCACCTATCACAATGGCGCTAGCCGGTGCTGAACGAAAGCGTTTAGGGGTAGGCCCTCCAGCCGTTCCCAACAGGACAAGGCGCGTTGTTGCCAATTGTTTCCTCATTGAATACATACCTCACCATTGGATCTTTGGTTCGGTAGCCGTTTGGATAATTTGGACATGTCCACCCAGGGTGAACGAACCATCATCTTGGTTGTAGCCTTCTCCAACTGGCCTCCTAGCCTTGTTCTTACTCGATCTGTCCTCACTGGTTGTAGCCTTCTCCAACTGGCCTCCTAGCCTTGTCTTCTCTGATTCCCTAGGAGAAAGAGCTTGAAAACTTGAGCGAGCTGCCTGCTCTTCGAATACAGCCTTGTTCTGTTGGAGGAAACGACGTAGAAAGGCTCGTGTCCGTTCGTTGCTCGGATTGGACAGCAAAGAGATTGGTTTCCCTTCTTCGACGATGACCCCATCGTCCATGAAAATGAGATGATCTGCTACATCAGCAGCAAAAGCCATCTCATGAGTGACCACTACCATGGTCATACCTTCCTGGGCAAGATCCTTGATCACGACCAGGACCTCGTCCACCAACTCAGGATCCAGGGCTGAGGTAGGCTCGTCGAAGAGCATGACTTTCGGTTCCATGGCCAAGGCACGAGCAATGGCAACACGCTGTTGCTGTCCTCCAGATAGCTGAGCAGGAAAGCTCTTCTCCTTATCTGCGAGGCCAACACGCTCGAGTAGCTGACGGGCTTTTTGCTCTGCTTGTTGACGTGACAACTTCCTGATCAGCATAGGAGCCAGAGTTATGTTGTCCAGTACGGACAGATTGGCAAACAAGTTGAAGTGCTGGAATACCATGCCAATTTCTGTACGCTGAGCGGCCAGGGCACGGGAGGACAGAGGATAGAGCTTGATCCCGTGCAGGCGATACCCCAGTATTTCGCCATCGAGACGAGCTATCCCTCCGGAGAACGGCTCGAGACATGCAGTGCAACGAAGCAAGGTACTTTTGCCTGATCCCGAAGGGCCTATGATGCAAAGAACCTCACCCTTCTCCACCACTAAACTGACCCCTCGGAGAACGGTATGCTCTCCGTATCGCTTCCACACCGCTTCTAGGCTCAGTACAGCCATATCTCACCTCTGTGACTGTTACCTTCAAGAAATGAATGCCCACGACGAAGTAGTAGAGCCGTTGGATGAACGATCGTCTGTCCTCTAGTACTTTCAAGCATGGTCATCAATCAAAGCTCCTAAAACCCGTGCTCCTCTTATTGGAGAGCCGGCCTGTCCGACGCCTCGTTTACTGCGTCCAAGAATCCTCTCTATTCGTGATTGCCCCAAGGTTGCCAGAGTAGTCACAGCCAAATACCAAAGTGATGCCACGAATAGGAGCTCAATGGTGCGCAAATTGGCCGCTGCTATGTTTTGCGCCTCAGTGAGCAGATCGCCACCGGCTATAACCGAGACCAAGGAAGTCATCTTCACCATGTTGATGAACTGGTTGCCACTAGGTGGAATGATCACTGGCATAGCTTGAGGAAGCACAACTTTGCGAAAGGTTTGTAACTTGCTCAGTCCTAAGGCCATGGCAGCATCGGTTTGGCCCAAAGGAACAGAGAGGATGCCCGCTCGGATGATCTCTGCCATGTAAGCCGCCTCATTGAGCGAAAGAGCGAGCAAAGAGGCTACAAAAGCAGTGATCACATTCTTAGTGGCATAGGAGGCGAGAACAAACCCCGGTACTCCTATGGTTATATTCCTATAGAACAGAGCTAGGTTGCCCCAAAACAAAATTTGAACTAGAAGAGGAGTCCCTCTGAACAACCAAATGTAAGCGCCAGCAATAAATCTTCCTACAGGATTAGAGCTAAGTCGCATAACTGCAAGAATTATCCCAAGAAGTATGCCTATTGCCTGTGCGACTATTGCCAAAATGATTGTGGTGCGTAAACCGCTGAGGATAGCATGGCTGAATATGTATTTGCCAATGGTATGGTGATCTACATTGGGGTTCGCGTACAAAGAGTAAGAAATCCACGCCAACACTACTGTTAACAGGGTACCAGATATCCACCAGCTAAAATGCCTTTGACGAGCTACCGTCAATTCACTAACAGGAGCAGCCTCAACAGATGCTATCTGTACTGGCATAGAGTTTGAACTAGCCAATGATTCCTTCTGATGAAGAAGTGTCTTCAGATTCATCGTTCAAACTCCTGTATTAATTCTTCAACTACTTTTATTACGTATCATGCCATACTCAACCAGCAGCATTGATTATAGGCTTAGATATAGCTATAGACGATAGACCATATTTGTCAAGAATCTTCATGTATGCCCCGGAGCTAATTACATCTTCTAAAGCCTTCTTTAATGCATTCTCCAGTTTTTGGTCAGACTTCGAAACAGCTATTCCATAATAGGAGGCATGTCCTGCTAATGGAATAGCACTGAACACCTTCCCACCGCCAGAGACTCTTGCCAGATAAAGAAGGACTGGCGTATTGCCTATGAAGGCATTCACTGTTCCAGTTTGTACTTGGAGCCTAGCAGTTGGAGCAGACGGATAGAGACGAAGGGTGATAGCTCCTTTCCCCTCGCTGACGCAAGTGCTCGACGCAGCATCCACGAGCTGGATTTGCACCGCACCTCTGACCGTAGCTACTGAGTGGCCACAGAGGCTGGCTAGAGAGGTGACATGGAGAGGATTGCCATGAGGAACAAGAAGGGCGTTGCCAGCATGGACATAATCTATAAAGTTGAACACCTTCTCTCTTTGAGGCGTGTCGTTGATCACATCGAAGATCATTTGAATCTGTCCACTGGAAAGCGCGGGCTCCAAATCGGGAAAGGACAGCTGACGCCATAGGATGGGAACGCCTAGATAGTGACTCATTGCTTGGCCAAGGTCGTAGTTAACTCCTGAGATGGTTGTCCCATTGCTCTCGTAGAAGATCATGGGTGGCACAGATAGTTCGCTTCCTGCCACTATGTGACCGGTCGTCCTCACGGATGAAGGCAGGCTTGAATAAAGCGGAGCTACTTCTTTGCTGGATGCACTTGATTTGGCTGAGCTAGATGCTCCACTACTGCATCCAGCGAACAATACGGCTCCTAGAGCTGTCCCCAACAGCGCTCGAAGCAACCTTCGTTTCTGCACTTCCCCACCCCCATCTGGTGATCTCATGCAACCGCCGACCAGTCGTTAACTCATCAGAGCTAAAGACTAGTTTTGTGCGTATTGCGCACGATATTATGTATATCGCACAAAGCATACGGCGCAGCTGTTAAAGTGTCAAGCAACTGTTCATGAACAGGATGTCGCTTTGGGCAAATGCGCAGATGAAAGAGGAGACGCTGATGTTTACTGTCAATACCCCAGGCAAACGCCTCATACAATTGTTCACAGACAAGGTATTGTCGAGTAAATACTGTAATAGCAACGGTCCGCATTTTTAGGGGAGTTAGATCGGGCCGGCAGGTCGCAGTGTTGTCGAGTAAATACTGTAGATAGCAATGGTCTTGAACCTGTGAAGGTACAAACTGGTAACATGCAACGTTTACAGCCAGAGAACGCAGCAAAACGAAATGACCGCAATTTCGTATCCTCCATTGAACGCGCCTTTGCGGTAGTGCGTTCCTTTGATGCGTCCTCACCTGAGCTGAGCCTATCGGAGGTAGCGGCCCGCACCGGATTGGACAGAGCTACAGCACGACGCTATCTGCTAACTCTGGAACAGCTAGGATATGTGGCTCGACATGATCGATACTTCACTCTCAGGCCACGAATTCTTGAACTTGGTTATGCCTATCTCTCCTCTCTCGACCTGACAGGGATAGCGCAGCCCATTCTAGCCCGCTTAGTAGAACGCTCCGGTGAGTCATCGGCTGTAACCGTGTTGGACGGAGACGAGGTTGTCTACGTTGCGGTCGCCAACGCAGAAAGAAGACTAGCCATTCGTCTAACTGTCGGCAATAGACTTCCTGCTTACTGTACAGCCATGGGACGAGTGCTGTACTCCGGACTGGACGACTCCGAGCTAGAGCAAATACTACAGTCGCATAGTTATGCGCCTCAGACCGACAAAACTGTATACCAACCCTCAGAGCTGTTGGAGATCGTAAAGCATGTGCGAGAACAGGGGTATGCCATCGTCGATCAAGAAATGGTCTTGGGGGTTCGCAGCGTCGCCGTGCCGTTGTTTGGAAAAGATGAGCATGTAACTGCTGCAGTTAGCATAAGTTCACCGGCTGCACGAGTAAAAATATCCGAACTGCGCGGATCTCTGCTCGAAGCAGCTCGTTGGGCAGCTCAGGAAATGCATGCCAACCTCGTTGCAACACCTATGGCTTAGGCATGCGGACAAGCATGCGGACAAATTGCGCAAATCCAGAAAACAAGACTCGTAACTGCATTACCGTTACTTCCCAACTTG
>JAMDDE010000044.1:2026-45436 GCA_023489235.1 Actinomycetota bacterium | reverse complement strand
TAGACGGCGGAGGAACCTACACTCAATACCTTCGTGCACCAATAGTTTGCAAAAAGAAGTTCGCCGATTTCGACCTCGTTGTAGACGTAGAGAACGGCATACCTTTCTTCTCTCCGTTATGGTGGAGAAATGCAATCATATGCTTGGTGCATCATGTGCATACAGAGCAGTGGAGGGATCGCTTTCCTCTCCCCATAGCTACCCTCGCTGCCAAGGTCGAATCAAAGGTTATGCCTCTTGTCTATCGAAAAACAATGATGGTAGCGGTTTCGGACTCCACTAAACAGGCACTAATAGATATCGGCATCGAGCCGAGCTGCATCAGAGTAGTCCACAACGGAGTTGACATTCCCGCAATTGTCTACAGCAAATCCCAGGAGCCACAGTTCCTGGTACTTGGGCGTTTGGTTCCTCATAAACGAGTCGATCTCATCCTCAACGTTTGGGAACAAGTACGTCCAGTAGTGGGAGGGAAACTGATCATTGCTGGTGAAGGACCTGAGATGGAACACCTGAAGTCTACTGCCACTGCAGGTGTAGAGCTGCTCGGTAGAGTGGACCAAACCACCAAGGAACGTCTTCTACAGGAATCTTGGTTCTTGGTGCACGCTGCCCACCACGAAGGATGGGGGTTGGTGATAATGGAGGCTGCGGCAGCTGGAACCCCATCCTTGGCCATCACCGCTCCAGGGGTCCAAGACGCCGTCATCGATGGAGTAACTGGGGTACTTGCACCAGACGCTGATCACATGGCGAGAGAGTGGATCCTCTTGGCCAAAGAGGAAGGTCGTCGAATGGAGCTAGGGACTAATGCTGCCTTAAGAGCCAAGCAGTTCAACTGGGACAATCAAGTGGAACAATTTCTCCAAGTAGTCGATGAAGTAAAGACTTGCAATCACCGACGTTATCTCAATAAAAAGACAAAGAGGCTGGCAAGATGGTAGCGGTGCCAATCAAGGAGGAAGGTCAACACGGATCGACAACACCCAAAAACAGATGGACAAGATTTCTGGAAGGAGCATCAACGGGCCTACACAGCCAGAAGGGAGAGGGGCACGCAAGACCTCAGCCTCCCCCGCAAGGGAATAGCGAGGTCAATTGCGCTTGTCAAGAACTTCGCCAAAGAGAGTATAGACCCTCAATCCTTTTACTCCTTGCTAGCCATGGATACAGTCAATCTCCTCTCTCGCTACGGGCCAATTGCCCACCGTCTGGCATTGGATGTCGGTGGAGGACCAGGTTATACAGCTCAAGCCCTCTCTGAGGCAGGTGCTCGTTCGGTCTTCATAGAGTACGATCCAACAGAGATAGGCGAAGGGGGGCGTGCTCTTGGCTACGGAGTAATAGCTGATGGTACGAACCTCCCCTTTGCCAGCTGCACGTTCGACATCGCTACCAGTTTGAACGTGCTGGAACACGTAGAAACTCCTCGAAAAATGATGGAGGAGTTGACTAGGGTGGTCAAACCAGGTGGAATAGTCTTTGTTACCTTCACCAATTGGCTCTCCCCATGGGGAGGCCATGAAACTTCGCCTTGGCATTACTTAGGTGGCGAATGGGCTGCGACAATGTACGAGAGACGATATGGCCACCCCCCCAAGAACCGCTACGGCAGCAGCTTGTTCCCTCTCCGTATCTCGGAGTTCCTCAAGATCTTGAACGCCATCCCGGACATCGTTGTCGTTGACGTCTTCCCCCGATACTACCCTTACTGGACTCGTTGGATAACCCGTTTGCCCGGTATCAGAGAGTTCTCCACTTGGAATCTCGCAGTAGCGGCCCGGCGGATATGAGTAGAACACCTACCCAGCAAGTATCGGATGCATCTTCTCAACCCTCTTCCAACAGGCCAGGGAGAGTACACCATCCAGGCACGAGGAGAGCTTCAGGACATCTCCATCCAAGTAGAGGTGCCAAGAGAGGAACGAGCAACACTTCCATCGTGGAGCTTCTCATATGCCTTGGCTTAACAGGAGTTGTATTCGCTCAAGCACCTTTCCACATAGTCATAGACACAAAACTCAACTTAGCCATATCGCCAGTAAATTTTTTGGCAAACTCCATCCACCTGTGGGATCCGTACGCTTACCTCGGCTCGGTCCAGAACCAAGCATACGGCTACCTATTTCCTATGGGGTCATTTTACTCCTTGGGTTACATACTCCATCTACCTGCATGGATCACCCAACGCCTCTGGATGTCAGCCTTGCTCGTCACCAGCTTTACAGGCACCATGCGACTTGCAAGAAAACTCGGGGTCGGCGAAGAGACCTCGAGGATCTTATCCGCTCTTGCCTATGCACTTTCACCTCTGACCCTGCAGGCTGGTAGCGCTTCAGCAACGATCCTGCCTATCGCTCTTCTGCCTTGGACATTGCTTCCCTTGGTGGGTTTGGACGAAAAGTTGACCAGCTCCAGCTTTCCCAGGAAGCATTCGGATGACAAAGGGACATTTCGCCAAATTGTTCGAGCAACAGCGCTTTCAGGCATAGCCGTAGCTTTCATGGGTGGAGTGAATGCTACCTCCACCATGGCCGTGCTGACCATGCCAGGCCTATGGATACTGACCAGGCCAAGGGATAGGCACAAGTGGCGTGTCTTGCTGAGTTGGCTGATAGCTGTCATCCTTGCGACAGCTTGGTTTGCCATAGCCCTCGTCTTCCAAGGGAAATACGGATTCGACTTCCTCCCTTATACGGAAAACGCCCGCAATACCTCAGCCTACGTGTCAACCGCAGAGACACTAAGGGGAGGAGGGGTATGGCTGTCCTACCTGTTGATCCATGGTATCTGGGATCCGGCAGGGTGGATGATCGAAAGTGTACCGGTGGTTATAGTGGCAGGAAGCCTGGTAGCTGCCATTGGCATCTACGGCCTCGTCCGTCGAGATATGCCAGAAGGTCGATTTTTTGCCTATACGGTAGCTGTAGGCATGTTCATAATCGGCCTGGGCTATTGGGGACGCTTCGGTTCTCCAATAGCCCACCAGGATCACCTCATCCTGTCCGGTCCTCTCGCCCCCTTCCGCAATATCGACAAATTTCAGCCAATTATCGCCCTCTCCCTGGCCCTAGGATTGGCCCATGGTTCTCCCAAGATAACATCATCCCTTGGACAATTAGCTCGGGGACAGTGGGGCAGCAGGATTGCCCGTACATCCAAACCTGTTGCAACGGCTGTTGTCTCTGCTTGCATTCTCGTTGCTGCTGCTCCTGTCTTCTCCGGCAAGCTCTATATGTCCAGGTCTTTCTCCCGGATACCTAACTATTGGGTACAAGCTGCCAACTGGCTGCAACACCACGCAGGCCATGAGGCTACCCTGGTGGTTCCCGGTACTTCATTCGCTCGTTTCACTTGGGGAACGACCAATGACGATCCAATTGGCTCATTGACCAGTATACGGTGGGCTGTGAGGAACATAGCTCCTCTAGGAGGAGTGGGCAACAACCAGATCCTGGACGCTGTAGACAAGGTCCTAGCTGGGGGAAGAGCTGTGCCTGGTCTATCTGAATTTCTCGCTCGCGCTGGTATCAAATACTTGTTGGCAGTAAACGACCTCGACCCCCAACTCACCGATGCACCACCACCTGCTGTGGTGAGGGCAGTGCTCTCTAGGGAAAACGGGCTGCGACGCGTGGCCAGATTTGGACCTATCATCGAAGACAGCAATGCTGGGCCAGGGGCTATCATCAACTACGCCCCAATAGGCATAACCCATCCATTAAGAGCTCTGGAGATATACGAAGTCACCCAACCGGTTCACATTGTAACCACCTATCCCCTCAAGGGAGGACTACTCGTCACCGGAGGACCTCAGTCCCTGCTGCCAATCGGGGGAGCCCACCTGTTGAAGGGTCGAGCAGTGGCACTGGCCGGAGATCCCCTAGCTCCTAAACTAGAAGACCCTACTTGGGTAGCAACAGACTCACAGCAACGTACTAGTGTCAACTTCGGACAGCTCTATGACAGCTCTTCCTATGTATTGACTGCGCACCAAAAAAGCCCTAATACTGGCAACCCTCCAAGAGACTGGAACGTTCTCCACCAGCATGGTCAGCAAACCGTAGCCAAGTTGATAGGTGCCAAGAGCATAGAGGCTTCGTCGTATGGAGCCCCTATATCCAGAATTCCCGGTTACGGACCCGTAGGCGCTTTCATCGATCATCCGGAAACAGCTGCATGGGCTGCATCAGGAACCAACCAGCAAGGAGCTTGGATACAGATAGACTTCGTTCGCCCGATCTTGCTCAGCAAAGTGACCATTACACCTTTGGATGACGGACCCTGGAGACCAGAGGTGACTAAGGTCACCCTCTCTACCCAGGTAGGGAAGATCGTTCACGCAATTGATCCTCGACAAATTCCTCAGACGGTATCTCTGCCTAGAGGGTACTCAAAGTGGCTCAGGGTAACCCTCGACAAGGTAGTGCCCCCCGTTCAGCCTGGCAGTGGAGCAGGCCCGGGCATAAAGCACATCTCCATACCAGGCCTACACGTAACCGAGTTTCTCGAGGTCCCTGACAATGCTGGCAAAGCTGTAAGCTCGCCTACAGCGCCACCTCCGGTGTACTTGTTCAATGACCCATCCCCCAACCCGTTCGCTTACTTGAGTCCACCGGATCCAGAGCCCCACATGCACCGAATCTTCACTGTACCTCACAGTGGGTACTTCGCAGTCAGGGCCACGGTCACTCCCCGCCCAGGAAAGACCTTGCTCAAGTATGTGTCCGGGGAACAAAACATCAAGATCACTGCTAGCTCCGTATTTCATTCACTGCCACTCTTCAGACCACAAAATCTTACCGACAACTCCCTACTCACCAGCTGGTTAGCGGGATCCTCCGATCCTCATCCCACCCTTCGGTATTCCTGGCCAGGTAAGCATCGGCTAAGTTCAGTGTTCGTCGGCATAGATCAAGCTGCATCTCGACCTGCAGAGATGCTCATCTCCTCCCCCAGTGGCTCTCGCTTGATACGCATTCCCCCCAAGGGAGGCGTAGTCCACTTCAAGCCACTGGACACGGACGAAGTGACCATCACCTTCCCCAAGATCGCCTACATGAAGTCAATAGACCTTCTCAGTGGTGAACCAATTGATATCCCTATAGGCTTATCAGAGCTGGATTTCCCCGCACTTTCGCCACTACCCAGGTCGTATCTGAATCTTAACGCTCCTTTCCACCTAAGCTGCGGAGAAGGACCTCCTCTGGTCATCGACAATCATTACTATCCCACTTCAGTAAGGGGAACCATAGGAGATCTATTCGCCCTTTCCCCGATGCCACTGAAAGTGTGCGAGCCACAGGAGAAGGTATATCTGCACTCAGGTGAAAATAGTTTAGTGGCATCCGACAGCGGCTACGGTTTGAAAGTAACTAGCGTAGCCTTAGAGGGATCAGGATCGCCCCTGCTGACCAGAGCATCCCTGTTGACCGGATCGCCCCAACCAACCAGATCCCAACCAACCAGATTGCTACGCATACTCTCTTGGCATCGTAGCAACCGAATATTGAAGATTGGTGGGGGGTCAGCATCCATCATCGCCTTGCGCCAAAATTTCAACAAGGGGTGGCGGGCCACAGCGTACGGTCGTCCTCTCCGGTCGGTTCGCCTCGATGGGTGGGCCCAAGGATTCGTACTTCCAGCCGGGAAGAGTACCGAGGTAAAAATTTACTTTCCTCCGGATAAATGGTTCAAAGAAATGCTCTTCGTAGGTTTATTGCTGATGGCTAGTTTGTTTCTCGCAGCCCTGTGGACCACCTACAAACGGAGCAGTAACAAGAAATCCTCCCCGCCAGCCATGGAGCCGGCCAGGAACGAAAGGGACCACCACCTGTCATCACCTGCCCCTAGATCGTCAGCAAATAGCAATTCCCTACTGACCAGGAACGCATTGCAAGCTAGTGATGAATCACAGTATGTTCTTTCAACCAAAGTGAAAAGCTCGACCAGATTCTTCAAAGGCGTGATTCTAGCCGCAAGCGTATATCTACTTAGCGGCCCTCTCGTCCTCTCTTTGCCTCTAGCTTTCTGGATGAGCAAAGAAAAGACAACTAGGAACCAACGATATGCTCTTCTTGGCACTAACCAATTCATTGTCATTAAGAGCGCTCGTCGTCGAATACACTTAAGCCCTGCTACTTGGGCAGCTTGCTGCATGATAGTTGCCGGACTGGCAATATCTGTACATCCAGCCACTTCATCAACTGCATGGTTCGGTCCGAGAAGCTACACTGCTCAAGCATTTGGGATGGTGGCTGTGGCAATTCTCGTGATTGGCAAATGGAATCTATCCAAATGGGACTTATCCAGTAACAACTCTGCCAACAACGACTACATCAGCAAAGACAATGGGCTACGCCACCAGCAACGACTACATGGAAAGAAACAACGATGAAAGACTTGCTGAGGAAATATGAGAATCCACTCTCCTCTCCCTTCGACCTACTAGCATCAACCTGATGACTAGGGAACGAAAGTTATTCAACAACTTCAGTCTCCAGGAGATGGATCTACCGACTCCCCCAAGTCGGCAATCCCTAGCCATTCTTCGTCATCCCGATCGACAAACCAACTGGACCATAGCAGGACTGTTCCATCTGAACAGAGCTTATTGGCCTGAAAGTACTACAGACATAGCTGCCTTGTTGGAACGACGCATCTCTCTGTTGGCCGATCGCTTCCCCATAATTAGGGCAAGACTACACAAAAGGTCACGCAAAATTACTTGGCAACCTGGACAAATGCCAACAGTCAGAATACTTGAAAGTTCTACACCGAATAGTATGCCTCTATCCGAGGTGAGCAGATTTGACTTGAGCATCGAGCCCCCCATACGAGTTGCCGTAGCACCTGATGGTCGTTTTTTCACTCTCGCTGCCCACCATGCTGCTCTAGATGGCCATCACGCCATTGCTGTAGCCAAGGTACTTTGTGGAGAGGACATAGATAGAATAGTCATACCTAAGAGCCATTCGACACAAGGCTCGACACAAAGAAACGACCTTGTAAAGCCCCCCTTGATTCCCTGGAATTACCTTGTTCGATTGGCCAAATCGACAACAGCGGTAGTTCCATCCAAACCTCTTCCCTCTAGCGACTCCTTTGTCGCTCGAGAACTACCGCTCATCGGTCGTTCCCCTACAGCAACCGTAGCGGCAGCATGCCTACGGGCAATTTGCTCGTACAACAGATCCAAGGGTGGTGGATGCAAGAGAACTGGAGTGACCGTAAGCATCCCTTCCTACATAGTTGGAGAAAACACGGCTAGTTACGTTCGGATAGACATTGACCGCATCGAAGATGCCAGATCCGAGATTGAAAAGGCTATGTCCAGGAGAGAAATGCCGTGGGAGTTCGCACATGCTCCAACTTGGCTCCCTGTTCTCGCTCCTATATCTCGTCGCTTATCCGATACGTTCTTGCTGACCAACTTGGGGAGGATAAGCCTTAAGGGGATACTGTCTGCAGAACTATACCCAGTAGCTCGAGGCCGTTCAGCGGTCGCTTTTGCCATGGTCAGACTCCAAGGGGGAAGGTCAACTCTTACCCTTCATGCCCGTTACCTCAGTCGTTCAGATGCGGAGTCCTTGCTGGATGACGCGATCAACCACCTTATCGATCAAAACAGCCGTTCCTACTGCAAACAGGATGGGAATCCAATGCCATGATTGGTGCTCTCGTAAGAACCATGATTGGTGCCTACATAGGGACCATGATTGGTGCCCACATGAGGTGAACGTCGATCAATAACCGCGTACTGCACGCAATGACTCTTTGAGCGAACTCATAGTGGCGGCTACTGCAGTCGGCTCATACCCACAGTGAGCCATACAGTTGGCACAGCGTGGATCCTTTCCCCTACCGTACGCATCCCAGTTGGTCTCTTCTACCAGTTCCTTGTAGGTAGAGACGTAACCATCGGCCATCAAGTAACACGGTTTTTGCCAGCCGAATATGGAAAAACTGGGTATTCCCCATGCTGTACACTCGTAGTCAACCTTCCCTTCCAGAAAGTCCAGGAATAAAGGGGTATGGTTAAGTCGCCATCGCTTGCGCTTCCCGTCAGCAAATACCTTGGAGAATAGAGCTCTGGTCTCCTCCACTCCTAAAAAGTGTTCTTGGTCGGAGGCCTTGTCATACGCGTATGCAGGGGAGATCATCATGGCATCCACGCCCAGCTCGTCGTTCAGGAAGTCCAACAACTCACGCACCTCCTCTGGGGAATCATTGGAAAAGAAGGTGCTGTTAGTGGTGGTGCGGAATCCTTTGGACTTGGCTAGCTTGATAGCCTCTACAGCCTTGTCGAATGCTCCTTTGCGAGCTACGGACTGATCATGACGATCCCGCATCCCATCTATATGGATTACCCAGGAGAAGTAAGGAGAGGGCTTGAACAGATCGATCTTACGCTTGAGCAGCATGGCATTGGTGCACAGATAAACAAACTTCTTACGTTTGATCAACTCCTCTGTGATCTTGTGTATCTCTGGGTGGACCAGCGGCTCACCACCAGCTATGGAAACCATGGGAGCCCCAGAGGAGATCACACCATTAACTGCCTCTTCCACCGACATCCGCTTACGCAAGATTTCCGTAGGATACTTTATCTTCCCGCATCCGGGGCAGGACAAGTTGCAGGCAAAGAGCGGCTCCAGCTCCACTATCAACGGGAACTTTTTGTTGGAAGCAAGCCTCTGACGCAAGAGGTAAGCTCCAATCCTCAAATTCTGCCTCAACGGTATGGCCATGCTCGCACCTTTGCCGGAAGAGAGAAATTGACCTCTTCATCGACCACTTCACGTTCCTCGAAGGTGGTCGGTCCTAAAGCACTAATTGCCCGCACTACTCTTTGGAACAGCTCTTCAGGGGCGGATGCCCCGGCAGTGACGCCTACAGAGGCAGCATCCTTGATCAAATCCAAGTCAATGCTCATCTCATTCTCTATCAAATACGCCTTACAGCCACTTCTCTGTGCCACTTCCACCAACCTCTTGGAATTGGACGAGTTCTGAGAACCTACCACCAAGACGACCTCGCACTCCTGCGCCAATGCTTTGACTGCCTCCTGACGATTCTGTGTGGCATAACAGATGTCCTTCGGCCCTGGCCCGGCGAGCAGAGGAAACTTCTTGGCTATCTGGTTTGCTATGTTCGTTACTTCGTCAACGGCCATAGTGGTCTGAGACAAAAGCGCCACTTTGGATCCTGGAGCTATCGGCAACATCTCCACCTCCTCCACGGTGCTCACCAAGTGCATACCAGGATGATGCCCCATGGTGCCTACGGTCTCCTCATGGCCACGATGGCCAATTAAAATGACTTCATGGCCTGAACTACCAAGCCTACGCGCTTCTTGGTGCACCTTGGCTACCAGTGGGCAAGTAGCATCGATCACCTCCAAGTGTTTGGCCTCTGCTTCAGCATTCACCTCCGGGGCTACGCCATGAGCAGAGAAAACCACCCTGGCCCCGTCGGGGACCTCATCGAGTTCATCTACGAACACAGCCCCTTTGTCCTCCAACGAAGAGACAACTGCTTGATTATGAACTATTTGTTTGCGAACATATATAGGAGGACCAAATGCTGCTAGGGCACGCTCCACGCACTCAATAGCACGCTCAACCCCAGCACAAAAAGAACGTGGCTTAGCAGCTAGGACTCTGCGAGGTCTGGTGGTCTCGGTCCAGTCTTGAACCACCCTTCCTACAGACATCAATACCTTGGAGGCTCGCAACGCCCTGACTGCTAACGCGGGACTTAGAAGTTCTTCATCCCCTGTGTCCAACACAACTCGTACTACGGCAAAAGCTCCCGATTTCCTTTCGGGAACAAGCCAAGCAGACTCCATATCGACGGCCAAAGCACCTTTTTTCTCTATTTGGATACGCTCATCCCCAAGGACTATGTGATCGGTGCTCGCGATGTTCCCTACGTGTACTTTATGACCCGCTCTTCTCAGTGCTCTTACCAACAGCGACGCATCAGGAAGATCGATAGGATCCCTCTCCCCACTCTCGGCATCCAAAACAGTGATCGAGCTCGCCACCACCACATCGCCGACTTTCAACCCTTCAGTCACTCCACCGCAGAAACCAGCAACCACAACAGCAGGAGCTTCAGCTAGAACATCGGATATTCGTGAAACTGTACGCTTTGCTCGGTGAGGCCCCATCCCCGTACGAACTATCTTGCAACTGCGCATAGCCATCATGAGCGCATATGCTTCGATGCGCATAGGAGCGAAGACTACAGGGTCACCTTTGCTGGGAGCCTCTAACATGAAGGACATACGAGATCTCACCCGCCACCCCTTCCTATACAAAGTTCGAACTGTCTAGAACTGACATCAAAGACAGTTCGACGAATGAGAGTAGGGGAAACAAGGGTACAGGGAACAATGGAGTTGGTTGCTCTGTCAGTAAAGCAGTTGCCGGAAACCAAGAACTGAAGGGAATTCACCATCCAACCTCGCTATCTACCCTCACTAGCAGCCAAGAAACGAGCCAGAGCCATTACAGGGAAGACTAGGCGATAGAGATGGTAGTTGATGTAAAAATCGCCAGGAAATCCTGTACCGGTAAAGTACGGCTCATCCCAACTTCCGTCACCTCTCTGATGCGAAATGAGCCATCTGACCCCTCTATCAGCAGCCTCCCCTAACTTGGAAGCAGCTACCAAACCCAGTAGCGCCCACGCAGTCTGCGATGGAGTGGACTCTCCACGGCCCTTCATCGTTGGATCGTCATAGGAGCGCATGTCCTCTCCCCAACCTCCATCGGCATTCTGGTGGTCTATCAACCACTCCGCTGCTTTTGTGCAAGCTGATCTCGGAGTCTCTCCTGGCAGCAATGCCATAGCCAAAATTGCAGCTGAAGTACCATAGATGTAGTTGCTGCCCCATCGACCGAAAAAAGAACCGTCCTCCTCCTGTTCGCGAAGGAGAAATCGTAGCCCGTTAGCTACAACCTTGCTAAACCTTTCCTGCTGATCAGAGAGCATCTCCAATGCGTGGGCAGTGACATCCGCACTAGGAGGATCTATTACTTCACCAAAATCGGAGAAGGGAAGCTTCCTGATCGCTGTATTCGTATTGTCTGCATCAAAAGCACCCCAACCTCCTGACTTGCATTGCATACCTACTGCCCAAGCCCTGCCCAGCTCTATGGAGTGCTTTGCCTTCGCAACTAATTTCTCGAGATCATGAAAGGAGCTGGACCCAGGAGTTCTGCCACTAGTTCCATAGGACTCCCTCATACCACGATCTGTCGCCTCATAGCTGCTACTACTGCCAACCCTCTCTGCAGCTTGAATAAATTTCCGCAATGCGATAACCACAATGGCGGTATCGTCGACATCCGGATAGTTGTCGTTAGCAAATTCAAATGCCCAGCCACCTGGCTCTAGGCGAGGACGACGAAGCGACCAATCGCCCGATCGGGTAATTTGCTTGGAAAGGAGCCACCTGACGCCAGACAGTATACCTTCATGACCAGGGGGTAGGCCGGCATCTAACAGAGCAGTTATGGCCAGAGCTGTATCCCATACAGGTGATTGGCACGCCTCCAACCACCGCATTCCATTTTCTCTTACCGTAAAGGCATCAAGCCCCTTTATGCCAGCAGCCATAACTGGATGGTCAAGGGGATACCCTCGAAGGTAGAGTGCTATCAATGAGTAAACCCACGGAGGTTGTATACCTCCCCACGATCCATCTGCCTCCTGTCTCCTAACGATCCACTGTTCAGCAAGAGAAAGAGCCAGTTCCCTGGAGGGCTTCACAGGGGAACGCTCGTATACCCCAAGTATCCTGTCCAGGAGCAAGAACCATCCTTCTGGGGTAGTCAGGGATAACGAACTACGCACGGGTTGACCCGTGTATAACTCCTCCAACGAGCAAGGAGAGGGGAAAACTGGTCTATAAGAGGAGACTATGGTCAATGGAATCATGGTCTGGCGAGCCCAGCAAGCGAAGTCGTAGATGTTGAGGGGAAGCCATTTCGGCAAGAACATGATCTCTGGGGGGAGAACAGGAAGCTTCTCCCACGGCCACAAGCCGAAAAGAGCCAGCCAGATGCGGGTGAACACTCTTGTGGCCTCGATACCTCCAGCCTCCAAGATGTATTCTGCAGCTTTACGCATATGAGGTGACTCTTTGGAATCCCCCGCCATCGCCAGAGCAAAGTAAGCCTCGACGGTGGTGGACAAATCCGCTACGCCTCCATAATAGTTGGCCCAAGTGCCATCAGAACGCTGGTGATCACGTATCCAAGCTGCAGTTTCCCTGGTCAGCTCATCAGTCCTGATGCCGAGGATCTGTCGTAACATCAAGTCCTCGGCCTCAATAGTCACGTTGGTCTCCAAATTGCCTTTGAAAAAGCCGGTCGGGTCCTGAAGACTGAGCAAGTGATCGACAGCTCGTCTCAAGGTCCTTTGTGCATCCATGAAGATAGTTTGTGAAGTTATAGATGGGCGGTCATGGATTCGAATACTCTGTGCGTTGTTGGGCAGAGTAGTGTCGTCCCTGTTGGACAAAGGAGTGTCATCAGCCAAGGAGGCACCCGAGGACAGGGTAGCTGCCATGCTCAGAGCTCCCTGTTAACCACAAAGGTGGCCATGTCGATCAACTGCTCACGTACGTGAGGGGCGATCTGAAGCCTGTCCAGCTCGCCAACTGATAGATCCATGCAACTCAAGGCAAGCTCCGCCGCTACCTCTCTACCACCACACTTTTCGATCAACTGAGCTGCCCTAGCTAGCTCTTCATCACTAAGAGAACCTGGTGAACCCTTCTCGAGTTCACCTCGTTCGTCGAAGAATGAACCGTCATGGGCAAAGTCTCGTTCCACCTTCGGTCCAAGATTTGTCGTCGAAAGTACCGGATCTTCACTCAAGTGACCTTCCTCCAAACCTTCCAAGGAAGCAGGAGCGCTATCCCTACCATCCCCTTCCCTCTGCTTGTTGAGGATATGCTCGAGCTCTTCGACTTCAGGACATCCAGAGGATAAAGCTGCCACCAATGGAATAGTCTTCTTGCCTTGTCTCAGATCGCTATAGACAGGCTTACCTGTACGAGCAGGATCACCCCAGATGCCCAATAGATCATCTACTGCTTGAAAGGCCAACCCAACTTGCTCTCCATACCGGCGCAAGCCTTCGACTGTGGCATCAGGTGCACCGGCCATCACCGCACCAAGAGAAGCAGCGCATCCAAGCAATGCACCTGTCTTGCCTGCTGCCATGGTCAAGCACTCGCCAAAGCTAACCTCATTACGGTGCTCGAAATCCATGTCGAAGCACTGTCCATCTATCATTTGAGAGGTTGCCTCCAAGAGGACATACGCTGCCTGGGGATGACCTGCCTCTATCAACAGCCTCGGGGCCAGGGCCATCAACGCATCTCCAGCGATTACTGCTGCTCCAACTCCGAACTGAGCCCAAGCCGTACTTCTGTGACGTCTAGTGCGATCCACGTCGATGACGTCATCATGGAGCAAAGAGAAGTTGTGCACTAACTCAATTGCTGCGGCCCCTGGAAGTGCTATCTCCCAATCAGCGTAGCAAGCCTCTGTGGAAAGCACCACCAAAGCAGGCCGAATGAACTTACCCGAAGACTTGTCCTGTTCATTGCCGTGTTCATCTACCCAACCCAAATGGTACTTCACCACCTGACGAGCCAATGGGGCCAAGCGACCTATAGCCTCTGCCAGAACAGGATCGAGCACAGCTTTGACCTTGTACACCACTGCTGGGAGCGCAGGGGCAGTAGCTGTTCTTTTCTCCGTATCATGCCCTTTAGCCACAAGTTTCTCGGTCCCCTCAATGGCATAAGCGATCATGCTGACTCCTTAAGCTTAGTTTTCTGTCGAGCTTGCCCACCTTGACAACTTTTTTCTTCCGACCCATTCCCGGCAGCTAGGTTCCCGACAGCCAAAGCATCCGTAGATGGCTCATCGGATGGACTAAGTCCTTCTTCATGACGACTGCCTAAGAACTTGGCTACAGCTGAAGCCGCCGCAAATCCCGAACGCACAGCACCCTCCATGGTTGCAGGCCAACCAGTATCACACCATGCTCCAGCAACAAACAGTCCCTCAAAGCGAGTGGTCGAACCAGGCCTTAACTCGGCGCTACGTGGTGAGGCCCGAAAGGTGGCTGCAGCTTCACGTGTAACCGTAGCACGGAGAACTACTGCTCTGGAGGCTCGGGGAAGTAGAGCTTCCAGGGCAGGAAGTACCTTGGATATGATCGAGTTAGTTCTCTTGGAGATAAGAGGATAGGCAGCTGAGATAGGAATGGTTAAGTACTGTGCCCCCGGCACTGTCGTCGAACCTGCAACCTCTAGACTAGCCGATCTATCGAACACCCATTGGATGGAGGTATCCAAAGATGCCATGAATGGATAGTCCATTACCTTGCGATCATAAAGAACATGAACCGACAGGATCGGAGAGGTTCCCAGTGAACTTAGTCTTTCCTGACCATATATAGCTCCGCGAGGTAAGAGCCGCTGAGCTGTACGGTGATCCACGGCTACGACCACGGAGTCAGCCTTCTCACTCCTACCATTGGCGAGGTTCACCACGGGCTCTCCTCCAGCTCCTGCCTCTATGGAGTTCACCTTAGTGGAAGCGAGCATCTCTACATCTCTGGACATGAGCGCTCTCGCTGCTCGGCGTCCGTGAAGCTCTGACAGAGGTAGATTCGACCAACCTAGATCCGCACCATCCACCTGAGACAAGAAGCCAGTTCTCACTACCTTGGTCACCATCTGCAAGGACGCCTCTTCGGGGGGAAGATTGAGCGTAGAGCGAACCAAGAGGTCGAAGAGACTGTTGGCAGAATTATTCTCTTTGCCTCGAGCGGACAACCACGATCCAAATGAGTGATCATCCAAGGACTTGTCCGATGGATCCATTCGGGATAGCGAGCTCATCACCTGAGCAACCTTCAACTTTCCTCTCCAGTCGAGATAGGAGTACTGAAAAAGAGTTCTCAACAAGTGCAGTGGTGGATGCAAACTATCCCTGCGTATCCAACTTACTCTGCCCCCCGGGCGTACTACTGGTATCTCAAGACGGTCTTGTAAGTAGACACCATCCAGAGAGCCAATTCGACGCAGGAAGTCGATATAGGCACTACAACACTTCATGAACACATGCTGCCCATTGTCGACTAGCATTCCCTCTTTCTCCAAAGACCTAGTCATACCGCCGAACATAGGCCTCATCTCCAGAAGGGTAACCTGCGAACCTCTTTCGGCTAGCTCGAGCGCTGCTGCCATCCCGGCAAGACCTCCACCAACAACTATCACCCTGGCGGTCATAGAACAGCTCCTAACAGACTTCGGGCTGCCACTACGCCTTTCTTCCAGGAAGGAAGGCGTATTCTTCCATGCAGCACCACACCAGGATCTCTCTCCACCATTGCAAGCAGCCTCTCGTAGATACCTGCCATAGCCGCTACGCAAGCCCTTGAACGGGCATCCATCAAGGAGAGAACTCCTAAACCTTCATCTATGTAGAATCTCGCACGAGCCGCTTCCAGCGATACCACTCTCTCTAGAGCGATTTCTGGACCAGAGAGATCCGGCAAGCAGCCGAACCGTCTCAGGTCATCAGCTGGTAGATAAACCCGACCGAGTTCGTCCTTATCGGTCACCACATCCCGAAGTATGTTAACGAGCTGCAACCCTGTACCCAAACTATTTGCTAGATTGGACCCTCGCTCCGGTTCACTGACCCCTAATACGCCTATGGTCATCCTCCCTACAGAACCTGCTACAAGTTGGCAGTAGCCTACGAGCTCATCGAAACTGTTGTATTGCCTCCCCAGCGCATCTGCCTCGCACCCATCCACCAACTCGAAAAGAGCTGCGATTGGTACCGGATACCTCTGTAGTACATCTGCAAGGGCCGCTTCGACAGGGTCAGAGGAGCTTACGCTCAGTGTACTCAGGCTTTGACGGATCTCCTGCAAGCGATCCAACTTGATCTTCGTCTCATCGAAGCAGTCGACAACATCATCGATCCTGCGGGCCATAGCGTATAGAGCAGCCATGGCTGACCGCCTCTCGGGATCGAGCAGTCTTATGCCGTAGTAGAAGTTCCTTGCCTGCTCTGCTGTCACAGCAAGACATATCTGATAGGCATCAGCCAAGGTGGTATGAGTAGCTGAATGGCGATGTTCCAGTGAAACCTGGGCTTCGGTTTCACCAGTCCCAGAGTGAGCTCTTTCAACTGTGCTACCAACATTCCCGAGAAGGTTGCTCTTGGACCCCCCGTGCTCGCCGCTCTCTCCACCCTCGCTCCCATCATCCCCACCTTCACCTCCACTGGACTCAGTTGCAAGGTACCGGAACGGCACGGCAAAAAATGGCTCGGCAAGATGTTTGAGGGTCATTCTCCTAGTAGGCTTGCACTCCTTGGCCAGCACGTCATAGCCGGCACCCCTAATAGCATCAAGCGCAGCTAGCCCCCCAGCAACAAAGCCAGCCACTGCAACTTTAGCCCATCCATTCAGGAGACTCACTAGTTCATTTCCTGATCTCAACAGGTGAGATGCTCGCTCAGCCTCGTATGCCACCAATGCCTTCAAGGAAGGGGATGATGCTGGACCAACAAGCTCATCCTCGCTCACCCCAAAGAGGTCCATGTCCTCTTTCGGCAGGTATATACGTCCATTGAGTGCATCTTCTCTCACGTCTTGGAGATGCTCTACTATCTGCAAAGCAGTGCAGACAGCATCAGAGAGAGGGAGTACCTGAGGGTTGGTAACACCGAATATGCCAAGCACCATCCTGCCTATTGGATTCGCCGAGAGGTCACAGTAGCCAAGCAGGTCTTCAAAGCTAGAGTACCTGGATACTATTTGATCTTGAATGTTCGCCTCTATCAGCTTGACGAACAACTCAGTCTCCAAACCCTTCTCTTTCTTCACCAACCAGGTCGCATCCAGGATGGAACGAATGGTAGGTGCTTGGTTGACAAAGCCAGGCCAGTACCACAATCCTTCAGGATGAGCTGTTTCGGACTGTGCAAATGGAGTAGCTATTCCCTCCTTGAGCATTTGCAGCACGGCCAATCGTTCGGACGCTGGATAGGGAATCTCGTCCCCTATACAATCAATCAGACGAGCAAACCCATAGATTGCCTGCAAACAATGCCCGTAATGGCGCGGAAGAATCTTCATGGCCACAGGGAAGTTCTCTCCCTTGCTCCTGGCCATGATCTCCTCTACGGTCGGCAAAGCTTTCAGACGACTCTCAAACTCCAAACAGTGCCTACTCCTTAGTGGTCAACCTGCAACTCTTGGGGTACACTCTCCCTGGTCATAGGCTATATAACGCATAGTTAGCAAATGTGACCGATCAACTGCAATCACTACCTTCGATCATTGCAGTATCGACGCGGACAGTCAAGAGACCTCAGGATTCGACCACGTCGAGAGAAGCTCCAGTAACGTCCTTGCTCCAAAGCCAGTTGCCCCCTTAGGCATGACCCCTTCCACCTCCGAGGAACGAGCTGGCCCAGCTATATCAAGGTGAGC
The DNA here is from genome assembly GCA_023489235.1 of Actinomycetota bacterium. GTDB lineage: Bacteria > Actinomycetota > Acidimicrobiia > Acidimicrobiales > JAMDDE01 > JAMDDE01. The sequence goes on along the minus strand of JAMDDE010000044.1, from coordinate 27,889 downwards.
CCACGGCTTGCCGTCTATGAACTCCTCCAAGAACAGTCCTGCTACCAGGGCACCCGCTTGCCCCCCAGGTTTGCCGATGTTCTTCAGATCGGCGATGTCAGACAAGAGGTGCGACTTGTATTGACGTGGCAAAGGTAGGCGCCACAGTGGCTCCCCAGCTCTCTCAGCAGCTGTCTCCAGTCTCTCACAAAGCCAGTCCGTGTTACCCATCAGTCCAGCTACGAGGGGACCTAACGCTACTACACAAGCTCCCGTCAAAGTTGCTAGATCAATGATGGCAGTGGGATCTTCCTCCGCTGCCAAAGCAAGAGCATCAGCAAGAATTAGCCTCCCTTCGGCATCGGTATTGAGCACTTCCACGGTCTTGCCGCTCCTCATCTTGAGGACATCTCCTGGTTTCAAAGCAGTTCCGGAGGGCATGTTCTCGGTAACAGGAAGTATCCCCACTACTTTGAGTTGGATGCCAAGCTCAGCCAGAACCGACATAGCGGCAAGAACAGCAGCAGCTCCGGCCATATCGGTCTTCATGGTAGCCATACCCTCTTGAGATTTGAGCGACAAGCCACCAGAGTCAAAGGTGATCCCCTTGCCTACCAGAGCCACCGTATTAACTGCACCTTCTGTCTTATGATCTGTTTTGGGGTCATAGACTAACTTGATCAAACGGGGTGGTCGAGCCGACCCACTAGCAACCCCGAGTAAACCACCTAGACCCTCTTCCTCGATCCGCTTCTCGTCCCACACCTCAATGGACAAACCTGCTTCCTGCGCCACCTGAACAGCTATATCTGCAAATCTAACTGGCGTCATGGAAGCAGCTGGCTCGTTTACCCAATCCCTAGCCCGACAGGTGGCAGTTGCCATCAATCGAGCTTTGGAAAGCCCTGGTTCTGCTGAAACCGAATCCTCTAACACGACTTTAATTCGTTGCACCATCTCCGGCTCGGGATGGGATTTGAAGCTCGTAAATGAATAGGCAGCAAGCAGCATGCCTTCGCTGAGCGTTTGTACTAGGGCCTGCCAGGAAGGATGCGAAGAGCTTTGCTCCTCGTCGCCGTTCAGCTCTGCCAACTCTCGGGGGAGGACGAGAGCAGCATCAGAGATGCGGTGCAAGCTACGACCAAAGACAGCCCCTCCACGACGAAGGGTGTCCAAACTGAAGTCCTCTCGAGCCCCTAGGCCCACCAGGAGGTAGATACGGTTAGCCATAGTGAGCACAAGGGTCTCGTTCAACTTGGCAGTGAAGCCAAGCTTTTCTATGTAACTGGTATCAACTCTATCTGGTGGCCTCAGCAGCTCAACTCTGGAACCAAAGTCCTCTCCTTCGAAGACGGGAATACCCAACAAGACAGCCTGATCGGGTACACTGTCACCTACCGTTATCTCCAACGACATCTGTCAACTCCTTTGCCTTTGTGTTTTCGGCAAATCAAGATCGCTACCTACAAGATCATTACTTACAAACCTCATACGAACCTTCGATCGGCCTATCTGTGATACAGGATTTGCAATGTGCGGACCTAGCGGCAGAGCTGTCAGATAAGTACATCACAGGCTCACTCTGCCGCAGAGGAGTCATGCTGCTCCCAACGAGCAAGGGACCACAAAAGATCAGATAACCTGTTCAGATAGGCTCCTACTAAACTTTCTCCAGGAAGAAGACCTTCATCTCTCGCCCTCACAGCCCACCTCTCCGCACGTCTGACCACCGTTCTCGCAAAATCCAAAGCTGCCGAGACATCTGTTTCGCCAGGTAATACAAATTCTTTGGGCATAATGAAGTGCTCAGTAGCCCTATCTATCATCCTCTCCAGGGAAACGATCATGTCCTGGCTCACCTTGCCTTCATCCGAACGGACAGAGCTTCGAGAGAGCTGACTACCCGATCTGCCGCCACCTCCTTCATTCTCTCGATCGGTTCCTCTTGCCACCTCGGCCATGACCATCCACAACTCGTGTTCCAACTCGATCAGCAAAGGAGCAAGCTCCGATCCTGTTTCGAGGTGCGAACGAGCTAAACCTATTGCAGCTTGAGCTTCATCGATAGTTCCGTTCAGTTCGATCAAGGATGAGTCTTTCCTTACTCGCCCACCCTGACGAATGCTCGTAGTACCATCATCCCCACGTCTTGTATAGATCCTCATTCGTAATGCACCGTTTCCCCGACACTGCCTCCTCTTGCCTGAGGTCTATGGAGTGGCCATGTACCGCTAGGCTTTAATCACGATATGGCCACTACCAACTCGACTCAGCATCCAACAGGCACTCATGCAACCCAAGAGTCCTATCTAGAAGCTATCACCTCCCGCCTGGTGGTCTTTGACGGAGCAATGGGCACTAACTTGCAATTGGCCAACTTGACCTCAGAAGACTTCGGAGGGAAGCACTTAGAGGGCTGCAATGAGATATTGACGATCACCAAGCCAGATGTGGTCTACAAGTTGCACCGTGCATTCCTGGAGGCTGGAGCTGAGGTAATCGAAACCAACACTTTCGGGGCTAATGCTGTCGTCTTGGAGGAGTATGGTTTGGCCGAGCGCACTAGTGAGCTCAACCTCCAAGCAGCGCGTCTTGCTCGCCAAGCAATAAATTCCTTGGGGAAAGAGGGCGGCCAAAGATGGGTGGCTGGAAGTATAGGGCCAGGTACTAAGCTGCCTTCTTTGGGACAGGTAAGCTTCGAGGAGCTGCGCCAAGCCTATGAAGTCCAGGCCAATGCTCTGCTTGCAGGAGGAGTAGATCTGTTCTTGATTGAAACGGTATTCGATCTGTTGCAGGCCAAAGCGGCAATTGCTGCATGCCGCGGAGCAATGAGAGCAGCTCAGCGTCAAATTCCTATTCAAGTCCAGGTAACCCTGGAATCAACTGGGCAAATGCTTCCAGGAACGGACATATCAGCCGTCCTTACTACCTTGGAGGCAATGCACCCTGATGCAATAGGAATCAACTGTTCTACCGGCCCATCGGAGATGCGCGAAGCAGTACGATACCTGACCACTCACTCTACACTGCCAGTAGCTTGCCAACCCAATGCTGGACTACCCAAAGTTGTCGCAGGGCACATGCACTACGACCTCACTGCCGACGAGCTAGCCGACTACTTGAAGAGCTTCGTCGAAGATCTAGGAGTATCCATAGTTGGTGGATGCTGCGGTACGACCCCAGAGCACCTCAGTGCCGTCGTCAGATCTTGTAAGAACTCTACTTTGAAGCACCGAGCCCCGAGCCGAGAGCCTGCTGCATCCTCTCTCTACACGAGTGTTCCGTTCCGACAGGAGACATCGTTCTTGATAGTGGGCGAACGAGCCAATGCCAACGGATCCAAGAGCTTCCGTGAAGCCATGCTCTCCGGAGATTACGACCGAGCTGTCTCCATCGCCCGCCAACAGGTAAAAGATGGAGCCCACATCATAGATCTCTGTGTTGACTATACAGGTGCCGACGGAGTGAAGGACATGACGGAGATATCGTCCCGTCTATCCACTCAATCCCCGGTGCCTTTGATGATCGACTCGACCGAACCAGAGGTAATCGAAGCAGCTCTTCGCCGTATAGGTGGTAGGGCAATCATCAACTCCGTTAACCTCGAAGAAGGCGATGGTCCAGGAAGCCGTTTGGATGCCATGTTGTCTCTCGCTAAGGAGTACGGTGCCGCAGTAGTGGTCACTTGCATCGACAGCGAAGGACAGGCTCGTACAGGGGAGCGGAAGCTTGCCATAGCCAAAGCGGTAGCCAACATAGCCACTGGACGATACGGGTTGAGCAACTCCGATCTGTTCTTCGATCCATTGGTCCTTCCTCTCTCGACTGGCATGGAGGAGTCACGACGTGACGGATTGGAGACCATTGAAGGGATAGCCAGGATAAAATCGGAGATACCAGGTGCTTATACCATCATTGGAGTATCCAACGTTTCCTTTGGACTATCTGCCAACTTACGTCAAGCGCTGAACTCGGTCTTTCTTCACGAATGCAGACAGGCTGGGCTTGATGCCGCCATACTCAACCCAAGTCGTATTCTTCCCTTGAACAAGATACCTGAGGAGGTACGCAAGACCTGTCTGGATCTCATCTATGATCGACGAAGCAACAACTATGACCCACTTGCTCAGCTTCTCTCCTATCTCGGAGGAGAGGAGCGCTCTACCGGCCTATCTGCCAACAAAGGAACGGCTGATTGGCCCATTGAGAAACGTTTGGAGCAACGCATAATAGATGGGAACAAGGAAGGTATTGAAAAAGAACTAGAAGAAGCTTTGGACAAAGGATACAGTCCTCTTGAGATAGTAAGCGACATCCTGCTCGCAGGCATGCGCACAGTAGGAGAGCTGTTTGGCTCCGGGGAGATGCAACTGCCATTCGTGCTTGCCTCTGCCGAGACGATGAAAGCAGCCGTCTCCTATCTGGAACCGAAGATGGAGAGGGTCGAAGGAACTCAAAAGGGCACCGTCGTACTTGCTACCGTAGCAGGTGATGTGCATGACATAGGCAAGAACTTGGTGGACATCATCCTCACCAACAATGGATATCGTGTGTACAACTTAGGAATCAAGGTACCCCTCAGCGAGATGGCCAAGAAGGCGGAGGAGGTTGGAGCAGACGCCATTGGTATGAGCGGTCTGTTGGTCAAATCAACCTTGGTAATGAGGGACAACTTGGAGGAGTTGAATCGCCTTGGTCTCGCTAGGATCCCTGTTATTCTTGGTGGAGCAGCGCTCACCAGGACATTCGTGGAACGAGACTTGCGCAAGATCTACGAGGGAAGGGTCTTTTACGGCAAGGACGCATTCGAGGGTTTGGCCACCATGGAAAGGCTCATGGAGATGCGCTCGAGCGGGAGGGTGGATCCTGATTTCGGACGTAAGCCTTCGGACAGCACGGTTCCCTCCAGATTGAGCAGCGACCGCTACGACAGCAGCTCCTCGACAGGGGAGGGGAAACAGACGCGATCTCCTCAGGTCTCACAGGACAACCCCATATTCCCTCCTCCATTCGTAGGTAGCCGAGTAACCGAGGAAATATCAATTGACGAGATCATTCCCTACCTCAATGAAACCGCTCTTTACCGCAACCAATGGGGGTATCGACCACTCCCCGGCGAGGATGCTCGCAGCATGAACCAGAGGGTGCGCGCGGTACTGAACGAGCAGTTAGAGATGGTCAAGTCCGAAGGAGTACTCATACCCAAGGTAGCGTGGGCCTATCTCCCTGCCAACTCCGAGGGGAACGACCTCATCATCTGGGAAGACGAGTCGCGAAGGAAAGAGCGGCTCAGGTTCAGTTTCCCCCGCCAGAAAGAAGACCCTTGGCTATGCGTGGCCGACTTCTTCCGAGGAGTGGAGTCAGAGGAGGAGGATTGGGTAGCTCTGCATGCAGTGACGATGGGGGATCGGGTATCCAAGGAAACTGCTGCTTTATTCTCCGAGAACCACTACCGGGACTATCTCCTCCTCCATGGTCTAGGGGTGGAGATGACCGAAGCCTTGGCAGAGTATTGGCACGCCCGTATCCGGCAAGAATGGGGTTTTGCTGACGAAGACGACTCTACTTTGGCCGGGCTGTTCAGACAGAGATACCGGGGAGGAAGGTACTCATTCGGCTACCCGGCGTGTCCCAATCTGGAAGACAATGCCAAGCTATTGGAACTGGTGGAAGCTGATCGTATTGGGGTCGGCTTGACCGATGGATTCCAATTGCTTCCTGAGCAGACCACCACGGCCTTGATATGCCATCACCCCCAAGCCAAGTACTTCGTAACTTGAGGCTACCCACTACAAGCTCCTGACTCAACCCAGAGAGGATGTCAGCTGAACAGACCTACATGGACTCAACGGCCCAGAGTGTTTCTTTTGCATGGTAGCTGGACCGTACCAAAGGAGCAGCCATCACCGTAGAGAAACCCATACTCACTGCCTCCCTTTTCAACTGCTCGAATTCATCGGGATGCCACCACCTGGACACTGGCCTGTGTTTGGCACTAGGAGGCAGATACTGACCAACGGTAAGTATGTCCACGCCAACTGAGGCAAGATCGGAAATCGCACCAATCACCTCTTCGTAGCTCTCTCCCAACCCCACCATCAGACCTGACTTGGTCGTCAGACCGACCTGCTTCGCCCGAGCCAGTACGGACAAGCTGCGTGCATAGGACGCTGAAGGTCGTACTGAACGCTGCAAAGCCAGCACTGTCTCCAGGTTGTGGTTGAACACATCTGGTCGAGCATCGAATACTACCTGGAGAGATCTGTCGTCCCCCTTGAAATCTGGAACGAGAACCTCGACTAGAGTACTTGGAGACTTCTCTCTGATGCTGCGGATAGTGGCTGCAAAACCAGAGGCGCCTCCATCCGGCAGGTCATCTCTGGCCACCGAGGTTACCACGGCATAGTTAAGCCCCATGCGTACCACCGCTTCGGCTACCGACTCCGGCTCTTTTGGATCCAAGGGGAGCGGTTTGGCTGTGTCAACCATGCAAAAGGCGCACGATCTGGTACATCTCTCTCCATTGATCATGAAGGTAGCCGTACCTCCTCCCCAACATTCGAAGATGTTGGGGCATCCCGCCTCCTCGCACACGGTGTGGAGTCCTAGCCTCTTCACAGTTCTATCCACGGCACGATAGCCAGGACCCATGTGCATCACTGCCCTAAGCCACGGAGGCTTACGACGAGTGATGGCAACAGCTGTATCGGTTCCTCTACTGCTCTCGTTCTGCGAGGTAGGCGGCATCGTCCGATCGCCCCTAATGGGTTGGAGGTACTGACAGTCAACCTCTTGCCCCTTGGCCCAGCGATCAACTGCCTTGCGCACGAATATCTCCACCACGTCAGCCATGCTCACCCGCACGCCCTCTGCAGCAAGGGAGGTAACCGGTTTGTCGCTTATTCCACAAGGCACTATGTGGGTGAACATGGACAGATCCGGATCAACGTTCAACGCAAGACCGTGCATTGTCCGTCCCCTGGATATCCTGACTCCGATAGCGCAAATCTTTCTAGGGCGTTCTCCATCGGTATCCAGCCAAACACCTGGATACCCTTCGAGCCTGCCAGCTCCATGAAGTCCTAGTTCATCCAGAGTATCTATCACCACTTGCTCCATACCGTGCACATACTCCGGAACTACCCCCTTCTTCCAAGGTAGGGATAGAACTGGATAAACTACGAGCTGACCTGGACCATGATAAGTGATGTCGCCCCCACGATCCGTTTTCACCAGTTCAGCACCGAATGCTGCTGGCTGAGCTAACAGGTGGTCCTCCTTGGCGCGTACCCCCATCGTATAGACATGAGCATGCTCCAAGAGAAGCAGATAGTCATCACGGCTCCAATCGTGCAAAGCCTTCTGCACGGCGTATGCATCATTGAAACGTACTCGGCCAAGCCATCGTACCTTGAACACGAGATCTCCAATCAACTCATTTGGCTACAGTTCGGATACCCAGTCGCGCGTGCCGATGATATCGGCTAACCTACGCAGGAAGGCAGCTATATAGGCTCCATCAACTGCTCGATGATCCCATGACACGCCTAACATCCCGACGGAATGAACAGCTATGGCCTCTGTGCCATCCTCTGCCGATACGACCACAGGACGGCGTTTCACCCCATCCATGGACAAGATGGCAACCTGGGGCTGGTTGATTATAGGAGCAGTCACGAGCGTTCCATAAGGGCCTGGATTGGAGATGCTGAAAGTGCCTCCAGATATATCGTCTGCACTGAGCTTTCTGGTCCGGGCTCTTGTAGCAAGATCATGTACAGCTCTAGCCAACCCGCGAACGCCAAGACTATCCGCGTCCTTGATGACAGGAACGATGAGACCAGACAGGTCAAGATCTACCGCGATGCCTAGATTGATCCGATGGTGGATAATTAGCGAGTCATCCTCCACGGATGCATTGAGATTCGGATAGGCACGCAAGGCCTCTACGACAGCCTTGGCTACGAAGGGGAGATAGGTCAAGGAAAACCCCTCCTCCACTAGGAAACTTTCTCGTAGCATACGCCGAGCCCTCTCTACACCCTCGAAATCAGCGTCGATGACCATGAAAGCGTGGGGAGAGGTAGCTTTGGACCTGACCATATGCTCTGCTGTGCGTCTTCTTATGTTGGTAAAAGGCACTACTTCGTCATAGTCGCCAGGGCTAGTAACGGGAGCAGGTGCAGGAACAGCTCTTTCCGTAGGAACAGCAACTCCACTAGCTGGGCCTGGAGGACTCTGAGGACGAGGGGCTACTGTCGAGGAGGCTTCTTGTACCCCTGTCGATGCGCTGACTGGAGCCACTCTGTCAGCCTGAGCAGCTACTCCCTTGGATGCAGCAGATAACCGATCGATATGGGCCAATACATCTGCTCTGGTTATACGACCTCCCATGCCTGTCCCCCTGACCTCTGAGGGATCTATGCCGTGCTCTGCCAGCAGCCGCCGTACTACAGGAGAGAGCACACGTCGGACCCCTTCCGTGCTCTCTACTGGCTGATCCGCAGTTGTCGAAGAGAACAGGCCGGCCTCTTCCTGCACCTTGCTAACCTGCCCCGCTGGTTCCAGCCCATCCCGAGATGTGACTTCGCTTTGGGCAACTATCGACTCCACACCTTGTCCTGGAGCAGCAGTGGGAACGCCTTGTCCTGATCCACTCACACCTTGTCCTGGAGCAGCAGTGGGCACACTGGACGAGGGTTGCTGAACCGCAGCTGAAGTTCGTGGCTCCGAGACAGGCGATTGGGTCGGAGCTAAAGACGCAGCACTACCAGTAGGTGTCTCAGTAGAGAAAGATACTGACGGGGTTGTTCGTTCCTCCGACCGAGAAAGGCTTTCTTCAGAAAGGCTTTCTTCCCTCGAAGTAGCGGATGCATTGCTCCCGGATTGCATGGATTCGTTGATTACAGCAAGTCGAGCGCCCACATCTACAGTCTCACCCTCGGGAACCAGGATCTCGGTGAGGTAGCCAGAGGCTGGAGAGGGGACCTCGGAATCCACTTTGTCCGTCGAAACCTCGAAGAGAGGCTCATCCTGTTCCACCTTGTCGCCTAATGCCTTAAGCCATCGGGTGATGGTACCCTCTGTAACTGTCTCTCCTAGTTGAGGCATGGTAACATCAGCCAACGTGCAACCCCCTCCCTGTAATAGCCAACATTGTTTCTCCGAACGCTTCGGACAAGGTAGGGTGAGGTTGAATGAACTGAGCTATCTCCTCAGGAGCAGCTTCCCAGTTCACTGAGAGATAAGCTTGACCAAGTTGTTCGGTAACCCATGGCCCTACCATATGTACCCCCAAAACCCTTCCTGGATGACCATCGGGATTGCGTTCTGCCACTACTTTTACCAAGCCATCCGTTTCACCTAAAATTCTCGCTCGGCTATTCCCGCCCAAAGGATCCTTCTTGACCACTACTTCGTACCCCGCAGACAAGGCGGCTTCTTCAGTGAGTCCGACAAAGGCAACTTCAGGGTGGCAATAAATGCACCAGGGCACCTTTGTGTAGTCTACCGGTACTGCATCTTCCCCAAGCATGTCCTTCACGGCAACAATGGCCTCGGCGAATCCTACGTGAGCAAGCTGAGGAGTATCCACCAGGTCTCCAACTGCCCATACTCCATCGGCTGTAGTGCGCATCCTTGGATCCACCTCAACAAACCCCTTGGCACTTACGGATACGCCCGTCCCTGGAGCCAGAAGTCCCTCTGTATAAGGGCGGCGACCAACTGACACGATCACCACGTCAACATTCAGCTCTTCTCCTTGCCCATAGATAACCGTGGTGCCCTTCCCGTGTTCATTGGGCCGATGGCCATGCACCTGTACGTTCGTCTTCACCTCGATGCCACGCTTTCGGAAAGAACGTGCTACTACAGTGACCACATCACTATCGCATCCAGCAAGGATCCTGGGTAGAGCTTCCAGAATCGTGATATGAACCCCCAAGTCGGAGAGGAAGGATGCGAACTCACATCCAATTGCTCCTCCACCAATAACCACAGCAGAGCTAGGGAGATCAGATAAGCTCAGCAGCTCATCGGAGGTGATCACCGTCTTGCCGTCGATATCGAATCCTGGAATGGTCCTCGGTACCGAGCCGGAGGCAAGTAGGATATGTCGTCCGGCAATCTCTTCGCCCGAGGAGATCCTCACCTTGTGCGAAGGGGTGAGAGTCCCCTTGCCTTGCAGAATCTCTATTCCTCTCGAACGCATCAACCCTGTTAGACCACGTTGCAAGTGATCCACTACCTTCTGCTTGCGATCCTGGCTAATGGAGAAGTCGACAACTGGTTGACCAGCCTCTACCCCGAACTCCTTTGCATTGGACACCGTCCTATATACACTAGCTGTCTCCAAGAACTCTTTGGTGGGTACACAACCTTTGAGCAAGCAAGTACCCCCAACTTTTTCTTTCTCTACGACAGCAACTCTCATCCCAGCGCTGGCAGCATATAGCGCAGCGGCATATCCTCCAGGTCCGCCACCGATCACCACCAGGTCAAAATCGCCCGCTGTAGTCGTTGTCACCTCTCCTCAACCTCTCTAGTTGCTTATTACTTCAGATTAATAGAGCTGAGCCGCCGCTGCGACCGCGCAGCTGCTCCCAACATCACAGCGGCACGCTAGTTGGACGACTAGTGCGATCATCATTGATGAATACAGCAAGTGTCACTTAACAGTTTTAGAAATATGCAAGTAGCACTTGCATATTTCTAATGATCGTTGATATCTTTTCAACATGTCGAAGATCTACTACGAAACCAACGGGGGACAAGACCGGTCCTCCGAAACATGTAACTCTCTTCCTGAATCCCGACAGAGGAATTCATTTCAACGGAGATACTGCTGGCTACGACAAAAGCCCACTCATGGATCCTCTAGAACAGCCTTGGCCCTTGTCGTCCTCTCGATCCTCGCTGTTACCATTACTGCCTGCTCTTCCACCAAGAACACCAACAATCCGCACCACGGCATCTCTGGCCACGTGGACGTTGCCTATGCAGGCTCCCTCGAACGAGTGAACGACACAACTCTAGGTCCAGCCTTTACCGACAAGACACACATAGCTTACCAAGGACGTGGCGGCGGCTCGTTCGGCTTGGCCCATGAGATCATGGCCTCAGAGATCCAGCCGGGAGTGTTCGAGAGCGTGGGCAGCGGACCCATAAAGTTGCTCGAACCCAAGTTCACCTCTTTTTATGTACAGTTCATGGCTAGTCCCCTCGTGATTGCCTATAACCCCCACAGCAGGTATGCCTCCTTGTTCTCTAGGGTTCAACAGGGAAAGGCAAGTTTAAAACAATTGTTCGAAGCAATGACATCACCTGGCTTTCGCCTAGGTAGGACCAATCCAGCAACCGACCCTCAAGGACAGGCTTTCGTCATGATGGTTCACTTGGCCGTCGCCTACTTGCACCTCCCCTCTGGAACGGCAAGACGCATTCTCGGTGGAACTGGCCTGGGGGCACCTAGTCAGATATTCTCAGAGACCAGTCTTGACGCCCACTTGCAAGCAGGGCAGTTGGATGCAGCTAGTGCTTTTTTGTCCCAGGCTGTTCAATACCATCTGCCTTATGTAGCTCTGCCTGCAGCAATTAACTTCGGTGATCCAGCATACAGCAGTTCCTACGCTGCAGCCTCTCTGCTGTTACCGGGAGGCAAGGTAGTACACGGCACACCACTGACTGTAGACATCACTGCCATTCGCGAAAACCATGTACCGCTCAGCAGTTCGACGAAGGGTTACAGCAAGCAAGCAATTTCATTCATAAGTTTCGTGCTTTCGCCAAGAGGTAGGGCAATTTACAAAAATGCTGGTTACGAACTGTTGAAAGAACAAGTAGTCGGTAATCCAGCCAGCGTGCCCAGCATTGTCGAAAAGACTGTAGAGAACTCCAAGATATCTCAATGAGCAGCTACTTACTGCCCCAGAACAGGTCGATGGCCTCTCCCCTGAAAGTGTCATCGGCTATTGCCATAGCTATCTCTGTACTGGTTTGGTTGGCCATGCTGGGACCGGTAGCAGCACTACTCGTTCATTTGTCACCGAGCAAGATCGTCGCCACCCTCGCACCACCTGGTGCACTTGATCCACTCTTCATCTCCTTGGAGGCCAGTATCCTTGCTCTTTTTGTCTTAGTGATTACCGGTACTCCCCTTGCCTGGCTCCTCGCCAGGCAAAAGCTTCCAGCAGGCAGGGTATGGGAGACAGGGGTACTCATCCCTTTGCTCATGCCTCCTTTGGTCATAGGACTACTTCTCATATATCTGGTAGGCCCAGCTACACCTATCGGTAAAGTCTTGGCGGAGATACATCTGACAGCATCCAACACATTTTTCGCTCTTGTACTTGCTGAGATATACGAATCTGCTCCTTACTACATACTTGGAGCAGAAGCCGCTTTCACCAAGGTAGATAAGCGACTAGAAGAGAACGCTGCTTTGCTGGGTGATCGTTGGCCTAGGACTCTCCGGCGAATCACTTTGCCATTAGCCGCTCCTGGACTAGCCACTTCATTGGCTACTGCTTGGGCACGAGCTATGGGTGCATTCGGGGCAGTGATTATAATTGCCTACCATCCCTATGGACTACCCATGAAGACATGGATCAACCTAGAAGAAATTGGCTTGAACGGCTCTCTGCCCTATGCTTTGTGTCTCATCGTAGTAGCACTGCCTCTACCCATCCTCGCCTACCTCTGGAGCTCAAGGGCACAGGGTAGATTGACGTTATGACCGAGGTGCAGCCGCAAGCACAACAGCTGGCAATCAAAGAGGATCACACTCTCACTGCCAACTTTGTGGTTGGACGAAAGCCTCACATGGTATCAGCTCAACTACAGCTTAGAGGAAACTCGAAGCTGGCTTTGTTCGGACCATCAGGTGCAGGTAAGACAACCATCATAGAGGCAATAGCCGGTCTTGCCCGACTTGAATCTGGATGGGTGCAGCTTGACTCGGATATCCTCTCCCAAGCCTCTCCCCGTTCGCGACACGTAGCCCTATGGCAACGGACCATTGGCCTGCTGCGTCAACCCCCTGGCTTGTTCCCACACTTGAGTGTCTTGGAGAACATCACCTATTCATCTCGACCATCTCGCAACGGCTTGGTAACTCCTTTGTCACTCTCGAAGTTATTGGAACTTCTAGACCTCACGGAGCTTGCTTCTGAGATGCCTTACCGTCTATCAGGTGGACAACTCCAACGTGTAGCTATCGCTAGAGTGCTATACAGTCCTTTCAAACTTCTCCTACTCGATGAGCCCTATACCGGATTGGATGCATCATGGAGAGGTGCACTGACCAAACTAGTCATCGATGAGGTAGACCGACGACATGTACCTTGCATAGTGGTAACCCACGACTTGGCTCAAGCTCAGGAGGTGGCTGACGAGATAGCGATAATACAGGACGGTCGCATTCTCCAACTTGCTCCAGCAGATGAAATAGTCAAGAAGCCTAACTCTAAAGAAGTAGCCCAGCTGCTAGGATACCGTAGTTTCATTGCTGCAACCTCTTTCGGCAATAAAGATAATAAAAATAAAGATATGGTATGGGCTATTCATCCACAAAAAGTCATACTGGGTGAACACCATAAGTTTGGAGTAGTGCTCCAGGGAATAGTCAAATCAGTAAAGCCAGCCGGAGTAGAGTGGGAAGTGGAAATGGAAGTTACTCAACCGAACTCCACTCAGGCAACGATTACTTTCATGCACAATCACTCCTTTGATCAATTTGCCCAGGACCTGCTTGTTCAAAACAACTTACGTCCTGGCTGCCAATTGACTGTCACTGCAATTGACCCGCCTCTGATACCAAACAGCCGACCACCAGTATCCAAAAGGATGTAAGTTTTCAAGAAATGAGAGCCAATCCTTCAGGTGATTTGGATGATAGGTCCGACGGTGTTGACGGTTATCGACTGAGATTGACGCGGCTAGCCAAGGGGATGTCGCAAGAAAGCTTGGCTCAGGTAAGCGGAGTGAGCAGGCAGGCTATTGCAGGAATAGAGAGTGGGAAGTGGAAGCCATCCCTGAAGGTGGCTCTCAGCATAGCCAAAGCTTTAGATACCACTGTTGAGGCCATTTTTTCACCACAAGAACCGCGGTCACCCCTTCTAGCAGAGGTCATCACGCCTACGGAACGGTTGACAAAAGGCACGAGAGTACGACTGGCCAACCTCAATGGGAAAAAAGTGGCTTTCCCTCTGCAAAGCGACACTGCCATGTTGGAAGGATTCCTCCCTGCCAATGCCTTGGTGACCGAAGTAATAGACGGGGAAACCGCGACGGTCGCCTCCATGGGCGAGGAAACTCAGGCCCTTGTTTTGGCAGGTTGCGATCCAGCCCTTGCCTTGCTTGCCCAACCATTGCTCCGACTGGGGAACTCCGTCGACCTAATTTGGTGGCCCTGTTCCAGCACACGGGCTCTTCAACTACTGTCCAATGGGCTTGTCCATGGGGCAGGCATACACCTGCGCGATGCTGATAAGGGAACGTACAACTTGGAAGCTGCTAATTCGTTAGTTAAAGACCCTCTTCTCATAGGCTTCAGCATTTGGCGAGAGGGAATAGTGTTGGCACCGCACCTAGCGGACAAGGTCGACACTTTAGCGGATATAGCCAAGATGCATTTGAGCATCGTCAATCGCGAACCAGGATCTGAAGCCCGCAACATACTGGAAAGAGAGATAGACAAACTCGAAGTCGACCGTCAAGAGTTGCTCGGATACGAAACGACCGCCACTGGACATCTCACTGTGGCTTCATGCATAGCTGCCGGAGCCGCCGATGCCGGAGTAGCTAGTGAACCAGCTGCTCTCACCTATGGACTCGCTTTCTTGCCCCTATCCACAGAACGATATGACCTTGTAATCCCTGCCCACAATCTCTCTGATCCGGTAGTACAAGCGTTGATTACTGTGCTAGGAGATCAGAAGCTACGATTGCAACTATCCTCCATCCCTGGATACGACGGATCAATATGTGGAGAGGTTGTATGAGCTGTACAGCCGAACTTAGCCAACGTGATCTGTGCCAATCAGGGATGAGAACCGTCCTCATGGTTGACCTCTCCTCATAGCTGAAACCAGGGGATTGCGGGGCGCTCGTCGGTCAGTTCTCTGCCAACTATCAGTGAACCTTCCTGCCCTTATGGACGGGGATTGCGGTCGCGCTCTGTTCAACCAGCCAGGACAGCTTTCCGCCCAGTTGAAAATCTGTCACAGGCCATCCAATGAGCTCTATCCAATGAGCTAGTGCAGGTCTCCTGCCCTCATCTTGGGGAACCACTCATCAGGGGGGTCTACATCATTGATCTCAGAGTAATCAGGGTCGCCAGGGATCAAGAGACGAATTCCCCCTTGATCGTCGACCGGAACGACCTTGGGGCATATAACCGGCACGTGTCTTCGTATCGCAGCAGCTTTCAGGAGATCGGCTGTGCAACAAAACCCTGCCAATGCCTCAAGATGCCTGATGGTAGGAAAGATAATATCAAAAGACCCTTCTGCATGACGCCTCAAGGCATCTCGAGGAGTTATCCAGCAGCTATCCACTGTCTCGCTGAAATCATGGGAGGGTACTTGTTCAGTAGGCGCAGCAGCCACGAAGAACCTGGTATCGTATCGACGAGGAGCTCCCTTCGGGGTTAGCCAGTGGCTGAAGTACTCAATGCGATCAGCAGCGATCTTCAATCCCTCCCGCTCGCAGAGATCCAGGAAACCTATCTCTCCGTTGGCCAGTGACTTACGCCATGACTCCAGCTGGTCGCTCAAAAGATAAGGACTTGCCACTTCACTTTGATCTTTGCCCTTAAGCATCACCGAAGCTTCGCCAGCCCCAGAAGGCTCAAAGGAGTGAGATAGGTCAAGATCGGGAGTAGTTCGATAGGCCAACAGGATTCCTGCCTCTTCGAAGCACTCTCTAACTGCAGCAACCCAGAACGCCAGCCCCCCTTCCTCCACCTCTAGTATCTGGCTAGCCTCTCGATCGTCTCTGCCAGCACAAAGCGAGAAGGCCCTTTCCGACCTGTCCAATTCGTCAACAGCTCCACCTGGGAAAACATATGCTCCACCGACATAGTCTGAGTTGAGATTACGTCGCACCATGAAGACCTCTATACCCCGAGGGTCATCCTCATTGGTTGAACCGGCTGTTCTGGAATCTCGTGACAACACAATGGTAGCGGCGTCGCGTATGGACATGCTCTGACACTACCTCGTTTCCGAGAGAAGCCCCTCAGAATCAATAATTTCCTCCATGACCTGACCGAATGAGGAAGGATGAGCTATAAGCCATGAGTGAGAACCCTCCACTTCCTTCCCCTTGACTCCGAGTTCCTTGCACATGGCTTCATATGAGTCACGAGTAACTACCCTGTCACGCTTGGACCAGATTACCGCTACAGGCAATCTTCGCACCCAAAGAGCATGCAACTCGGTGGATAGGTCGACTGATCGAATCTTGTCTGCGATACGCCAAATAGCTTGAGGGTGAGTCATTATATTGGGTATCGCCTCGCGTAATACAGCTGGCAGCACATTACGCACCTCAATGAATGAACCCAGATCTGCCGCAAGATATCCTCCCCAGTCCCAAATAGGTCGTTCCTGGATTGCATGAACTCGCCCATAGGAAAGCTGGCGCCATACGGGACTGCCGATAGCATTGGCCAACACCATCGAGGTAACTATCTCGGGAGCATCGTAAGCAAAGCGAATGGCAACCCCACCTCCAAACGAATGTCCCACCACGAGAGTTCTTCCCTCGAAAGCACCGGCATGCACGAACTCTCTTACCCATTGGGCGTAATCAGGAAATCCATCCCCCCCAGCTGGCAAGGCTGGAGTACCTCCGAAAGCAGGTAGGCATGGCGCATAAACCTTCCTGGCCCAGATGCCGAGCTGGCGGAGTACGCCTGTATAGGACCAAGGGCCAATTGCCCATCCATGAAGAAACAAAACGTTGTCGACTGCCTTGTCTACGGATGAATCATCCTCTAAGTAGAGATAGCGGATCTGCGATCCCCTCAGTAACAAACGCTCGCTGCGAAAGGCGAGATTCGACCACCCATCTCTCCCTCCGAGATGAGGGGGTATGCTGTTATCGGTACTTTTGCTTGCCATAGCAAGCACACTATATCAACATCCCTATACAAATAAACCCAAATAAAGGAGTGTCCCTAAACCCAAATAAAGGAGTATCCCCAGGGGTGACCAAATGATCGGGATAGATCCGTATAAGAGCACATACGCCACCGGATAAGCTAGGACTCCATGGGTAAGCGTACGGGCACAAAGTTAGCTCGGCCTTGGAAGCACATGCCGATCGCCACCTCTATCGTGGTAGTGATTGTCGGTTGCACAGTACTGGCATTGGTAACTCTGAAGCTGACTACTTTGAGTACCCATAGGCCTAAAGCGCAGGTTCAACTAGTGGCCAGATCCATCTTGGTCAAGATAGCCAAACCTACGGTCCAAGCATTAGTCGAGGCGGAAACGAATCCTCCTCCGATCGGGTATCCCCAACCGATGGGTATCCAGGAACTGCATGGGGTAAAAGAATCCTCCTCGTACACCAAGGACAATCGACCTGTCGTAATCTTCGTATGCGTAGAGTACGACCCTTATTGCTCAGCTGAGCAATGGCCGCTCACAATTGCTCTGAGCTACTTCGGCAATTTCAAACGTCTTGCCTACACTAGTTCGTCGAAACAGATAGTCTTTGGAGGAACAGTTGGACCAAGCTTCTATGGGACCTCTTATAAAAGCCAGTATATCGTGTTCAAAGGCGTAGAGGAGGAAAGCAACCAACTTCTCGCCAACAGACAGTATCTTCCACTTGCCCAGATCACCCCAATGGAGAGCCTGTTGATGAAACGCTTGGACATACCACCGGGTTTGAGCAAAGGGGAAGCCGCCAGCGTAAATTTCGTTCCCTTTCTGGACATTGCTAATCGTTATATCTTGACTGGATCGACTTTCAGCCCATCATTACTTCACGATCTCAGCTTCTCACAGATCTCCCAAGAGGTAGTTGATCCGACAACCCCTCTAGGCTATGCAATACTTATTGGTGCAGCACGGATAGTAAATGCAATATGTTCGTTGACCAATGAGAAACCCGCTGATGTTTGCTATGCCGCTCAAGTGGATGGCTGATCACATGACCAATCGATCCAATGATAAAAATGCTACCTTGTTAGACTTTAATCATGGCGGGTGATCGCACAGCCTCTATTTTGCAGCACCTCAAAGATAGAGGTATTCGCATCACGGTTGATCGTCGACTCGTTGTAGAGGCAATGGTTCGAGCAGGAGATCATGTTACTGCGGAAGAACTATCCGAGATGCTGCACCTGGCCCATCCTGACTTGCATGCCGCCACGGTATACCGCACCTTGGAACTACTGGAGGACACTGGACTCGCCTATCACGTTCATCTTGGGCATGGCCCAGCGAGATGGCATCTAGGCGACCCATCCCATCTGCACCTCGCTTGCGAAAGATGTGGAGAGGTAGAGGAGGTGGATGACAACTTACTGGAAACAGTGAAGTCACAGTTGTTGGCAGCCACTGGATTCAAGATAGACACGCACCACTTTGCCCTTGTCGGACGCTGCTCTCGTTGCCTTGCCCAAGAGCAGCTCAACCAAGTCACCTAGATAGTGCTCACGCTATCCACACAGTTTTCTGATTGGTGAACTCGCGAATGCCATGAGCAGAGAGTTCTCTACCATATCCTGATTGCTTCACACCACCAAATGGCAACTCTGGAGTAGAAGCAACCATAGCGTTGAAAAATACCTGGCCAGCATCTAGGTCCTGAATGCAGCGCTTGCGTTCTTCCTCGTCCTCGGTCCATACCGATGATCCAAGCCCATAGGGATTGTCATTGGCCAAGGTAATAGCCTCCTCCAGGTTGGGTACTTCGTATATGGCAGCTACGGGTCCAAATACCTCCTCTCTGTACATACGCATCTCCGGCTTGATGCCCCTTACTACTGCTGGCTGATAGTAAAAACCAGGTCGTTCTGGCACCATGCCTCCGAACAAGAGCTCAGCTCCTTTGTTCAACGCATCTTCGACTTGTCCTAACAAGAGCTGCCTTGCCCTATCACTAACCAGTGGTCCAACATCAGTCTCTTCCTCCATGGGATCGTCCACTACCAGAGAGGCCATCCGAGCAATGAACTTCTCTTCGAACTCTCTAGCTACAGACTCATGAACTATGAACCGTTTGGCTGCTATGCACGACTGGCCGTTGTTCTGCACCCTGGCCATTACTCCTATCTCTACCGCCCTGTCCAGATTGGCAGAGGGCATCACAATGAACGGATCGCTTCCTCCCAGTTCCAGCACCGCTTTCTTCAGGTTCTTAGCTGCGCTGGTTGCAACAATTTTCCCAGCACGATCACTTCCGGTGAGCGTCACAGCAGCCACACGATCATCGGCAAGGATCCCTTGGGTGCGTTCGGCCTCAATGAGAAGACTTTGGAAGACTCCTTCCTCGAACCCAGCTCTCACGAACAGATCCTCTATGGCCAACGCAGTCTGTGGAACATTGGGGGCGTGCTTCAGAAGAGCTACATTGCCCGCCATCAATGCAGGAGCGGCAAACCGCACCACCTGCCAATAGGGGAAGTTCCATGGCATGATAGCCAGGATGGGTCCAAGTGGCTGATAGGTGACGTAGCTAGAGCTAGCCGTGGTACTAACAGGCTCATCAGCTAGAAAGTCAGATGCGTGTTCGGCGAAGTAACGCATGGTACGAGCACATTTGTCCACCTCAGCCCTGGCTGAGGCTATGGTCTTGCCCATCTCCGTGGTGGCAATTCTGGCTAGGGCCTCTCTCTCCGACTCCATCAGATCAGCTGCCCTGGCCATCCAAGAAGCTCTCTGCTCGAATGAAGTGGTCTTGTAGAACTTGAATGCCGATGCTGCAAGAGCAATCCTCCCCTCGAGCAGAGAGTCGCTCAACGGCGAAAAGCTCCTTTCGATCTCACCGCTTGCTGGATTTACACTCTCTATCTTCTCTGCAGTACTCATACTTAAAGCATCGCGCCGTGTGCCGGACTATGCTCATTCAATCAAAAACAAGCAGAAAGAATCATGATGGACGTACGGGGAGTAGCAAGACGCTTTGATCGCTACCAACAAAAGCACGTTATCTTGGCCTTTCCTATCGCCCTGATTCGCAAGTTCTCAGAAGATCAAGCTGGTTCCAGAGCAGCACTCATCTCTTACTATGGATTTTTCTCCTTGTTCCCTCTCCTACTGCTGACCACGACGATATTCGGGACAATACTTCGAGGTGACCCACATTTGGAGCACTCCTTGGTTCACTCCGAACTAGCCAACTTCCCTATCATCGGTCCTCAGATAGAGCACAATGTCCACTCTCTCAAAGGGAACACCGTGGCAATGGTAATAGGTGCAGTGGGCACCATCTGGGTAGGAACTTATGTAGGCCAAGCAATTGAGAATGCCATGAATGCAGTATGGAACACCCCTTTGATCCAACGACCAAGTATGCTGATCCGTCGCCTCAAGGGTCTCGGCGCCATGGCCATACTAGGTGGCGCTAGCCTACTCTCCACGATTCTCGCTGGAGTAGTAGCTGGAGCTCATGCAAGTGACCTGACTCGTGTTGCTGGTTTCATGATCTCCTTCCTTGCTGATCTCGGAGTATTCGCCCTTACATACAAGCTGCTCACAGCGGAGAGGCTTGCGTGGAAGGACATAGCTGTAGGAACACTCACAGCTACCGTTGCCTGGGAGGTGCTGCAAGCTATTGGGGGTTGGTATGTAGCAAGAGAGCTGAGAAAAGCCAGTGACGTATACGGTTTCTTCGCTATAGTCATTGGCTTGCTTTCCTGGCTATATTTGACTGCTCAAGTGATGATTATCTCTGCGGAGATCAACGTTGTGACCAAGCGTCATCTCTGGCCTCGATCACTGTTGCCACCACCTTACACCACCGCCGATCAGAAGGCCTTTTCCTATCTGGCTCGCATGGAAGAACGCGCCCGAGGGGAACGAATAGCAGTTGGCTTCGACGACCCCACTAATCCACTCGATTCTCCTCGTTACCACGAGACCTGACATCATCATCCGTCAGCATGGACTCGATCATCGAATTCCAATCAACTGTTTCAGTAGGTATTCCTTCGCTCTTCAACCTCTGACGAGCCAACTGCAGAAGCCTGCCTATCTCCCCTATGCGAGGGTCCAGTCCCTCTGCAATGCGGTCCCGTACCCATCTAGCCAACGCGGGACTACTCCCTGCTGTGGAAACAGCTACGGATACAGAACCACTACAGTGAACAGCTGGCAGCATGAACGAGCAACCTTGTGGATCGTCTGCACAGTTGACCCAGACTTTGGCTTCATGGGCATCGGCGGCAACTTGACGATCCACTTCCTTTACCCCAGTGGCAGCAAAAACCAGCCAGTAGTCAGAGGCCTCACCGGGTTGATAGTTGCGAACAAGCACTTTTACCTCTGAATGAGACAAGATGGATGGATCCACCCGCCTAGCTACCACCGTAACCTTTGCTCCAGAACGAACCAGGCCAGCAACCTTTCGAGAAGCAACTCGCCCCCCACCCACCACCAGGCATGGTTTGCCAGCTATCACCAGAGAAATCGGATATACACTGGAGCAGTCCTCTTCAGTAGACACCATCTGCACCTGCACGCAATCTTGGAAACCTTTCCGCATTCTACAGACGAGGTGGTCCTGCATGCAGAGCCACGTTCTTGTCCTGTCCTAAGAACTCGAGCGACAAGCCAACCAATCCTGCGGCCAAGATCGCATTGGAGGAGCTATCTATGAGTATGAAGCTACCAGTGGTGGGGTTGGAAGCATAGTTGTCTACAGCTAGGGGAGTAGCTAGTTCCATACGTGCCCTCACGATGGAGTTGGCGGGAATGGAGTCGGCGGAAATGGGGGCAGCTGACAGGTCGCTCGGATCAATGATGCTGTCGAGAGAGCTTATCTTCGCCGCAGTAATTCTACTGGTATGTTTGACCAGGTATTTCCTAGCTGTGAGATCTTCACATCCGGAGAAGAAGAAGAGAGTGGCCGACAAATCAGTGGCGACCTCTGGACTATCGTGGACGGCAGCAATGAGGTCCCCTCTCCCGACATCGAGATCATGCTCGAGCTCCACTGCAACAGAGGCAGGAGCGATCGCCTCTTCCACCTCTCTCCCTAGATAGAAAAGAGAGCGCACACGAGTAGTTCGTGCGGAAGGCAGTACCACTACCTCTTGGCCTGTATGCACCCTCCCTCCTGCCAACATCCCCGCATACTGTCGACCCCCACGAACTCTGAGTGCAAGCTGGACCGGCAGCCTGGTCCCCGATGGCAAGGTTCTGGTTTGCACCCTGACCAAGGCTTCAGCGACCGTCGGTCCACGGTAGAAGGGGGACAGTTCGCTCCGCTTCACCACATTGTCGCCGTGCAAAGCAGATACTGGTATAATTGTAATATTATTTATACCCAAACGACCGGCCACTGCCCTCACTTGCCCGGCAATACTCTGGAAAACCTCCTCTGACCAGCCGACTAAATCCATCTTGTTGACACAAGCGATGAGGGTGCCGACCCCGAACAAAGATGCTATTGCTAAGTGACATTTGGTTTGGTTGGTCAGTAGATCCGTACTCCAGCGAGTAGCGTCGAAAAGCGCCAGGACGACATCTGCCCTCGAAGCTCCCGTCGCCGTATTGGAAGTATACTGGACATGTCCAGGACAATCAGCAATGATCACTCTGCGGCCGCAGAAGGAGGCGTAGCGATACCCAACGTCTATGGTGATCCCTTGCTCGCGTTCGGCTCGCAGACCATCAGTGACCCTTGCTGGATCGAAACGGCCCGATCTGCCCCTCTCTCTACTTGCATCGGCAAGCTGATCCTTGGCAAGCTGTCCAGAGTCATACAGGAGACGGCCGATCAGGGTAGACTTGCCGTCATCCACTGATCCCACCGCCGCGCAATGTACCACCTCAACTCCCCCGCCTCTCACTGCCTCTGCCCTCCTGGTATGAAGAGTAGGCTCTTGTTCGTCCTACTGACAGGAGATAGCCCGTCAAAAAATCTCTCCAACGGGTTGTAGCTGTTCAAAAGTATCCCTCTCTCTTTCGCTCCTCCATTGCCGCTTCACTGAAACGATCATCTGCTCGACTAGCGCCTCGCTCGGAGACCTGAAAAGTCATGATCTCCTCTATGACCTCTGCTGGGGTCATAGCTCGGGAACGTATCGCTGCAGTGCAGGTCATATCTCCTACGGTACGAAAACGGACGGTCTCTTCGAACACCTTTTCCCCCGCTCTAGCAGTCAAATAAGGGCTATGCGCAAGAAGCATTCCGTCTCGTTCCAGCACTAAACGACGATGAGCATAGTAAATATTGGGGAGTTCTATCTGCTCACGTTGTATATACAGCCATATATCCAGTTCGGTCCAGTCGGACAATGGAAAGACCCGCAGGTGCTCGCCTGGATTGACCTTCCCGTAGTAGATGCTCCATAGTTCTGGACGCTGGTGCCTCGGTTCCCATTGTCCGAAGCGAGAGCGCAGGGATACAACTCTCTCCTTTGCCCTGGCTTTGTCCTCATCCCTGCGGGCACCACCTATGCAGGCATCGAATCCCTGCCTGGCAATGACATCGAGCAAGACCGCGGATTGGAGACGGTTTCTGGACTCACCTTCGCCAGGATCTTTTACCAAACCTTTGTCTATAGCCTCTTGAACAGAGGCCACGATTAGCTCACAGTCCAGCTCTTTTGCCCGAACATCACGAAACTCGAGTACCTCTGGAAAGTTATGCCCGGTATCCACCTGCAACAAGGGAAAAGGTATGGGTGATGGGTAAAAGGCCTTTTGGGCAAGGTGGCATAACACTGCCGAGTCCTTTCCTCCAGAGAACAAGAGAACCGGACGATCGCACTCCCCCGCAATCTCACGCAAGACGAACACCGAATGGGACTCCAGATGGTCGAGATGAGCAGATGCAGGGTGATGAGGGTAAAGGGTGCTGTCCATCAAGCTCGTCTCCTTTCCGCTGAGCTCAGCACCCCAGTGACTTCTACACCGCCAAACAGGCCCTCCAGGAGCTTGACACTCCCCCCAACTTCACCATGCCGCCCATCCAACGCCAGGCGCCTACCGTTCCCCCCAACTTCCAGCTCAGATGAAAATCTTGAAAAGTTGATCAACATAGTCATATATTGTAAACATAACCTGACTGATTTAGTCAAGTTTTATGGGAAAAGGAGTTCAGCAAGGAAATGAACCTAGCGCTACTAGCAGAATCTGCCTCTACCTACCTGGAAGAAGCATCACCAGAAACAATAATCGCTTGGACGGTCGAACACTTTGGCGACAAGGTAGTAGTGGCTTCTTCATTCGAAGACTGCGTACTCGTCGACATTGCCACCAAGGTTGATCCTCAAATAGAGGTGATCTTTCTGGATACTGGATTTCACTTCGAGGAAACCCTTGCCTACGTAGGGCAAGTCAGCAAGCTGCTCAACCTGAACTTACGTATCGTACGCCCTTCTATTCCGCTTACCGAGTCACCTTGCGGAAGCGATCTCTGCTGCCAAGTCCGTAAGGTACAGCCACTACTTCTTGCTCTTTCTGGTAAGGATGCCTGGATCACCGGTTTGAAACGTGTTGACTCCCCTACCAGATCCGCTACCCCAGTGGTGGCCTACGACTCCGATAAGGGCAAACTGAAGGTCAATCCTCTGATCAACTGGACCGATGAGGATATAATCTCCTACCTGCACACCCATGATCTACCTGCACACCCACTATGGTCCAAAGGGTACACATCCATAGGATGTGCACCGACTACCCGACCTCCACTTCCAGGCGAGGGAAGGAGGAGTGGGAGATGGGCAGGGACGTCCAAAACCGAGTGCGGATTGCACACATGAGAGGGAATAATTTTTTCTTTTATTCGCAGCATAAAACTTGCCTCTGGATCCTTGCGGAAATGCAGCATACTTGTTGAGTGATCTTTGTTGACTCAGATGAGACAGATAACCGTCGAGAAACCAACTCGAGAATTGCCGATGCAAAAGAGTATGTTGCTGCCGAAAGAAGTAAGCTAGTGGTCTCCTTGAAGAAAGTATCCCTATTGCGCGAAGGGCGTCCTATTCTTGCTGACCTCACTTGGGAGGTACATGAACAGGAGCGCTGGGCGCTACTCGGTCCAAATGGGTCAGGTAAGACTACGCTACTCAGAATAGCTGGGGCCCAGTTGCGCCCCAGCAGAGGTACGGCATACATCCTTGGTGAGCGCATTGGAGCAAGCGACCTTCGTCAGATCCGCAAACGAATTGGCTTCATTAGCCCGGCACTCGGTCGTCAACTGCGGATGGATGAGACCATCTTGGAGATTGTCCTATCAGGACGTTATGCAGCCTTGGAGACCTGGTGGAATGGATACTCTTCAGATGACCATCAACGCGCTTTCCAAGTACTGGACGACCTCGGCATATCAAGGCTGGCTGAGAACAGCTTCGGGGTGATCTCTGAAGGAGAGCGACAGCTTGTGCTGCTCGCCCGAACTCTCATGACCGATCCCGAACTGCTGCTCCTAGATGAACCGGTTGCTAGTTTGGACATGGGCGCCAGAAAGCGCTTCCTAGTTCAACTGGAGCGGATGGCCAACGACCCCCAAGCTCCTCCATATGTACTGGTTACCCACAGATTGGAGGAGATTCCCAAGGGAACGACTCATGTAGCCCTCTTGAAAGAAGGGAGACTGCTAGCTGCTGGTCCATTGGAGCAAACCCTGACCGATGAACTCCTCTCGGATTGCTTCGACTAGTCGAATGACCATAAGTACTGTTCTTCCTCTGCATGA
>JAMDDE010000044.1:0-1787 GCA_023489235.1 Actinomycetota bacterium | reverse complement strand
GGTTATCGCAAGGACGCACCAGGAGAAAATGCCGCTTCATTGGGTATCCACCACTTGAGGCGATCATTTAGCTAGGGTTTTCAAGCAAAAGGTAGGGCAAGGAGTAGTGAAAATAGTGCTTTTGGCATTCCTGGTCGTTCTATGGGCAGTAGTGCTCATTCCTGGTTATCTACGTAAGCGTGCTGAGGCCAGAGAGAACGACTCGGTATCGCAGTTCCGGCGGCGGCTCAAAGTGTTGCAGAGAACCAGTCCTTCCCTAATAGAACCTGCTCACCGTTTACGACCCCGGAGAGGCAGCTCATCGGACGAGGTAGTCCCTCTGCGGTACCGCCTGCAAGCAACTGTGAACAACGGGATGAGCTTCGGACTCTACGACAAGGCGCGATCGAATCAGCAAGAACGTTTTGCTCGATTAGAGGAACGCCGAAGGATGGCCGTAGGGGGAATTACTGCAGAATGGGCCCAGTTGACCAAGATTCGCCAACGAGAACAAGCAATACGAAGACGCAGACAGGCTCTGTTCATCCTCGTCACAACGTTCATAGGCTCATTACTCGTAGGGGCGCTCCCTAAGCTGCATGGAGCTCTCCTGCTCGCAGGGATATCGTTCGTGATATTAGTCGTCTACATCGGCATACTGGCCCATCTGGCCAGAGTGGCAACACTTAGGGAGCGTGAACGTGCAGCCAAGCTCCGTTATCTGTCCTCTGCACGACAAGCTCGTCAAAGTAAAGAGATGAGCGCTGGTGGGGATGAACGACGTGTTCCTGTAGGTGTACGGACCACAGGAGGAAAAATGTGAGCACCTCTTCAGGGATCTCTTCCTCCCTAGCTAGTTTGGGGGAAGTGATAATCTCAGAACTAGAAGAGGCACACAGAGCACGAGAAAAGGGACTTACAGCATGCCGTCGAACTATTCGTGCCAGTAGTCTTGCTATTCGAGCAGTGCACCGGGGGCTTACCGAAGAATACCAAAGTCGTATTGACGAGGCAGATGGAGCACTACGCGAGGCGCAAAAGGAGTTGCTCCCCTATCCTCAAGTGGCACATGCAGGATTCTTGCACGATGCCGAAAAGGAGTACGTAGAGGCTCGGTTGACCGTTTGCCTAGTAGAAGGAGAAGAACTGAAAAGCTACGTGCAACTCGGTGTCGGGATTGCCGCTTGGCTCAACGGTTTGGCAGAAGCTGCTTCTGAGCTGCGCCGATACATATTGGACCGCCTTCGTATGGGTGAACTCAACCTTACTGAGGTACTTCTGAGACGTATGGAGGACTGTTACGAGTTCTTGGTAAGCATAGAGTACCCAGATGCGCTTACTGGAGGATTGAGAAGAACCACTGACAGTTTGCGAGCCGTCCTGGAGAGAACAAGAGGGGACGTAACCACTACCTTGCTCCAAGGACGTCTCCAGCATCTACTGGAAGAGTCCATAGGCCGTTCCTGCTGAGTCATGGGATAGGCTCATTCTTGTCGTGATGAGCTGACTTCTCACATCTGCAACTCCTACACGAACGGTGTCTTGAGGTGATCTCCTGTCCTGGTATGCTGTCCCGTACGTGAGAAACTATATGCTTGAGTATGTAGCAATGGGGGTGTAGCTCAGCTGGTAGAGCGCTACGTTCGCAACGTAGAAGTCGGCGGTTCGAGTCCGCTCACCTCCACCGCAAGCTTTGGATCTTCGCGCCTCTCGGGCTGACTATCTTGAGCTTTCATGCCGTTCCGTAGCATTTCCACGGGGTTTATCGACCTGATTATGGGTGAATGATCACCGTGTCCTACGCAACC
>JAMDDE010000079.1 GCA_023489235.1 Actinomycetota bacterium | reverse complement strand
AGCCGTGGGGAGGATGTCAAATCTGTAGCTTTCGTTCGAACGATTGTGCAGCTATCCCATGCAGAGATCAACCAATCAATGCGAGAATGATAGCAGTATTAAAATTATAATTTCATGTTACTGTTGCTACTACCGAGTACAGCTCTTGATTGCTGATAGCCCCCTCTCTCAAGATTGCAGGGGGACGTTCCACTATGGATATCACGGTCGACGCAAGCCCCTCTCGTGGACCTCCATCAATGATCAAAGAGACATCATTCCCTAGCTCCGTTACAAGGGCACCTACGTCTCTCAGAGGAGAGGAGGCATGTCGATTCGCACTAGTGCTAGCCAGTGGGCCTACCTCTTCGCAAACGGCCAAAAGCAGGTGATCGGCTGGGGCTCTCACTCCTATGCTGTTACCATCGCCACCCACTGCAAACTCGAGATCGTCTCTGCATTCTGCCACAATGGTAAGCGCCCCAGGCCAGAACCTCTCCGCCAAGGCCACCATGAGGGAATCCACTCTGGTCAACAAGGTGCCGGCCTGTTCCAAGCCTGACACGAAGATAGGCAAGGCGAGATCACTTGGCCGTCCTTTGATCTCGAATATTCTAGCGGTAGCAGAGGTGTTGAAGGCATCCGCTACAAGTCCATAGACGGTATCAGTAGGAACCGCCGCAACTCCACCCTCACGTAGAACCTGTACGAGGAGCTCGTATGCATTCGGAGAAGACGAGGATACTACTGTCGAACCCACAGCCATCTCCTGCCACGCTTCATCACGAGAGTAAGAGTCTAGCGGTTATCACTGCTTGCCATCTGGCGCTGGCGGTTCAGATAAGGGAACCTAGGATCGCTCTCATATCTAGCGGTTGCTGCTACTTACCGTCTAGCTACTAGTACGCGCTCTCGTCCAGCCAAATCCGATAAGATCTGCACATCCACAAATCCATTGTCCTTGGCTACAGCCTTTGCCTCTTCTCCTTGAGAGGGGGCCAGTTCTATGATCACCACTCCGTCATCAGTGGTCCATTGAGTAGCCGCTGACAATATCGCAGTTATACCCTCCAAGCCGCTTTCGCCAGCGATAAGAGCTCCCTCCGGTTCCCACTCAGCCACCTCTCTAGGTAAGAAGATGCGCTCAGCATGGGATATGTATGGAGGATTGGAAACCACAATCGACACTCTCCCTCTAAGACGAGGAGGAAGTGCTTCGAACCATGATCCGAGCGACAAGATGGGTAACTGAACAAGCTCATTCGAACAAGCAATCAAATTATCCGCAGCAACGTCTAGAGCATGGGCAGAGTTGTCCGTAGCCCATATCTCCAAACTCCTATGCACCTCGGCAGCTAGCGAGAGAGCTATCGCTCCGGAACCAGTACCCAGATCGGCTACAACGAGTTCATCAGCCGGGCTACCCCAGCCATTGATCACATCAATGGCTACCTGAACGGTCTGCTCAGTCTCTGGGCGAGGAATGAGCACTCTAGAGTCGACTTTGAGTTTCAACGTGCGAAAGCACCAATACCCCAAAATATATTGCAAAGGTTCACCGTTGAGCCTACGAGCGACCATGCTACTTACTCTGCCCAACTCCTCATTGGTGATCTTGCGGTCAAGGACGGTCAAGAATTCCGCAGATGTTGAACCGGCCGCATCCTCGCATATCCACCTGGCGCTGCTCCTGTCACCTAGTAGCATATGAACTAGGGAGAAAATTTCACCCCAGCTATAGTTTTTTCCCTCCCTATCTAACTGCTCAAGTAATTCAGTTGTCCTTGGGTCGTTGATTTTGCCGACCTCTTCCAGGAACGACGTCGTCGTCCTTCCATCAACAACGTTCATTTCAAAGGCTTTGGGTCTCGAGTAGAGTCAACATCGGTGTCCATATGGCACTAATCCCAACAACCGTGGTCATTGTAGGTGCTGGGCACGACATCACCTAGGTTGCTAACGGACAAGAGCAGTATCCTGTCCCTCACGAAGTTGTCTAGCACGTTCATCGGCAAGCAAGGCATCACTTATCTCATCCAGCTCACCCTCCAGTACACGGTCGAGCTTATGCAGGGTTAGCTTGATCCGATGATCCGTCACACGATTTTCTTTGAAGTTATAAGTGCGAATCTTATCCGATCTACCCCCCATGCCAATCTGGCTCTTGCGCTGTTTGGATTGTTCCTCAGCAAGTCGATCCTGTTGCATCTTCAACAGGCGAGAACGTAGGACTGCCATTGCCTTGGCGCGATTCTGTATCTGGCTCTTTTCGTCCTGCATAGCTACTACAATTCCCGTAGGTATATGAGTAATTCTAACTGCGGAGTCAGTGGTGTTCACTGATTGACCACCTGGTCCTGTGGAACGATAGACGTCTATTTTTAGATCTGACGGATCGATCTCGATGTCCACTTCTTCGGCCTCTGGCAGTACCGTAACCGTAGCCGAGGAGGTATGAATCCTACCTTGCGACTCGGTTACAGGAACTCGTTGGACCCGTTGAGCCCCGGCTTCGTTCTTCATTCTTCGCCAAGCATCCTCACCCTTGAGCATGAAGATTACCTCGTTGATACCGCCTAACTCAGATGGATCAAGACTTAGAATCTCCAGGGACCATCCTCGTCGAGCAGCATAACGGGAGTACATGTCAAACAAGTCCTTTGCAAATATGTTCGCTTCTTCGCCTCCCTCTGCTCCCCTTATTTCCACTATTACATTCTTGCCATCATTGGGGTCCACTGGAACTAGAAGCTCACGCAGGTGTTCCGAGGCCTGGGTCAGGGCCAAGGACGCCTTTTCCAACTCATCCCTGGCAAGCTCACGTTCTGTGCCAGTTGAGTTTGCCAGCATCTCCTTGGCTACCTCGAGGTCGGCAGCTGCCCTATCTCGTGCTTGACGCGCTGCCATGATCTCTTCCAATAGCTTATGACGTCTAGAAAGGGCAGTGAATGTCTTCCTGTCCGCCGCAGTACTGGGATCAGCCAAGCGTTCTAGAACAGAACGGTACTCTTCTTCCAGCTCATCCAAGTTATCCAATCGCTCGGTCATCTGACGAGCCACTCAAAATGAGAGAAGACTGGTTGATCTGTACTCACGCCTTGACAGGTGCCTTGCGTCGACGACCATAACGACGCTCGAAACGTTCTACACGGCCGCCCGAGTCAACCAGCTTTTGCTTTCCACTGTAAAATGGGTGGCATACATTGCAAAGCTCAACCCGTAACTCTGGCTTAGTAGAACGGGTCACGAAAGTATTGCCACACGAACAGTGCACAGTGGCTATCACGTAGTCGGGATGTATTCCGGGTTTCATATGCTTCCTCCCAATTGCACTAATTACAAAGATAGCTTGACAAGGATAGCTCGCCTCACGGCACTCGACGGCACCTTATCGAGGTTGACTGGAAACCTACCCATCATCTAGTTCATCATTCAGGATACCTGGATAACAACGAAATCAATCATCACACGGGCGGGCTCGGACCCTTGGCAATTTCAGCCAAGAACTCATCGTTGCCCTTGGTACTCTTGATCTTGTCCATCAAGAGCTCCAACCCTGGTGCTGTATTGCCATCAGCAGCCAAAGCATTGAGTACCCTGCGCAACTTCCACACCTGCTGAAGTTGGGATCGATCGAACAAAAGCTCTTCATGTCGAGTAGAACTGGCATTTACATCTATGGCTGGATAAATGCGTCTCTCGGCAAGCTTGCGATCAAGACGAAGCTCCATATTGCCCGTTCCCTTGAACTCCTCGAAGATTACTTCGTCCATCCGAGAACCTGTCTCGACCAGTGCAGTAGCCAATATGGTGAGTGATCCACCTTCTTCTATGTTGCGAGCTGCACCAAAGAATTTCTTGGGAGGGTACAGAGCTCCTGAGTCCACTCCACCGGACATTATCCTCCCCGTTGCTGGCTGGGCCAAGTTGTAAGCTCGAGCTAGACGAGTGATTCCATCCAGTATGATCACCACATCCCGACCTACCTCTACAAGCCGCTTGGCATGCTCCATGGCCATCTCTGCCACTGCGGTGTGCTCATCTGCCGGGCGATCAAACGTAGAGGCGACCACCTCACCTTTGACCGAGCGACGCATATCAGTAACTTCTTCTGGTCTCTCGTCCACCAATAAGACCATCAAGTAAACCTCGGGGTTGTTCACCTCGATGGAGTGAGCTATCTGCTTCATCACAGTAGTCTTTCCTGCTTTTGGTGGAGAAACTATCAAGCCGCGTTGTCCTTTGCCGATAGGACAAAGGAGATCAACTATTCGGGCAGTGAGGTTGTCCGGATCTCCCTCTATTTCCATGCGAAGTCGACTGTCCGGGAACAAGGGAGTCAGGTCTTCGAACCGCGGACGGTTCTTGGCCTGCTCTGGCTCCAGACCAGATACTGAATCTATCCGTATCAAAGCTGGGAACTTCTCATTGCTCGCTGCTGGACGGGCAGCACCCTCTATGTAGTCCCCCTTGCGAAGACCAAACCGCTTCACCTGGCTGACAGCTACATAGGTATCCTTGGAGCTAGGGAGGTAACCATTGGCGCGAACAAACCCGTAGCCTTCGTCGCGAAGATCTATGAGACCTTTGACTGGGATGAGCTCACCTTGATATTGGCTCTCCGCGTTGGTTCCCTGAGCCTGAGTGTCTCGATCCGATCTATCTCTATCCCTTCCCCGCCTACGCCTGCTTCTTCGATTCCCAGAGTCACCTGCTGAGGTCGCTTCACTTTTCTGAGCAACCTGCTTGTCATCTATCACATGAATCTCGCCTGAACCGTTACCAGCTGGTTGTCCGGGCACGAGAACTTCGGTCGTCTCGATGGGTTCAGTAGCTACTGCTGTCTTGGTTGATTCCATGGCAGATACTTCGACGTCGGTTGCCTCGCTTTCATTTGCACTCGAGGCATCTGCAACCCCTGCACTTGCACTGCCAGGAATACTTGCTTCAACACCCTGCCCGACTGCAGATGGGATCGCTGGTTGATTGGCCTCGGCAGCGACTTCGCTGGAGGATGGAACAACTTGCTTGGCCGAGTCTGTTGCACTGTCTTCGCGAACAGAACTCTCCATTGTCGTCTCTTTCGTCGAAGGCACTCCGTTGAGTGAAATTCGAGAAAGGGGCTCCTCACTAGAGTGTTGTTCCTCTTCGACCCTGGAATCCTCTTTACCATGATCCTCTACATGACTATCCTCGAGCTGAGCGAGCTGAGGAGTATCTGTCTGAGGAAGAGCATCACCTACAGACGACCCTTCATGAACGGCACCGTCGGTTACTTCCGAAGGTCTAGATAGCTGCTGGTCCTCCCCTGTGTCCAGATCAGGCAATTGGCCAAGCGACTCTTGACCTTTCTTGCTAGCAGCAGATCTCCGAGATCCACCACTCCTCGAACGAGTTGAGCTTCTTGTCTTCTTGACCGATCCTGTCTTGGTTGGTTCTCCAGGAGTGCCTTCCTGATCCCCATCCTCACCTGCGATGTTGCGCTCGGCATCCTCACCATTACCAGAGCTATCAGCAAAAAGTCGTCCCTTCGCGGCCTCTGTCGTCGCTGCATCCTCGGTTTCCGTCATGGTTGTCTCACTCCCTTGGCTTGCAACCGGAGATGGGTCTTCCGCTGTCGTCGACATATCCGAACCAGATGGACGACCTTCACCTCCCCGAACAGAGGACGAAGCCTTATCGGTCTCCCTCGAAGACTCTCTTGATCCCGACACATAAGAAGCAGACTGAATCACGCCTGTCGCCTCCAAGATTTGGTCGATTATATCGGCCTTTCTGGCACGAGCAGGCAAATCCAACTCCATAGCTTGGGCTATGGCTTGTAGTTCGTCACGCTCTTTACGTTCTAGGACCGAGCGCTCGAGCTGATGCTCTGCACTCATCGGTCACCTCGCTTCATAAGCTATCTTGATTTTAAACTTGAACTTCTTTCACTCCACATCCATGAGCTGTCCCAGCTCTTAGAACACCGGATAACACGAACTGGCGCGATAACAACTAGTTCCCTCCTTTCGATCCGCGCTCAGTTACCTGGCTTGCTAGACCAGGCATCAATCAAGCGAGAGAGAAACCCACCACGGTCGAAACGACACTCGACCTTTAGTCTATAAGTTCACCCTTCCGCCACTCGCAAGATATCTGCCGGCTTCATTGCCAAATATGATCTGCTCACCTCAGTGGGCAACCCGGTGTAACGAGCGATCGTGCTTAAATGATACCAGTTCCGTGAGAACTCATCAACACACCCAGCTGCCTCACCAATCGATCCAAGGAGTCGATCCAGTACGTACTCCCTCCCAACTGTAGAGGATAGAGCGAATGTTCGTTTTTCAGTTGTCATGCCCTTATCATTGCAGAGAAAGTCGATCAACAACTGCAGATAGTTCTGCCTCGACAACTTCGGGTACTTCGATCTGACTTATGGCCAAATCGGGGTCCTTGAGACCATGACCGGTCAACACGCACACCACTTTGCTTCCTGGTTCCACTCCATACTTTATCAAGCCAGCTACTGCTGTGGCTGAAGCAGCCTCACAGAAGACAGATTCCTCTCGAGCAAGGAATCGGTATGCAGCCAGTATCTCTTGATCCGATACGGCAGCTATCCTACCCCCTGACTCCTCTGCCGCATGTACAGCACCCTCCCAGGAGGCAGGGTTCCCAATACGAATCGCCGTAGCCACGGTTTCGGGATCGGCAATTGGATGACCGACAACAATTGGAGCTGCCCCTTCTGCCTGGAACCCCATCATCACAGGCAGACCGTTCGCTCTACCTTTTTCTAGATAGTGTTTGTACCCCAACCAATAGGCGGTGATATTGCCAGCATTACCTACTGGCATACAGTGAACATCCGGAGCCTCGCCAAGAGCATCGACCACCTCGAAAGCTCCGGTCTGCTGCCCAAGAATACGATAAGGATTGATGGAGTTGACTACCGTGACCGGAACGATCTCGGCCAACTCCCTCACAATTCTCAATGCAGCATCAAAATTACCTTTGACTTGTAGTACCTTGGCCCCGTGGATCAATGCCTGAGCCAGCTTCCCAAGGGCTATGTGACCTTCGGGAATGAGCACTGCACAAGGAAGTCCGGCCCTTGCTGCATATGCTGCAGCAGAAGCCGATGTGTTGCCAGTTGATGCACAGATCACAGCTTTCGCCCCCTCCTCCACGGCTTTGGAGATGGCAAGGGTCATTCCTCGATCCTTGAACGAACCTGTCGGGTTCATTCCTTCGAGCTTTAGGAACACAGTAGCCCCTACTCGGTCGGACAACTTGGGCGCCGGGAGGAGTGGGGTTCCCCCTTCTAGGAGGGTCACAACAGGAGAGTCTACTGAAATTGGCAAGAATTCTCGGTATTCCTCTAGAACCCCACGCCATCCAAACTTTTCAGGATACCTCTTGCCAGCAATCGTCGAAGTCATGCAGTGCCTCCACTGTGCACCCTAGGAGAACCAGGAACCGTCCATGTATCATCGCTGTACGAAGGTTCACCTT
Source organism: Actinomycetota bacterium (assembly GCA_023489235.1). GTDB lineage: Bacteria > Actinomycetota > Acidimicrobiia > Acidimicrobiales > JAMDDE01 > JAMDDE01. The sequence continues at coordinate 4,899 of JAMDDE010000079.1, read as the reverse complement.
GAGGATCAGAAGAATCAATCGGGTCGAGCACCCGCAGCAGGGCACCTACCTTCTCCACCACTGATAGCTCCGATAGAGCCTTGACAGTGGCTATCATGTCTGCTTCCTTGGCAGTATGAGTTAGAAAAACAAGACGTGCTTCATCTCCTAGACCCAGCTGCTCCATCGACCTGATAGAGACATTGTTTTCCCCGAACACGCCTGCTACTGCTGCAAGAACTCCTGGCCTGTCCACTACATCTACGTTGAGGTAGTACTTGCAGTACAGTGACCCTATGTCTCTCACCCGTGCGACCCTGGTAGGCACCCGACGGGTAACGGCCCCAGATTGGCGGTTATGGGCCGCGTCTATCAAGTCACCGAGTACGGCACTCGCTGTAGGTCGACCACCTGCTCCTCTTCCGTACAGCATGATCTCTCCAGCCGTTGCCCCTTCGATGAAAACCGCGTTGAACGGACCTCGAACAGAGGCAAGGGGATGAGAGCGATGAAGCATGGCCGGGTGCACCCTAACGGCTACCTCTTCTTGACTCACTCTTTCTTCAGTGAAAACCTCGGGAGGGTTGATAGCATGATTGGCCGCTGACAAAGGAGGGACGAGCTCTGCTATAGCCAAGAGTTTCACTTCGTAGCCGAGATTACGCGCAAAGGAGATGTCAATTGCACGTACCCCAGTAATACCCTCTCTGTACACCTCCTTGGCTACTACGTTCACTCCAAAGGCAATACTCGACAGTATTGCTGCTTTGGCTGCTGCATCGTAGCCCTCAACATCCGCCCTAGGATCTGCCTCGGCCATTCCCTGAGCTATAGCTTGTAAAAGAGCCTCGTCGTAATCGATGCCCTCCTCGCTCATACGAGTGAGTATGTAGTTGGTAGTGCCGTTCACTATGCCAACCACACGACGAATTCTCTCGCCAGCTAAGGACTCCTTCAAAATCCTTACCAAGGGTATTGCACCACCAACTGCTGCTTCGTACAGCAGATCGACACCTGCCTTACCAGCCGTCTGCATTAGCTCTGCTCCGTAGGTGGCAATGAGCTCCTTGTTAGCGGTCACTACTGGCTTGCCTAGGTTCAAAGCCTCTCGAATCAGGTCTCTGGCAGGGTCTATCCCACCAATCAACTCAACTACTATATCCACCTCCTCATCGGTTACTACTGAGTACGGATCGGTGGTAAAAGACTCCTTCGAGAGGTTGACTCCACGGTCCTTGTCCAACTGCCTCACTGCTATCCGGAAGGGGACTAGTCGAAAACCACTACGCTTGGCAATTTCATCTCCTTGCTCCTGCAGGAGAGAGACCAGAGCAGAGCCTACATTGCCACAACCTAGAATGCCCACCTTTACTACCATGGGTTGGTGATCAGTTTCTCTCACAGCACAACGCTACCAACGAACCCAGCGACACGAACAAGGAAAGGTAAAGAAAGAACAAATACCAGATCACGACAGTAACATCATCCAATGTCAAGTTGTAGCATATCTTCGATCGTCTCCCGCCTGAGTACCTCCTTGGCCTGACCATCTTTTACGAAGATCACAGGAGGCCTAGGCACTCGGTTGTAATTGGAGGCCATGGAGTAACCATACGCCCCAGTGACAGGAGTGGCCAGTACATCTCCCACATGAAAGTCCGAAGGAAGCCTTGCATCGTTCACTACTACATCACCGGACTCACAGTGTTTGCCCACCACCGTTACCCTCACAGGTCTCCTGGAGTGCACCGAGCGAGGCAAAAAGGCTTCATATCCACTCCCATACAGAACTGGCCGCGGATTATCACTCATCCCCCCATCCACCGCTACATAAGTCCTTATACCCGGGAGGTGCTTGACTGTACCAATACGATAAAGGGTAATGGCCGAACTCGCTACTATGGATCGACCTGGTTCTGCAGTTATGCGCGTTTGTGGAGGTATGCCCATGCGAGTACAGGCATCACGCACGACCTCTGCCCACTGGCTCAAAGAGGGTGCCCTCTCGCCATTCAGATAAGCCACTCCCAAGCCGCCCCCTATGCACAGCTCCTCTAAGGGATGGTTGGCTAAGAAGCTGCTGAGCGCTTCGACCTCTGCCACGTAAGAGTCGAGCAAGAAGATCTGGCTGCCAATATGTGCATGCACTCCTACCAAGTCTTCTCCTACTATATGCCGTAGCTTCTTCCAGGCCTCAGCTGCCGCTCCAGATGCAAGGCTGAAGCCGAATTTGGAGTCGTCCTGACCGGTGCGCACATACTCATGCGTATGTGCTTCCACGCCAGGAGTAACCCGTATCAAGAACTTGGTGGATACTGCCCCAGAGCTGGTTGAGAGCTCATCCAGTAGTACGGAGATACGATCTATCTCGTCAAAGGAGTCAACTACGATACGACCCAAACCTGCCCGAAAGGCAAGAGAGAGCTCTTCATAGGACTTGTTGTTGCCATGGAGGACGAGCTTTGAGGGAGACACGCCAGCAGCAAGGGCTACCTGCATCTCGCCACCGCTGGCTACATCAATCCCCATTCCTTCTTCGAAAACAAGACGGGCCATCGCCTTGCATAGGAATGCCTTGGAACCATAGGCAACACCTTCTCCAAATGCCTCTACTGCCTCTCGACATCGTCTCCGTATGTGGGCTTCGTCGTAGACGAACAAAGGTGTACCCACCTCCGAGGCCAGATCCACTAGATCAACTCCTCCTACTGCAAGATGTCCATCATGGAGAACCGATGAACTATCAGGGAGGAGGTGCCAACCTATCGGATCATCTGGACCAGGAACGCCCATCAGGGTACGGCCAGGTGAAGTTGTCATCAGTGTTCATCTCTCACATCAAGGTCTCGACTCACATTGAAGAGGGGGCACTCACCCCTAAAAGATGCAGCCCTATGAACAGCCCTATGCGCACTCCTTCCACCAACCATAAACGAGCTTGAGTTATCTCCGCAGGCACATCTCCTCCAACTACTCTCAAGTCGTGATAGAAACTGTGGAAGGTTCCAGCCAACTCACGCACCCAAGTGGTCACTTTATGAGGTTCACGATCGCTGCAAGCCTCTATCACTACTTCAGGTAGCTTGATGAGTACACGAATCAACCTAAGTTCGGCTTCTTCAGTGAGCAAACTCAGATCAACCTTGTCCAATGATACCCTTTCGACCCCCATAGCCTGGGCAAATCGTTGAATGGAAGAGATCCTTGCATGAGCGTACTGAATGTAATAAACAGGATTTTCCATTGACTGCTTGCGCACCAAGTCAAGATCGAGCGTAGTTGCTTGGTCAATTGAGCTCATCAGGGATAGCAGTCTGACAGCATCTGGTCCGAGGTCATCGATCAAGGAGTCGAGGGAGACAAAATTCCCTTGACGTTTGGACATCTTCCCTTCGGCGAGGGAAACCATCTGGCCCAACCTTATCTCCAAGCGACCCGGATCCACTCCAAGAGCCTGTACTCCAGCAAGCAAGCTGGGTACTTGGCCATGGTGATCGGCACCGAACACGTCTATCACGCGATCGAAGCCTCTGATGAGGAATTTATTCCTGTGATAAGCGATATCCCCGGCTAGATACGTAGGATCTCCATTCGACTTGATGAGCACTCTGTCTCTCGAGTCTCCAAGTGCAGCGCTCCTGAGCCAAATGGCGCCATCCTCCTCGTACACCAAGCCACGCTTATCCAGTAGATCGATAGTCTCTTGCACTGCGCCGCTCTCTTCAATGGAGGCTTGACTGAACCACTCGTCGAATACGATATTGAGACGACTGAGTGTAGAGCGGATATTCTCCAATATCCTCCCCGCAGCCCACCTTCCTGCCTCCATGGTATCGTCAGGCCCACGGTACTGAGCAGCTAGTTCAGCCACATAACTACCTTGATAGCCGTCCTCACCAACTTGTTGACCAGCTTTGCGCTTGAGTAGACTCTCGCCAAGACGACGAATCTGACCACCTGTGTCGTTTACATAATATTCCCTGGTAACATCGAACCCACAGCGCTCCATGATGCGTGCCAACGAATCCCCGTAAGCGCCCCACCAACCATTCCCTACATGTAAAGGGCCAGTTGGATTGGCAGAGACGAACTCTATCTGCACCCTCTCTCCTTTGGAGAGATCGGTTCTCGCATATCCTTCCTCACCTTGCACAAGGATCTGTTGAAGCTCCTCGTGCAACCATGAATCAAAGAGATAGAAATTGACGAACCCAGCTCCAGCGACCTCGACACTCTTTAGGTGAGCTGGTTGAAGAGCCTCAACCTTGGAGGCGATCTGATTAGCTACCTCCCTCGGTGGGACTCCTAGCCGCTTGGCGCAGACAAGAGCAGCATTAGAGGACCAATCACCATGACCGCTGGTTGCTGGTCGCGAAAGACGAACCTTGGGCTCATTGGGGTCCAAGCCCAACTCGAGAAGAGCGGTCGATAAAGCTTGTTGTAGCTGCGGCGGTGCAGGCATGCTCTATGCTTGAATCTCGACGTGCATCTCTACCAAGTTAGCTCATTTCTGCAACCCAATCGGATGGGGCCAACTTCGCATAAGGCAAGTTCCTGGATTCCAAGGTAAGATCCCAAGATAGGGTTGAAGAATTGTCTGCAACCGTTGCAAGGTGGAGTTACAGTTTGCCCCCGTAGCTCAGGGGATAGAGCGCCGGCCTCCGGAGCCGGGTGCGCAGGTTCGAATCCTGCCGGGGGCGCCCAAAATGATTCATGCCTTGTATCTAGAGCATGGGCTTAGTTGAAAGAAGTTAGTAACTTCTCTAAAAATCTGTCGGCGAATACACGGGAATTTCGTCAGATAGAGCAAGCAAATGCGAATCACCTGAAACAATAACTGATTGAGTACTGAGCGCTAACGAAATAAGATAGTCGTCGTCCGGGTCTTTAGAGCAAATAGTAGGAGTGAACCACCCCGGG
>JAMDDE010000042.1:31647-46940 GCA_023489235.1 Actinomycetota bacterium | reverse complement strand
CCCGCCCAGTCGTGCGGTCCAAGGGTGTCGGGCAACCGGCGCTCCTGTCTGAGCAGCGAATGAGGGAAACCGGGACCCGGGAGGCCAGAGGGCACCCGCATCTGCGGCAGAAGACCCAAAGGGCTGAACGGAGTTTCCCAGTGGACCAGGTGGCTCAAGACCGTTCGGAGCCACCCACAAGGCGAGACTTAGTTTCGCTGAGTGTTTAGGAACGGTTGCAATTGTCACTATTTGAAATTTCAGCTCTTGAAGCAGTTCCTTCCTGGACTCAGAATTTAAATGAAGTTCTCTGTGACATTGGCTCATGAAAGACAAAGCTTATGAAAGCTAGAGCATAGTCCCAGGGTGAAAGGCAAGAAACTGTAGGTAGAAGAGACATATCTCCTTTTGTGAGATCGGTTGGTGTAACCATGCAACCATCAGCAACAATGCTGATGGTTGCAGTTAGTCGCTTATTACTTGGGGGTGGCAATGGGTGAAGACATCAAAGTACAGCTCTATACGACGATGGTACGTATACGAACTTACGAAGAGGCGATACTACGTGAGTACCACAGGGACAAGTCACCTGTTTTCGACATAGGAGCAGGGAGGATTCCAGGTGAGATGCACTTGTCGGCTGGACAGGAGCCGGTCGCCGCAGGACTCTGTGCCCATCTACGACCCGATGATGCCATCACTGCCCCGCACCGTCCCCATCATCTGGCATTAGCTCATGGGGTCGACATGAAGAGGATGACCGCAGAGATCTTTGGTCGAGAGAGCGGTCTTGGTCGTGGCAAAGGTGGCCATATGCACCTGTTCGACCCAGCCGTCCATTTTGGCTGTTCGGGTATTATTGCTCAAGGAGCTCCAACTGCAGTAGGGGCAGCCTTAGCCTTTAAGCGTCAAGGAAGCGATCGAGTGGCTGTATCAGTAGTGGGGGAGGGTGCAGCCAATCAAGGAGGCTTTCATGAGTCTCTCAACCTAGCGTCTCTGTGGCGACTACCGGTAGTGTTTGTGATCGAGGACAACGGATGGGGCATATCAGTTCCTCGTTCAGCTTCTACTAGTGTGCCATCCAACATTGACAGGGCAGCGGGGTATGCTATGCCCGGTGAGCTGGTCGAGGACAACTCGGTCGATGGTGTTTACGAGGCTGCAGGAAGGGCTGTGACAAGAGCGAGGAAGGGTGAAGGGCCAACTTTGCTCGAGATACGCACCATCAGACTATGGGGACATTTCGAAGGCGATGCCCAGGCATATAGAGGAGAGGAACTTGCCCAGGCACAGGCGTCAGACCCACTGCCCATATACGAACAACGCTTGTTGAAGGATGGCCTATTGGATGAGGCAGCAGTAGCTGCGATCAAGGAGCAGGCAGTCAATGAAGTGGAGGATGCAATAGCCTTCGCTCTTTCCAGTGCTGAGCCCGCTCCCGAAGAGGCATTAGAGGATGTCTTTGCGTGACCAAGCCTTAGTCGCAGATCTCTGAGTTATATCTGACTTGCATAGAGAAAAAAAGGGGGTATCTGCACTTGCATGAGAGTGCACTAAGTTAACTGTCCTGATCAGTTCAAACAAGCAGCATCAGCTGTTTCTTGTCGTGGAGGCAGGTGCATTGCATATATACCAGAGCCTGTTGCAAGCCACGCAGAAAAAGTACGCAAAATGAGAGTTGAATGGAGGTTGCAAGGATGACTGTCACCGATACGACCACGAATAAACCAAGTAGTGGGGTACGGAGGCTTACCACTGCTAGGGCTATGGTCGAAGCAATTGCCCAAGAGATGGAGAGAGATCCCTCCGTTTTCGTCATGGGTGAGGATGTCGGCGCCTATGGAGGCATATTCGGTTCCACTACCGGCTTGTTGGAGCGCTTCGGTAGCGAGAGAGTGATGGACACGCCTATATCCGAGACCGGCTTCATAGGGGCAGGCATAGGTGCAGCTATTGAAGGAATGCGTCCAATAGTAGAGCTGATGTTCGTTGACTTCTTTGGAGTGTGTATGGATCAAATCTACAACCACATGGCCAAGATTCACTATGAATCTGGGGGCCATGTGAAGGTCCCTATGGTTCTCATGGCTGCGGTCGGCGGTGGTTATTCCGATGGAGCTCAACATTCACAATGCCTTTGGGGTACATTTGCTCATCTGCCAGGCATGAAAGTTGTGGTGCCTAGTAATCCTGCGGATGCGAAGGGGCTCATGATAGCAGCTATTCGAGATGACAATCCTGTCATCTATTTGTTTCACAAAGGAGTAATGGGCTTACCATGGATGGCCAAGAACAGCCGCGCCATAGGCCCTGTTCCGGAAGAACCCTACGAGCTACCTATAGGCAAGGCAGCAGTAGTAAGGGAAGGTAGAGACGCTACTGTTGTCACATTGTCATTGTCGGTCCATCATACCTTGGATGTAGCTGATGAGCTGGCTGCTCAAGGCATAGATGTCGAGGTGATAGATCTTCGCAGTCTCGTACCTCTAGATGGAGAAACGGTATTGGCTTCTGTGGCCAAGACAGGCAGATTGGTAGTCGTTGACGAGGATTATAGATCTTTTGGGCTGTCAGGTGAGCTGGCTGCTTTGATAGCTGAACATGATCCGGGTATGCTACGTGCCCCCCTGGTTAGAGTAGCTGTGCCGGATGTTCCTATCCCTTATGCCAGACCTTTGGAGAGATTTGTGTTGCCCACTCCCGAACGTATCAAGAGTGGCATTGTCTCGGTGGTCGGCAGGTGATCGAGGTCCTCTTCCCTGTTATGTCCAAAGAGGATCCAACGACGGAAGGAGTGGTAGCTACTTGGTTCGTTGGTGACGGAGAGATGGTAACAGAAGGTCAACTCTTGGCCGAGGTACAGGTTGACAAAGTCTCCCAAGAAGTGCTTGCTCCTGCGGTCGGAGTTATCCGTTTATTGGTCGAGGAGGAGGAAGTGGTAAGACAGGGAGAGGCTATTGCTAGGATTGAGCAATGATTCCTTCACCTTCGAGCACCTCACTTTTTAGAGTTCTTCGAATAGCATCAAGGTTCTGGCTAGCTTTTTCACTGCTGGAGTGAGTGCCGGTCCAGAATGAAGTATCTCTGGGAGTCTTCGCGCGCGAGTTGATACTGCTATTGCAGCAGTCAGACCAGGCGTAGAAAGGGATTTGGCTGCACAGACGGTTCCTATCTGGTATTCTTCTTGATCAACGAAGGGCCCTCTGCGCTCTTTGTCCAGCTCGCTCATCAATACCGATGGAGAGGTGATGGTTCGCGCAGTCAACGATGCCAATCCATGACGAGATAGGTAGTCCATACGATCCTCCCTATCAAGAATGGCTAAGATGGATTTTCCAAAAGCAGTGGCATGTGCCGTTGCAGAGAAGTCGGCCCATTCGACTACCCGAGGGGTTTGCGGACTGTCCACCACTGTTGCTACATGGACCTCTCCATTTTGGTAGAGGGCAAGATAGGCAGCAGCACCCAACTGATCGCGTACTCTCTCCAGTAAAGGCCTTGCCGTGGATAACAGGAGTTGGAATCTATCAGGAGGTGTCATGCGGCCAAATATCTCTCCCAGTACGTAACCATCTTCGATCCTATATAGGTAACCGTCGTGGACCAAGGTATTGAGCAAATGGTAAGCGGTGCTGAGAGGAAGCCCTGCCTCACGTGCCAGTACTTTTGCAGGAACTGGTTCTGAGCGAGCAGCTACAGCAGTGAGTAGCTGCATGGCACGTCTCACGGAGCTGATAAGCGTAGGAGAGCTATTCTTCACTTATGCTTGAGCTCCCTTTTGATACTGTTAAAACCCCCACATTCAACTAAGTCACTATTATTTTATTTCATGTTTCGAGGTGGGCAAACAAGGGGGCTACCATCTCGATACATGAACCAGTGATGCGTAGAGCCACAAGTCGATGGCTTGGGCAAGAAGCCTTATGTCTCGATATAGACAAGCGAGAGAGAGTTTATGCAGTAGCGCTTGCCTGTTGGAGGGGGACCGTCATCGAATACATGTCCGAGGTGTCCACCGCATCTCGAGCAGTGAACCTCTATCCGCATCATGGCGTAACTGGTATCCTTACGTTCCCCTATTGAATTACCAGAGATTGGACGACTGAAACTAGGCCAACCTGATCCTGAGTCGTACTTGTCTTTGGTAGAGAACAAGGCTTGCCCACAGGCAGCACAGTGGAAAATGCCCGGACCTTTCACGTGGAGGTACTTACCTGTAAATGGTGGCTCAGTTGCACCTTCCACGATAACTGCATACTGTTCCGGATCCAGATTCTCTACCCAGTAGTTCAGTCGCTCATGCGACTGCTCTTGTTGATCGTCATCCTGGATGTTTCGCTCGTGCGACTGCTCTTGTTGATCGTTGTTCTGGTCGCTCATCCGTTGTCCGATCGTGCATTCACTGCTTTCCTGCTCGCAGTTGCTGTCGCCGCATGGCTCGATATCTTATGGTTCCCGAACTGGAGCAAGAGGGGGTGGGAATGAAAAGAGAAGAGTCGCCGCATAGCTCGATACCTTATCGTTCCTGAATGGTATCACCTCTCGGCAGGTCATCCCTCAGCTCACCAGCTGTCCCAACAACCATAGCTCTGACGCTACCATTGGAGGAGATGAGGGCGTCCTCCCCGTGCACCATTTCTTTGATACTTTCAGCCAACCCGTGAGCATCGAGGCCGAAGCGACTAAGTATGGCATCTGGTTTACCGTGAGGGATGAACTCGGTAGGCAGCCCCTCTGTCCTGCTAATAGGCATGGTTAGGTGGTTCACCTGGCACCAGTTGTTCAGGGCACTCAGGAGAAAAGCACCCGCTCCACCCTCTCGTACGCCATCCTCGATGGTGAGGACTCTTTGATGAGAAGCAGCATCCTCCAACATAGCGGGATCTGGAGGACGCACGACCCTGACATCCCAGACGGTCACCTCAATACCTGATTTCTCTGCTAACTCCGCCGCCTCCTCGGCTACAGCTACCATTTTGCCCACTGCAAGCACGCATATGGCACCGTCTCCTCGTCGGACCAGACGAGCTTGCAAGCCAGATCCAACTTTTCCCTGGGGAGCATGCCGTGCAGGAGTTTTCGGATAGCGAATCATGCTAGGGCCAGGCAGGGAAAGGGCCTCCTTGAGCATGACTGGTACCTCTTCGGCTGAAGAGGGAGCAAAGATGGTCATATTGGGGATGCGCAGTCCAAGTGCCATGTCTACCAAACCGTGATGGCTAGGACCGTCATCTCCGGTAATTCCTGCTCTGTCTATGGCGAATACTACCGGGAGTCCGTGTAGCCCTACGTCAAGATGGGCTTGGTCAAACGCTCTGGAGAAGAACGTGGCATAGAGGGCCACCACTGGTCGAAGTCCACCCATGGCCATACCTGCAGCAGCGGTCACCGCGTGTGCTTCAGCAATGCCGACATCGAAGAAGCGAGCGGGGAACTGGGCCTGGAAGGGAAGGAGACCGCATGGCCCAGGCATGGCTGCTGTTATGGTCACCACCTTGGGGTTGGCTTCAGCAGCTTCGCAGATTGCTACAGTGAAAGCATCAGTATAAGTAGTTGGTGCGGCTCCCTCCACAGAAGGGATGACAGTAGAAGGCTGTACCTTCATGTCATGAAGGCGTTGGATGTCATCTTCTTCCGCAGGAGCGTAACCCTTACCTTTCGTGGTCAGTACGTGCACGCATATCGGTCCAGGCCAAGCCATTGCATGCCTAAAGGCTTGTTCCATTTCCTCGATGTTATGACCATCGATAGGGCCAGCGTACCGTACTCCGAGGGACTCGAAGAAGGTATGAGGGGTTATTGCCTCTCGTAGGGCCATGGTCAGACTATGCACTCCGGAGTAAGCGATGTCTCCAACGGCGGGTATCTCCTTCAAGAGACGGCGGAGCCGTTCACGAGCCATAGTGTAGGAGGGATGTAAACGCAATCTGGTGAGTTGTTCGGATAACTTGGAGATGGTAGGAGCATAGGAGCGCCCATTGTCGTTGAGCACGATAATTACTCTCTTGCCGGCATGTCCTAGATTGTTGAGTGCTTCATAAGCCATCCCACCGGTCAAGGCTCCATCTCCAACGACAGCCACGATGTTGCGCCTTGCTCCACCTGCTCTCTCTTCTTGTTCGAAAGCTGTTGCCAAACCATAAGCCCAGGAAAGGGCGGTAGAGGCGTGTGAGTTCTCAACCCAATCGTGCTGGCTCTCTGCTCTAGAGGGATAGCCTGACAACCCTCCTTCCTGTCGTAGAGTAGAGAATCTATCCCTTCTCCCGGTCAGGATCTTATGCACATAGGCTTGATGGCCGGTGTCGAAGATGATGGCATCATGAGGGGAGTTGAATACTCTGTGTAAAGCCAGCGTAAGTTCAACCGCTCCCAGATTGGAGCCGAGGTGGCCTCCTGTCCTGGACACAGTTTCGACAATTAAGTTACGGAGTTCAGCAGCTAGCTCATCCAGCTCTTCGTAGCTCAGTTTTGCCAAGTCAGCTGGCGAGTCAACGCGATTTACCTGCATGACACACTCCCTCTTCGCGTCTCGGTCCCACGGTAATACGTATCACACCGCGGCTAACCTACTTCATAATAGGTTATCGTGGCGGAGCGACAAACTAATGGCGGAGCTATACATCTGTTAAGAAAGCATCCTCCGCAAGCTGGCTGGTCCACCGTGTCTAGGAGGATCTGACATCCTCCTTTAGGGATGAGCCAGTGGTTATCCTTCCCCCTCTCTTCCCCTTTCACCCTTTCAGGTGCTGCTGCCAGATTTCATAATTGCTTTAGGTGACGCTGAGCTCATCTCTGGATGTGCCGAAGGTGCCTATATGGTCTGGCGAATGGTACGAGGGGTTTAGGTATTTGCTGCTCGGATGTCTCGCCGCTGTTCACCGCAGAGTCCAATCTGGCGAATGCTACGAGTGTTTCACGTATTTGTCGCGGACAACTTCAGAACAGCGTTTGGGAATATTTAGTTATTGAGAATCGTTATCATTTTAAACACGATCGAGGATACTGGCCCGTTTGATCGCAATACGAGTCGCAATACGAGCGGAGAGGAGCGAATAAGTGACCCCATTGCTTGGGAGCATCAACCTATGGAATCCTGGGCACCTCCCCCTGTATCTAATTCTGCCTACTGCGTTCCTGCTTGGCATGGTGCATGGCATCACTCCCGATGAGCATACCTGGCCGATCACCTTCAGCTACTCGGTAGGGAGCTACTCGTCAAAGGGCGGGAGACGTGCCGGGTTCCTCTTTTCATCGGCCTTTACTCTGCAACGAGCCATAGCCTCCGAGATTGCTTTCTTTGCCCTGTCTCAGTTCGAGTTCGCTGCTCGTTGGGGGTTCGAGGTGTACTTGCTGGTTGGCGCAGTGATGGTGGCAAGTGGCTTGTACGTGCTGAATCGTGGACACGCCTTGCACCTTGGACGTTGTGAGCACTCACCCGAGGTGGGCCAGCATGAAGGCCATCAGCATACAGGGGAAGGAGCGATGGCCTCCGAGACCCCACTCGTCGCTGACATAGATGGGCCAAAGCCGTTACCTACCTATATGCCCTTGGTGCATGGTTTCATTGCCGGTTGGGGTGTAGGCGCCTTCGCCTTCATCATCTACACCGTGCTGGCACCTTCTATGCCCAATGCATGGATTGGTTGGGTTCCAGGCGCTCTGTTCGGATTGGGTACTATGGCCATGCAGGTGATACTGGGTTCTGTATTTGGGGCCTGGATGGCTCGTCGTCATCTTTCCGATGCCGACAAGGCCTATGTAGCTAGGAAGATGAGTGGTCGTACCCTGACCGGAGCAGGCTTAGGGTTCCTCGTGGTAGCCGTATTCGGACTGGCCTTCCCTGGGGTGATCAACTCGCTGTATGTGGTCACCCCCATTCATATACACAACCTGCACAACTTAGGGGTCGGCTTCTTCCTGGCTGTGATCGTGCTGTTCTCTGTGGCTATATGGTCATTCTTCAAGTCGACTTCAGAGATCAAGAAACGCCATGAAGTCATCCCACCGCCCGGCACTCTACAGCCACCGCCCGGCACTCTACAGCCCACTCAGACTCATGTCTGCGAGGGCCAAACTTTGACCAGCGGCAATGCCGGGTAGCCACTCTATGTCACTACCTATGGCCACTACCGATCCGAGCATTCGCTGCATCGTAGAGGCTACTGTAGCTTCACGTACTGGATCGCCGAGCTCGCCTCCACGGATGGACAGTCCCTCGATGCCGACCGAGAAATCGCCGCTTATGGGGTTGACCCCTGAGTGCATTCCGGTTACGGACTGAACGTAGATGCCATCTCCCACCTTTATCAGTAGCTCTGTTGGGTCCAAGGCTCTCTCGGCACTTGCGCCGCCCCCGGGCTCCAAGCGCAAAGCCCTGCATCCAACGCCAGGTGGAGTGGCGAACCCACCACGTACAGCCGAGGCGGTAGAGGTAGTTCCCATTCTTCTTGCCGAGGTCGAATCATGGAGGAAGCCGAGCAGCACTCCCTCCATGATGAGGACATGCCGTCGGGAGGCCAGTCCTTCCGCGTCGTATGGAGAACTACCGTATGCCCTTTCGTCGGTTGGGTCCTCCACCAAAGTGAGCAGGTTTGAGCCTACCTGTTCACCTACCCTGTGGGCAAGGAACGATCTTCCTTTGGCCACTGAGTCACCGGAGAGAGCGGAGGAAAGAACTGAGAGGAATGCTTGGGTGACTCTTGGATCGAATACCACGGTTGTCCTTGCTGAGCGTGGTTTCTTTGCCCCTAGCATCCTGATTGCTCTCGACAGTGCATCCTCGATCACTTTGTCCTGGTCGAGACCGACAGGGGAGCTAGCGGTGGAGATACCGAACCCTGTTTGAGTGTCAGACTCCTCTCCGGCGAGGGCAACTGCGGAGAGATAACAGCGAGTACGACTGGTGGATGCAGTTATGCCCCGAGTGGAGGCGATGGCTGAGGAGGTGGAGAGGTCAGCATAGTCCACGGAAGGAACCTCTCGTATCCTCTTATCACCGTTGCGCAACCTTTCCTCTGTCGACAAAGCCATGGAGATCTTCTCGTTTCGCGGGTAGCTCTCCAAAGCGGAATCCCATAGGTTCAGCTCTACTGGCAGGACGCCGTCGGGGTCAGCAAGTCCGACGGCTGGATCTTCGCTGGCGAAGTCGGCATTGTCGCGTGCCTCGGCCAAGGCGGAGGCAATAGCCTTCTCCTCCAAGGACCCTGCATAAGCGAATCCCTGACGGTGTCCTTTGACTACCCTGATTCCCACCCCAGCATCGGTAGCCACTGTGTAGGATTCGATCTCACCGTTGTGAACTCGTATCTCGGTCTCCTCTGACTTGGAGGCGTAGGCCTCCACTTCCTCCCCATCCTTACTCCAGGAGATCACCTTGGAAACGATGGCGGATAGTCCCTCGGCTTGTTCGCCAGTGATCTCTCGATCAAGCATTTGCAGTTCCTCCTATGGTGATGCCGGATATGCGAAGCGTTGGCTGTCCGCATCCAACGGGTACACTCTGGCCGTCCTTCCCGCAGGTCCCTTGGGTCATGGCGAAGTCCCCTGCTACTGCGTCAATCCTTTGCAGTACCTCTGGCCCGTTGCCTATCAAGTTGGCATCGCGCAATGTCCCTCCTACCTTCCCACGCTCTATCAGGTATGCTTCGCTCATCCCGAACACGAAGTCGCCACTGGCGGTGTCTACCTGACCTCCTCCCAGTTTTGCTACGTATACTCCGAAAGGTATCTCCTCGATTATTGCCTCTTCGTCGTCTTCCCCGTTCAACAAGAAAGTGTTGGTCATCCTCACCATAGGGAGGTGGCGGTAGCTCTGTCGCCTCCCGTTTCCAGAGGAGGTTCTCCCCTCCTTCCTTGCCCGAAGGAAGTCCCACATGTAGTCGGTCAGCACCCCCTCGGCGATCAACACATTCCTTTGAGCGGGGTGGCCTTCGTCGTCGATGGCGTAGCTACCCCATTCGTCCCCGAACCCACCATCGTCAACTAGTGTGACCAGGGAGCTAGCCACCCTCTCGCCTATCTTGTTCGTGTATACGGAGCTGTTCTTCAATATGTGATCTGCCTCCAGCCCATGTCCACAGGCTTCGTGGAAGAGTATCCCCCCACTACCAGCCTTTATCACCACGGGCACTACTCCGGTTGGGGCTGGACGGGCATCTAGTTTGGCAAGTGCTATCCTAGCTGCGTTCCCCGCTACGTCCTCCACGTCCACTTCGTTGAAGAGTTCGAAGCCAACTGTCTTCCCCGCGGTGTCGTAACCAGTTTGCATTCCACTGTCTCCTATAGCGACACAGGAGACTATGAATCTGGTGCGCACTTGATCATCACCACTGACCAGCCCATCCGAGTTGGCCACTACTATTCGTCGATGGGAGTCGGCATAGGAGATGGTCACTTGGGCAATGGCTCCTCCGGCGGAGCGTGCAGCGTCATCGGCGCGCAGAAGTAAGTTGACCTTGTCCGCTTTGGATACTGTCTCAGGGAGCATGCGCATAGCCGATCCCTGTGGATCCCGTGGGGATGAGCGCCTGGGGGAGAGATCGCCGGCAGCTTCCAGCAACTCCTCGATCGATCCACCTTGCAGGTTCGAGTTGCCAACATGGACTATCCTTGTTCCACCTTTACCTTCGGATGCTATGGCGGATGCTGCCTCTGCGGCCTCCAACAGTCCTCTTTCCGATAGATCAGAGGTGTAGGCGTATCCAGTTGTCTCTCCTGCCACCACCCTTATTCCGGCACCGCGATCAGCACCGGAGGAAAGATCCTCGACCCTTCTGTCATCCAGCACCGCTGCTGTTTGGCGACGATCCTCAGCGAAGATCTCGGCAAACTCACCACCCTTGGCCAAAGCTCGATGCAGTACTCTTTCTATGCTCATGAATGTCCCGTTCTATCTCGATGCCACTGCTTCACGGCAAGTAATACTCTAGCTGTGCTCATGAGATATGCACCCATGAGCATCTCGTTTCGCACTGTGCCTTCATAATGACTAAGGTACTCGTGGTGGCATTACTTCCGGGACTCAGTGCCAAGGTGCATTTGAAGGTATCCGAAAAGGACACGGCCATCGCCTTTCGCTCTGGCGAAGTGCCCGTGTTGGCTACCCCGCGCCTCATTGCCCTATGCGAAGAGGCTACCTCCCTAGCTGTTGCAGGCAATATCAAGGAGGGATGCACGACTGTGGGCATGAGGGTCCGCTTTGACCACTTAGCTCCCACGCGGGTAGGGGTTGAGGTTACTGCGGAGGCTACTCTAGAAAGAGTAGAAGGATCACGGCTTACCTTCACCGTACTCGCTCGTGATCCTAATGGGGTGATAGGCGTGGGCAAGGTAACCAGGGTGGTCGTAGAGGTAGAGCGTTTTTTGAAAAAGGCACATTGAGCCGAACCGAGAGGGTTGGTTTTGTCGAGGCCTCAGCTAGCGTCCGTCTTCTCCCGACAGAGGTTGCATATGCCTTCGATGTCTACCGTATGGGAGGTAAGGGTAAAGCTGTTCTTGGCAGCTATTTCAGCCACCCACTCCTCTACTTGTGGGGCTTCTACCTCGATCACCCGCCCGCACACACTACAGCGGAGGTGGTGGTGGTGGATGGCGGGAGAGCACGATCTATACAGCATCTCTCCTTGGGGTCCGCGGATAGTGTCAGCTGATCCAGCAGAGGCCAGAGCTTGCAGGTGGCGGTAGACGGTAGCCAGACCTATGTGCTCTCCCTGGTCACGCAAGTGGTGATGGAGCTCTTGGGCGCTGGCAAATTCATTCGTACTGGAGAGAGCTAGCCATACCGCCTCCCGTTGACGAGTTGCCCTGGAAGTAGGGGTTCTAGAGGATGGATCGGAGGACTTGGATCCATGGGGGTGAGATCGTTTGGGCGGCGTTGATGATGTTGACGATATTGACTTGGGAGGCGATGATGCCGAGGCGTGCATACCGTGTCGACTTGGAGGTGGTCTCAGGAAGCCTTTGACTCTGTGGAACTTCCTTGGGACCTTGGAGTGGATGCTTCAGTCTTGGGCTTTGACGACCCAGCCTCTTTAGAGCTTGTCGAGGATTCAGTTCCCTTGGAGGACTCCGAGCTCGATACGGAGGTTGTTGTTCCAGCAGCCTTGTCAGAGCCAGTGCCAGCAGTTGAAGTAGAGTGCGAGGAGCGGTTGTCCGTCTTGTAGAAACCACTTCCCTTGAAGACGATGCCTATGTTACCGAAAACCTTTCTCAGAGGGCCACCACACGATGGGCAGGTGGTCAATGAATCGTCATTGAACGACTGCACCACCTCGATATGCTCTCCACACTTCCGGCACGCGTACTCATATGTAGGCATGAAAACACACACTCCTCTCTTCTCTTGCCCCTGCCTCATCCGAGGCCCACTCCTCGAGTAAGAAATACCCACCCCAGCTTAGACCAGAGCCATAGGCGGGAGATTGTCCTCTGGTGAGTTCAATTTCTTAAAAGTATAACTGGAAGATTGACAGTCATGTCCATACGGTCGCAATCCAGGTATTACTTAGCGTAGGTGAGCTAATTTGCATACATATGTAGCACTCTCTCGGATAGAAGTATTGCCCGTCTGCGTACCTGTTCGAAGCAGCCTAAACTAAATTTCATGACCTCAATCTCCGATCATGGCCTTACTCATCTTGATCCACTAGGAGCAGCTAGAATGGTGGACGTTACCCCGAAGGAGCCTACCCATCGACGAGCGTTGGCTCGGTGCAAGGTCAATATGTTGCCTGAGACAACGGCTAAAGTCGCAACCAATGCAATCAACAAGGGCGATGTGTTGGGTGCTGCGCGTATAGCTGGGATCCAAGCGGCGAAACGGACAGCAGATATGATTCCACTCTGTCATCCACTGTTGGTGGGGGCTGTATCGGTCAACTTCACTATTGGAGATGACTATGTAGAGATAGAGGCCCAGGTGGAGACCGTGGACAGAACAGGGGTGGAGATGGAGGCACTTACGGCTTGTGCCGTCGCAGCCCTAACCGTTTACGACATGTGCAAGTCCATAGATCGTTCGATGGTCATCGGCGAGTTGGCTCTATGGGAGAAGACCGGTGGCAGATCGGGGACGTGGAGGCGAACTGACCTCAATGCAGGAATGCTCAATAATGAGGCAGGTCGTGAACCTGGTAGGCCATTCGAGCAAGCTCCCTCTGCTATACCCGATGGTGCCGGCCCTGTGGTAGTCGAATAGAACCTTACAAGAGTTCCGTCTGGTCCTAAGCCGTTCTCCCACTCCCTCACTTGCCCTTTCTTTCTTCGAGAGTTTCACCAGCGAATACGGGAGATGAAGAGGGGAGTGGCTGTATCTTCTCTCCTTACTTTCTCCGAGAGAAGCGATGCTTTTTATGAGTAGCGAAAAAGTCCGGTGTGATTGGCGGGGGCTGAGGAGGGCCCTTTTCCTCCAACTCATTTGCTGCCAATGGACTCCTCGGTGTTTCTGTTTGTGTTGTACGTAAGGAATCACCTCCCGAGGATGTCTGTATATCGTTAGGTACCTGCTGTTGTGCTTGGGATAGCACGGTCTGCCAGGAGGATATCTGCTCTCTTGTCGGAGAAGGCTTCTGTGTCGATGACAAAGACTGTGCGCTGTTGCTCGACCTGTCCGTGCTGCTAGTACTGTCAGGATAAGCAGGTATTTCGCCTAAGACGTTGTCTGGGTCCAGGTCCGGATCTAGTGCATAAGTCGGCTCCTCAACTTGTGGCGATGGGTTGGGCTCTGCCGTGAAGATGCCCCAGTCAGTGGGTGGGTTAGGGGGTGGAGGTGGGCCAGTAGGCGGAGAGGGCTCCGGTGCCGAGCTTGTTGTGGAAGCTCCCCCAAGCAAGGCTTGCAACACGGCATCCTGTATGGGTTCGTATTCTCTTGGCTCACCCTGTCCGGTCAGGTCAGCACCTGTTACTCCAGTATGGACACTGTCTGTAGGTGGCTCTGGTAGGGCAGATGCTTGCGGTTCCGGTTCCGTGGTGGACCAAGCAGGTTCAGTGAACGGAGTGGGTGATTGTCCAGGCAAGATCGAGGATGTGCCTGGCCCGAACTCTGCATCCAAGATGGCGCTTATCTGGTCTGGGGTGAGTTCTACTGGAGGGGGCAGGGTGCTTCTCTGTGCTACCTCCTCCTTCGAGCGTTGCGCCCGCGCCTTCCTCTTGGAGAACCACCCTCGTTCTGTCTTGGTTGGCCGTTGTTCAGTTGTTGTCTCCCCTTCGGAAGCGTTGGCCGACGGCGTCAACTCCATCTCTGGTGTCGTAGCTGTGTCGCTCTCAGGGGTCATAAGCGGCGGTACGGCAAACAGTGGATCTGGCTCTACTGCCGGTGGCATGCTCGGTCTTCCGGTAGTGGCTACGACCTCCTTTGTCCCTGGCGTCTCTATCTCGCTCCCTTCCAGGTTTCCTTCGGGCCCAGTTCCCAACGCCCCAGCTACTGCCCCTCTGAGCTCGGACATCACTGCCCTTTGCAGCTCATCGACACGCTGTTCGGCTTGGGCGATGGCTTCAGCCTGCCAGGCGGAGATGCCCTCTTTCAGCTCGCTGATGGCCTGGTAGAGCGCATCTTGTCTCTCTTCGATGCGCGTGAGCCGCTCAAGTACCTCGTGCCAGAGCTCCGCGGTGGACAAAGCGAGAGATCGCACTGCATCGTTTGCTGATTCGTTACCGGCTCTTAACTGGTTCTCCTCTGCCATCAAGCAAGCAGCCTCCCCAACTGGTCTACGTTACTCCAACTGTTCGCCCAGGATCACCTCTCATGTCATCTCCTGAGGTGTCACCTTGTTTCATCTTTCTCGGGCCTTAGCACTTAGCGTTCCATGGCTGCAGCTGCACTACTTCAGCTGCACTGACTATCTGGAGGAATTCACTTGCCTGGCCTGGAACGCTCATGCCCGCAACGATCGACATCTCATGCTAACAAAGTTTAGCATATATGTCTGGCATCCGATAGTACTAAATGCAAAAAACGAGGTATCCCTTCTTGTACCTTCCTGACGGTATCCTTCTAGGCAAATCACTTTTCTTTGTTTATAATTCGATAATATGTAGTATGCATGTTTATTGTTGCATAGCGTAACATTGCTGTCATTAAAGTTGACATTGTGTGTTGCCGATGACACAATCTGTCGTATTAGATTCATTGGGACTATCCAAGGAGGCAAGATGCTTCAACAGTTCATTAGACGCCTGCGTGAGCAGCGTTCGTCAGGTCCGACAGAGGGGGAGGGGGAAGAGGCCGGCTTCACCTTGATCGAGTTGATGGTGGTGCTGCTCATCATGGCCATCTTGATAGCCATCGCTATCCCCACGTTCTTGGGAGTGACCTCATC
>JAMDDE010000042.1:0-31223 GCA_023489235.1 Actinomycetota bacterium | reverse complement strand
GGCTTCCCGTCTGGGCTTACATAAGCTACCAGGCCAGGTTGGCTGAGCTCACAGCAACTGAGCTAATAACAAGAAAGAGCGGCTTTCAAGCCGCTCTTTCTTGCCTGGATCTATAGTTGTCTCTGTGGGATTCCTGAGCATAAGACCCATTGCTCGGCGGTGGAGGCCGTTACTGGCCAGCTTCGGCTTGGTCGCCACCGGCATGGGATACTCCTTGCTCTGGGGACCGGTGATCCGCCACCACTCCTACTGGATCATGCCCGGCGACATATGGGGCACCTTTCGCTCTGCGCAGTTCATCACCTGGGGAGACATTGGCGGTATCTATACCGCGGGGACGAGCCTTGTGACTTTTCCTGGAATCCTCGTTGCCCTAGCCCCGCCAGCCCTGGTAGCCCACCTCTTTCATCTGGTCGAGTCCTATCCCTACCCGCTGTCGCGCCCCTCTGCCTGGATAGTCGTAGGCCCTTATGAGATGCTCCTTTCCTGCCTCCCGCTCTTCCCATTGGATGCTATGGCCGAGCGCTTTCGCATCCCTCCCTTCCGCCGTAGCCTCCTCGCTCTGGCCGAGCTGATAGTGCTCTGGCAGGTGAGCGTTGTATGGGGTCACCCTGAGGATGCCCTGGCATGTGGGTTCGCTCTGTATGCCTTGTTGATGGTAAAGGACGGTCGTCCAGTGGCTGCCGGGTGGTTGATGGGGGTAGCTCTTTGCATACAGCCCCTAGTCATATTGGTGCTGCCAGTAGTGGCCTTTCGAGTTCCTTGGCGGAGCTGGCCGGGGCTTGTGCTTCGATGCCTCCTCCCCTCAGCACTCCTGCTTGCTGGTCCCCTCTTCTCTAGCTTTCATGCCAGTCTTCATGCCTTGGTCGATCAGCCGAACTATCCAACGGTTGACCATCCCACCCCCTTGGTTCACCTTGCCCCCAAGGTGGGCCACAGTGTGGCAGTTGCAGCAGGGCCTTTTCGAGTGGCAATGGTACTCCTGGCTACCATTGTCGGCTTTGCCACTAGGCGGTACAAGAGCTTGGAGGCGATCCTGTTCTTGGCCGGTGTCTGCTTCTTCCTCCGCTGTCTTCTGGAGCCAGTGATGGATCCCTACTACATCTGGCCTGTCTTAGCCGTTGGTCTCCTGCTTGCAGCCAAATCGGGATGGACTCCCTTCCTTCTGGCCGCTGCTGCTTCCTTTGCGGCGACTGGCTTCTCCCAGCACCACTTCTCCGATTGGACATGGTGGTCGGTGGTGAACGGGCTTCTCTTCGTAGTGACAGTAGCGGGATTACTTGGCATCTTACGCGGGAGGAGCTCTCTTCAGGGCAGGCTCCTTAGGCATGAGGGTACTCATGCACCCCCAGAGTCCGCCCCAGCCAACTCAACCGAGCTGGTTGGGGGAGAGCTCTGAATGACCGACTAGCCTCTGGCCTTCTTGGGGTTAGCACTTCCCCGTGCAGTTGCCTTGGGGATGCTGCCATGACTTGGAGCAGGAGAGTGACAGGAGGACGAGGGAGGGGTTGGTGCCGTGGTGTAGTACAGCGTTGCTGATATCGAAGCTTTGTATGATGGGCTCCCTCCTCCCATGGGGCCACCAGTGAGGTCCAAGCTGTCTATAACCATCAGTCGCTTGAGCGTCTTTAGGTCGTAAGTGCCGTTGAGAAAGTTCACGATCTGGTTGTAGGTGCCACTCACTGTCATGGACACGGAGATGGTCTGGTAGGGGGCACCCTTGGTCGAGGTGCCTCCAGGAGTAGCAGATATGCTTGGAGCGCTTACTCCCGTCTGGAAGGCGAGAGCACTGATTTGGCGATAGAAACTGGCCAGGTGGGGACCGTCGGGAATGGCCGCCTCGTCCCTTTCCAGATTGGCGCAGGTCAACGGCAGGTCCTTCACTTCGTAACGAAGACGATCCAGTTCTATGCGGAGCGACTGTTCTGTGGCGAGAAGCTGAGATTGTTTGGATCTCAAGTTGGACAGGTGGTGGCTCTGAGGCTCGTAGAAGGCAAAAAGCCATGCGAGACCTACTACGACTACTCCCACCAATATGCCGAGGACTACCTTGTTGTGCGCTACGGCAGCCAACTTGCTGTTCGAGTTTGCAGCAAACTCGTCCATCAGAACAAGATCCCCCGTGGAGAGGCTGCATAGCTGGTCACGTCAAAGGTGGAGCTGAAGGTGACCTCTCCAGCCTTGGCAGCAGCTGCAGCAGAGCTCGCCCCGTTCTTACTCTTTGCCGAGATGGGGCCGACAGAGGGGAGGGTGAAGGCATTGGATGAGTTCACCCTGTCTATCCAGGTAGCTACTGATTGGAAGTAAGGGCCAGGGGCGACGCAGTTGACGGTTACCTGTCCGAGGACGGTCTTCTTGTTAGGAGGATAAGGCGGTTTGGTCAGGACGGGAGCATTGGCAGAGGAGGAAGAGGAGGAGAGATGTCCGGAGAAGTCGGTGACAGCGATACCGGTTCCTGCTGTCTTGTAGGTAATCTGACCCAAGACGTCCAACCAGTTCACCTCTGGAGCTATGGCGCGGAGCACGACCGAGTTCTGCTGCGCTACTATCGCATCCGTCCCGCTCACCGGGTTGTACTGGGGAATTTGCGACTTGATGGAGGACAGCTCTGTTTTAAGGGAAGCAATCTTGGAGTTGGCGTGGCGGACTTGCAGTACCTTCAGAGCACTGAGCCCTAAGAGCACGATCACGATCACGATTGCCACGGCTACTGCTATACGTTGGACCATCCCGACGAAGTCATTTATGCCGACGCTGGGAGGAACCAAGTTGAACCCCTTGGCAGAGGGTATCGGCTCGGGCAGTCCAAGGCCGACCGGTGCTGCTATCACCGGATCCATGAAGGAAGCACTTTCTCGGTTGAGTGGTGGATCCAGTTGAGTACAGTCCAGTCTGGCCAGGGGAGAGAATATGTCCACCGAGGTGTCCAGGGCCTCCTCAAGAGCGGGAACCAAGCCGTACAGGGGGGCGGATCCACCTGTCAGGACGACCCGGGAGATTTGGTTCCCGTTGGGTAGCGAGGCGTAGTACTGGAGCGAGTTGCGTACCTCCTTGGCCAGCTCGGCAGTGACCGGTGCCAAGGCCTTCTGAGCTATGTCGGCTTGGGGAACTGGCAGTCCTACCCTTCTCTTCAGCTCTTCGGCATCGCTGAAGGGGAGGTTGAGTGTAGCAGCGATAGCTTCGGTTGCAGCATTCCCACCCATGGTGACCGTGCGCACGAACTCCGGCCGTCCCTTTTTATGGATCACCACAACAGTGAGTCCCGCTCCTACCGACACTATAGCCTCAGGTCGGTCGTCCTCTAGGAACCTGGGATCCGATAGCGGGTCAACGACTGCTCTTACCAGGGCTGCTGAGGTTAGGTCGATGGAGACAGGCTTTAGTCTGGCAAGTTCCAGTGCTTCGAGAAGGCTATCGATCAAATCGGAGTGGGTTGCCGCTATCAGAACCCGGCGCATCCTGGATCCATCGGAGGCCGTGTAGTCCTCCACTACTCTAGTGGAAAGAACTGTCTTCTCTGCCGGGAAAGGAATTACTTCCTCGGATTGGTACCTGACCGCGTCGGGAACCTCTTCATCGGGAATCCAGGGGAGCTCCAGTTGTCGGAGGATGGCCCGGAGTCCTGCTATGCCCACGTGCACTTGCCGATGGCTCATGCCCGCCTTGTCCCACAACCTCTCGAGGGCGTCGGCTACGATCTTGGGTGCAGTGATCTCACCCTCTATGACTGCACCAGGGGGCAGACCTACTTGGCCGAAGGATACCAAAGCCGGTCGTCTGCCATCTACTGCGACCTCTGCTGCTCTGACCGCGCTGGTTCCTATGTCCAACCCAATGACGCTCAAGATGTCTTCACCAACTTGATGTAGTCGAACATGGGTAGGTACAAGGAGATGATGACTGCCCCTACCACTATCCCCATCACTACGATGAGCAAGGGCTCCAAGATGGTGGTCAAGTTGTTCACCGTGGTCTCCACCTCTCCATTGTAGAAATCTGATATGCGGGAAAGCATCCCCTCCAATGCCCCGGTCTGTTCGCCTACGTCGATCATCTGCAACATCAGCGGAGTAATGACCTCGTGTTTACGGAGCGGCTCCACCAAGGGCTGACCCTCGCGCACCCCTTTCTTGGCCTCCTGTAAGGCATCGGCTACTACTCGGTTGCCCGAGGTGTCGGAGACGATGTCCAGTGATTCCAAGATGGGCACCCCGGAGGCGAGCAGAGAGGACAGGGTGCTGCTCATCCTAGCCAGCGCCACCTTATGTACTAGTGGCCCGAAGATGGGTGGCTTCAGCTTGAAAGAATCCCAGTGCCTTCTCCCGTTGTTCGTTGCAATCCATTTCCTGAAGGCAAAGACGATCAAGGCGATGACTGCAACTATAACCAGGAGGTAAATACTGGCTATGTCGTGAGCCACGGTTATCACGATACGGGTAGGGAGTGGAAGTGTTCCTCCTAAGCTTTTGAACAGATGCTGGAAGATGGGGACGATGACCACCATCATCACTATGAAGATGATGCCTATGATGGAAAGGACCACGGCCGGGTAGGTCATGGCCGAACGGATCTTGTGTTGGAGGTCAGCTTGTCGTTCAAGCATGGAGGCGAGGTTGGAGAGCACTTGGTCGACGTTACCTCCTACTTCACCGGCATGAACCATGGTCACGTACAAGGGGTTGAACACCTTGGGGTGACGGGAGAGAGCTTCGGACAAGGATCCTCCTCGCTCTACGTCCATGCGCACCGCTCTTAGCACCTTGGCCAGCTCTTTGTTCTCTACCTGTTCGGAGAGGACTCCGAGGGAACGGACAATAGAGAGCCCCGAGTCGACCATGGTGGCGAACTGACGACTCATCATGGCCAGCTCCTTGAGCTTTATCCTATTGGATATGCCGGGTATGTTTATCTCTCGGTGGAGGCCCCTCTGGGGCTTGGGCTTTACTGCAATGGGCAGGTAACCCATCTCCCTCAGCTTGTTGAGGACGAGCTGCATGCTGTCGCCTTCTAGCTGGCCTTCTATGAGCTTGCCGCCTCGATCCCTTACTTTGTACTCGAAGGTAGTAGCCATGCCTTACAGTCCCAGTCCCTGTCTTACATTCCGTCCAAGTTGCACCTGTTCATAACTGCGCATTCGACTTTTCCTTGCAGTTCAGCTGTGCAGGTGGTTGCGCAGATCCTCGTCGCTTCTGCAGTTCTCGAAGGCTTGCGCCTCGGTGATTATGCCCGCCTTGACCAGTGCTGCCAGAGATTGATCCATGGTTTGCATGCCATAGGTGGCTCCCGTCTGCATGAGAGAGTAGATCTGGTGCGTCTTTGATCCTCTTATCAAATTGCGGATGGCAGGAGTACCCATCATCACTTCGCAAGCTGGTACTCTGCCCGTGCCGTCCGCCCGTAGTACCAGTTGCTGGGTGAGCACCCCTTCCAAGGAGGCAGCCAGTTGTATGCGGATTTGATCCTGTTGGTTCGGGGGGAACACGTCGATCAAGCGATCCACTGTTTGGGGAGCATCCTGGGTGTGCAAAGTGGCGAAGACCAGGTGCCCTGTCTCTGCAGCTGTCAAGGCGATGGAGATCGACTCCAAGTCGCGTAACTCTCCTATCAAGATCACGTCCGGATCCTGACGGAGTACTCGGCGAAGCGCCTCGGCAAAGGAGACGGTGTCCTGGCCTACTTCACGTTGGTTGACTATGGAGCGACGGTGGTTGTGCAAGAACTCGATCGGGTCTTCTACGGTGACGATGTGGAGCGGCTTGCTCCTGTTGATTATGTCCACCAAAGATGCCAGGGTGGTCGACTTCCCTGATCCTGTAGGACCAGTGACCAGTACCAGCCCTCTTTTTAACTCAGTGAAGGACTTTACCGACTCAGGGATCCCCAAGGAGTCGAAGTCCGGTATCTCATGAGGTATTGGCCTCAGTGCGACCGCTACAGTGCCTCGCTGCATGGAGACATTGACGCGGAATCTCCCCACTCCAGGTATCGAGTGGGAGGTGTCCAGTTCATGCTCTGCTTCGAACCGTTCCTGCTGGGTCTGAGGGAGAATGCCGAAGACCATGTCCCTGATGGTCTGGTTGCTCAGCCGTCCGTATTCGGTCAGAGGACGAATTGCTCCGTTTATCCGGATGCAGGGGGGCATCTGGGCGGTGAGATGAAGGTCGGAGGCACCCTGGGCAACCGTCTCTCTCAAGAGATCGTCGATGTGTAAGGGCAGTTCCTCCAAAGCATCCAGGGACGACTCCGTTGGCGAGCTCGGTCTATCGGTGTCCGAGATCACCTTGAGCTTGCGACCGTTCTGGGCTGTTCCTGGATTATTGGCATCGGTCTGCGCTTCTTTGGGGATGGCAGCCATAACCATCGTCGGGGAGGACTGCTCGTACCCTTCTGGGATGAGATCTTTGTAAGAGATGGACTCGCTCCTTCCTCCCGAACTCACTGTTTTGAGCGGGTGGATGTTCGCCAGATCCGATTGGTTGTCCTTTGGGTATATAGCCTCGATCACCTTCTCGATTGCCTCAGGATCCGCTAGTATGGCACTCACTGGTTTGTTCAGCAAGGCTTCCAGTGAGGAGATATCGTCTCTATCAGGGGGTTCCACGAAGGCCAGGATCACTGAGTCGCCTGTGAGCTTGTACCCTATGACATGGTACGATCGAGCGATCTCGGCAGGTACCGCGGACAAGGCGTTGGCTTCCGGATGGTCGACATAGAGGTTCACGGAGGGGAGCTGGGCTAGTTGGCTGGAGATCCGGAGTAGTTCCCCAGGGTCCACCAGTCCTCTTCTTCTCAAGAGGAGGGCCAAAGGGATGCTGGTGGCTATCGATTCACCCAAGGGACCCGCCAACACTGTCTCGCTGATGCCCAAAGAGGAGGTGAGGGCCTGGGCGAGGCGGTAGGACCATCCACTCTTGGAAGACGAAGGATTCACGCGATGACTCTCCGTACCTCGTCCAAAGTGGTGATTCCCATGGCTACCTTGGTCAAGGCATCGTCTCGAAGGGAGATCATGCCGTCAGTCAGAGCAGCTTTGTTGATGGCTTCGGTATCCGCTCTCTCTACGATCAACTGGTCTATCTCCTCGTTCACTATGAGCACCTCGCCTACGGCAATGCGACCGTAGTATCCGGTCATGGAGCACCGTTGGCAACCGACGGCCTTGTAGAGATGGCCATTTTTCAGGATGGCCAGAGCAGTTTCATCGAATCCCTGGGCGTATATGCCGCTTGGATCGAGCGAGTAGGGTTCCTTGCAGTGGTTGCAGAGCTTTCTGACCAAACGCTGGGCTAGCACAGAAGAGATTGCCGAGCTAACCAGATAAGGTTCGATTCCCATCTCCACCAAACGCATGGGAGTGGTAGCTGCCGAGTTGGTGTGCAAGGTGGACAGGACCAGGTGCCCTGTCAAAGCAGCCTCGATGACCAGCATCGCGGTTTCCTTGTCCCTTATCTCTCCTACTAGTATCACATCGGGATCGGCTCTCAGGATGGAGCGCAAGGCTGAGGTGAAGGTAAGTCCTGCTTTGGTGTGCAGTTGGATCTGGTTCACCCCAGCGATGCGGCACTCCACGGGGTCCTCTATGGTGACCAAGTTCTTGTCCGGGGTGTTGATTGCCGACAAGGTCGCATACAAGGTAGTTGACTTGCCTGAACCGGTAGGGCCGGTAACCAGGATAGTCCCGTAAGGTTTCTTCCATGCTCGTTCGTACCGCTCGAGGGTACTGGGCAGGAAGCCTAACTCTTCCAAGCTGAGGAGAGTATTGGCCTTCTCCAGTACGCGCATGACTATCTTCTCTCCGTAGATAGTGGGCGTACTGGCCAATCGCAGATCGATCTCCCTGTTGCCGGCCATCACCGAGGCGCGACCGTCCTGGGGCACCCTGTGCTCGGCCACGTTCATGTCACCTATAACTTTGAGCCTGGTGATGACCGGTGCCGCGATGGAGAGCGGAGCGGACTGCATGTCATGGAGGACACCGTCTATCCTGTAACGGATCCGTAGCCGGTCAGCAGTGGGCTCCACGTGTATGTCCGAAGCTCGCTCGTTGATGGCTTGTAGGATGAGCAGGTTGACGTACCTCACCACCGGGGCATCCTCTGCCATGGCGGTGACATCGGCCAGTTCCGTTGTCCTTGTCGGTCCAGCCTGCTGGGCTGCTGCTTGGGCAGCGGAGGCCACCTTGCTTCCGGCATTGTAGGCCTGGGAGATGTAGAGATCTATCTGTGACTTAGGGGAGACCACTACCCGGAAGGCTCTTCCGATGATAGTGCGCAGGTCGTCCATGGCGAAGACATTGGTAGGATCGGCAACTGCTACTACCGGTGTCCCGTCTGGATCGATACCGATAGGCAAGGCATGATGGTGGCGAGCAGTGGTCTCGGGCAGCATCCGTGAGGCGTTCAGGTCAGGAGCTCGCTCGTCGAGGTCTACGAAGTCGAAGCCAGCCTCCTCCGCCATGGCTCTCACTAGATCCACCTCGCTAACCAAGCGCTTCCTGGCTATGATGCCGGCTAGGGGTTCTCCAGTTTCGAAGTGCTCATGGATGGCTGGAGCAATCTGGGACAAGGTCAGCTTACCTGCTTTTATAAGAGCCGAGGCCAAGG
Organism: Actinomycetota bacterium; assembly: GCA_023489235.1. Classification (GTDB taxonomy): domain Bacteria; phylum Actinomycetota; class Acidimicrobiia; order Acidimicrobiales; family JAMDDE01; genus JAMDDE01. The sequence goes on along the minus strand of JAMDDE010000042.1, from coordinate 22,620 downwards.
AGGGGATGGCCACCCCTTTCTCTCCAGGGAGAAGGCTGTCCTCTTCGATCATCTTCTCAGGGTGCAGAGAGGTCTCGAGGCCGCCCCACTCTGGTTCATAACCATCTGATTGGCCGGAGACGAGTTGCGACAGGGCTTCGTCCAGCTCTCCATGGCCAGAGGAGTCCTTCTCTTGCAGGCCAACTGTTTCAGCCTTGTTCGGCTCTGGAGAGAGTACTTGGTTCAAGAGGGAGTTAAGCTCCGATGCCGCTGGGGGATTCCCTCTAGGTGAAGCCTCACGCTCTGGGGTAGTTCCGAGAGGTCCTGGGGGGGATGGGGGCAACTTACTCTCTTTACCACTACCATCTTTGATGGTGGGAGGGCCGAAGGGAGCACCAACCCCACTAGCTTCGTTGGTCAGGGGCGGCTTTTGGTCAGTCCTGGTCACCTCTCGAGAACGAGCTTCGTGACCGTACACTTTCTCCAGGTAAGAGGTGATCTGGGCTTCGTCTGCAGCCACGGGGATGAACTTCTGGCCCAGATAAGCCTGCACATCGCCCACCGCAGACATGTCCTCTGGGTTGGCGAAGGCTATGACTGGAACCCCGAAACGCCATCCTATGGGCACTACGTGATGGCGAAGAACCATCTTCACCGGCAAGAGAGCTGCCGCGCCACTACTTATCGGGTGTACCGACAAGTCCACATGCTCGATTTCTCTATCGCCAGTCAGTCTGGCCCGTTCCCCCACGGCTCCCATACCAAGTCATACCCCGCATCTTCATGGTGCTCGACACTACCTCATGCTCTGGGCTAGATGCCTCTATCCTGTGCAACCTCCCTATATTTTGCAGCTACTTTCATGACAACTGTCTTCATTGACCACAAAAATAACTGATAATAACACTCTACCAGTTGTCACAACCACTATTACAGGCCAACTATAGGTCTAGCTGCTCGTTCCAGTCGTTGACTCTTCGTTGGTACTCTCAGCTTGCATCGTATCGTTAGAACTAGAAAGTTTGCATCCACTTAAAATGTATCCACCTAAAAATTGTCCCTGCCTTGCAGTCGTCAATGCCCTTCTCGCTTATATCCCCTCATTCAAAAGTATTATCGGTAGGTTGCCTCAACACCCTTAGTTTCTTGAATCTTCTTCGATCTTCTTCGCTAGCGCTACGCTCGTTGTCAGATGCAGTACAACAACCCATACTAATATTAGCCGACTGCTAGCTAATAGCAAATACAATTATGGTACTTTTGTCAGATGCTCCTAAGATTTATTTGGATGTACTCTCCGGGATATGCGGATTAGTCCTCGGCTCCTTTCTCAACGTCGTAGCTTACCGAGTTCCTCGTGGACTCCGTTTTGCATGGGAGCGCTCCGCCTGTCCTAGTTGCGGGACCAAGCTTGCCGCTCGGGACAACGTTCCTCTACTCTCTTTTGTGATCCTTCGCGGTCATTGCAGGTACTGCAGGTCTCCTATCTCCGCTAGGTACCCCTTCATCGAAGCACTGAGTGGTTCCGAACTCGCCCTCTTGGCAATCCGGTTCGGTCCTGTACCCCGTCTTGGCCTGTATGCCCTCCTTGCCATGATCGTTGTGGCTATGGCCGCTCTAGAGAGCGCTAACGCTTCCTCGGGCAAGGTACGGCATGGAGCGCTCGTCATCACTATCCTTACTGGCGCTTTGTGGCTTTTCTGGCAGTCACCGGACGCCTTCCTGCTCACTGCATCCATTCTCACAGGGATTCTTCTCTTGACTGCTCTTGCCCTCTGGCTGCCTCATTTCTTCCGGCGATGGGGACCTTCCTTGCGTGTTCACCTGGTTGCCTTGTTGGCAATCGCCATCTTCCTTGCCTCGGCTCTGTCCCCCAGGTAGTCCTGGCAGCAGATCCTTGGCATATCAGTAGCGCATACCAGCACATTCGCACGTCCTCAGCATCTCTCATACGTCCGCATGTCCTCAGTGGCTTTGTTCCCGGAGGAAGATAACAGCTATCCTCTGGCCATTCTCCCAGAGGAGAGGATCCCCATCCTCTCCAGCATGACCTTTAAATCATGTGGGTTGGATGAGGAAGCCATGGCTGCTGGCAGGCTAATGGTGCCGCCCTTGAGCAACTCGGCCAAGGACTGGTCGAAGCTGCGCATCCCATAGTACTCACCCTCGGTGATGATCTGGCTGATGTCGGAGGTATGCAGTGGATCCACTATGCACTGCTGGATCCGCCCATTCGAGATCATTACCTCTAGTGCAGGGACTCTCCCTGTTCCATCTGCTTTGGGGACGAGACGTTGGCATATGATACCCTTCAAGGTCTCCGCTAAGCTTACCCTGATCTGGCTCTGTTGGTGCGGCGGGAAGAAATCTACTATGCGATTGATAGTGGCAGTTGCATTCACCGTGTGCAGTGTAGACAGCACTAGATGGCCTGTTTCTGCGGCAGTCAGGGCAGCGTATACGGTCTCTGGGTCTCGTATCTCTCCCACTAGGATTACGTCTGGGTCCTGGCGCAGAGCCACGCGCATGGCATCGATGAAGGAATCAGTGTCTATCCCCACCTCCCGTTGGTCGATGGAGGCCAATCTGTCACGGTGGAGGTACTCAACAGGGTCTTCTATGGTAATGACATGACATGACCTAGTGTTGTTGATATGGTCGATCATGGTGGCAAGCGTAGTAGTCTTGCCTGATCCAGTAGGTCCTGTGACCAGTACCAGTCCACGTTGTTCATCCGCAAGCTTGAGTACGGTATCGGGCAGCCCTAGCTCTTCTATGCTGGAGACGCTGGTACGCACCCGACGCATAGCCAGGGCAGCGGAACCACGCTGACGATAGGCGTTCACTCGGAATCTCCCCACTCCCGGAACCGAGTAAGCGAAGTCGGCCTCATGGTGGAGGGTGAATTTCTCGGCGGCATTAGCTGGCATTATGTCATAGGCCAGTATCTCTGTGTCGTTGGGACTGCATGCAGGCTCACCCTCCATTGGCCTCAACACACCTGCAATCCTAGCCTTGGGTGGAGATCCTGCCTTTATGTGCAGATCGGATCCATCCAGTTCAGCTAAGGTCGTGAGAAGACGGTTCAAGTCGGCCTTGTCCATGATGAGCCAGTTTAGCGGAAACACGGTGGTAGCCCAGGCTAGACAGGGCCAAGGAGGATACTTACGGCGCGACTCGACTTGCCTACTGCTCAGCTCTCATTAGAGCATTCCATAGTTGCCGGTTCCGTTACTGAGTATACTCATATCAATGGATGTGACCTCGCCGAAAGAGAGGACGAAAGCCAGTACTGGAAGGAACTTCCGGGGCTTAGGCGTGTGGTATCAACCAACTGCAAGTGGGTCAATAAGGTGATCGAATGACCTTGGCCATGTCCGAGTTGCATCTTGGCAACGTGTATCTCCTTACCGAATCCTCTGGCATGCCAATGGCGCTACCCCGAATCACTCTCGACTTTATCCAGTCCGGAGTAATGGTATCTGCTCGTGATAGTGGTGAAGCCAAGCTTCTTCCTTGGACCAACTTGGTCAGCATCACTGCTTCATCCCGAGCAGAGACACCGGATGGCGAGAAGGGGATGCTGATCGAGATCACCACAGCTGAGAAGGTGCATCGTTTTGTAGTGCCCGTCTCCAGCATAGAGGAAGAGTCCTTGGGCAAGGCTATAGAGGCCATGAACGAGTACTGTGCAGCTGTTCCCATAGACGGTCCTTCGAGTACCAAGCAGGCTACACCCATGTGGCAGGTGGTCGTCCTCGGTGTATTGCTCATATTGTTGGCCGTGGTGATAGGGCTGATCGTAGCCAAAGCCAAGGGAGCCTTTTGAGGTTGTCATGGTTGCCAGCGCTCCAGCGGTCCTAGAGAGTGAGGCGAGTAGCAAGAGCACAGCTACAGTCGTCATAGTCGATGACCATATGTTGATGCGGGAGGGGACCAAGGAGATTCTGGAGCATCAAGGAGGTGGGGCCTTTGTTGTGGTAGGGGAGGCCGGTACCGCTGAGGAGGCGTGGGAACTGATCCGACATCTCGATCCCGACCTGGTCCTCGTCGATATCCGTATGCCAGGCGGGAATGGCCTGGAGTTGGCCGACAGAGTTGTTGGTAGCTCTCTACACTCCAAGGTGGTAGTGCTCTCTGCCTATGACGATCCAGAGTACGTACGTGAAGCGCTTCGAGCCAAGGTCTCCGGCTATCTCCTGAAGAATATCCCTGGGCGGGAGTTGGTCCGCCATCTGCAAGCAATCATCTCAGGTGCTACTGTGCTCGCTCCTGGTCTGGATCTATCCAGCCTCTCGGAGGACAAGCCGGTGAGAATTGCAGATCTTCTGACCTCCAGGGAGGTGGAGGTAGCCAAACTGGCTGTATCCGGGAGGTCCAACAAGGAGATAGCCCATCACTTGCGGATCAGTCGAAAGACTGTAGAGGGGCACCTGCATCATATCTTCGACAAACTAGGTGTGACCTCCAGAATCGAGCTGATCCACTACATGATGGAAACCGGGGAGTACAAGATGGAGGAGAGCGGCCGGCATATTCCCAAGGAACAGGTTTGATCGATCAAGCATGAGCTAACATGAGGTAATTACCTGGATGATGTCATCCTCCAAGGGAAGTGGAGCTTCCTTTCTCAAAAAGTTGGCGAAGGGATCTTCTTCTTCGACCTTGTCTAGTGATCAGATCCTCGGGCAGCATCCATCGAGGTTCTGGATTTTACAGGCTGTCGTTATCCTCTTATATAGCGTTCGATTCACAGTTGATGTATTAGCTGGCATAGGAGGCATCCCCTCGACTCCGGAGTTGACCACCGTGGGGTTGTTCCTCGTCCCGATATTATACGCAGCCTTGAACATGAGTTTGGTAGCAGCATTAGCTACTGCCGTAACGGTATCAGGTCTGACGATTCCGCGGGTTGTTTTCTACGTGAGGCAAGGCTTATACCTGTCCAGCTGGATGGAGATCGTGCAGCTGCTTCTGCTGTTCGTCATAGCAGTTGTAGTTGGCCAGAGAGTTGGAGCTGAGCGAAAAGCCAGATTGGATGCCCAGGAGCAACGAGAGGCGCATTTGGCAGCCGAGAAGCGTTATCGGGGTCTGTTCGAGACCAACCAGTCACCAATTCTTATCGTAGACGCCCACGGCATTGTCCAGGAATGGAACCTGGCAGCAAAGGAGCTGTTCTCCCTGGACACTTCGGCACCTGCTAGAACGAGCCTATCCGAGTTACTAGGAGAGAAATCGCCTCTTACGGAGTTTCTCTCCTCCCTTTCTGACCACATCCCTGCTCAGGAAATGCGTCCGGAGCGCTCGGACTCCACGAACCTGGAGATCCGTGGCTCCCTCTACCATCCTGCAGTGAGCGTCATAGTCGATCAAAGTGGTCGTAGTCTGCTACAAGTAGTGCTACTGGACGTCACCGAGGAGGCATTTCGTCACAGAGAGGCTGAAGCGTACGCTGGTGCTGTGTTGAGAGGCCAAGAGGAGGAGCGTCGTCGGGTATCCCATGAGCTTCACGACGGACCGGTGCAGCAACTCCTCTTCTTATGTCGGAAGCTGGATGCACTTGCAGAGCTTGGAGAGGCGACAGAGGGTGGCAGCAAAGAGGGGAGTGCGGCCTTTCCCGCTGGAGGGAGTTCTGTTGAACTTAGCTGGCGAGAGGGATTAGCGCAGTTGAGAGCCGTAGCGGAGGAGACCGCAGTTGAGCTGCGTCGAGTATCCCAAGGGCTCAGGCCGTCCATACTCGATGATCTCGGGCTGCTCACCAGCTTGAAGAGGCTGCTGAACGATTTCCGTCAACATAGCGGAATCAGCTACTCTCTGCGGATCTCAGGGGATGAAGTGCGCCTGGACGAGGAGGTCGAGTTGGCTCTTTATCGTATAGCCCAGGAAGCACTAGCCAATGTAGGCAAGCACGCTGGAGCAAGCCATGTGGTGGTGGATATCCGCTTTGGAGAACAGATCGAGTTCAAGGTCGTCGATGACGGCAAAGGCTTTCATGTCCCGATCTCCCTCATAGGGGATAGAACTCTAGGGCTAGCCGGTATGGCGGAGAGAGCTCGTCTGGTGGGAGGTGAGTTGAACATCCTCTCGGCTCCTGGACGAGGTACCGAGGTAGAAGCGAGTCTCCCGAGAAAGCGATGAGATCCTCGACAGCGTCTCCATCCTCTTCATAGGATTGAAGCTTTCATAGGATCGAAACTAGAGGTTTACGAGGGGGTCTTGGTCATGGGATCCAAGGTGCAAATCTTCATTCAACTGCAACTGGAGCTTGCCACGGGACAAGCAAATTTAGTGCATGATATAGGCATGGGATTTGAGATGTCCGGTCGTGGCCCCCTTGACGAGCTTGTTTTATCCAGTGGCGCAGGAGAGGCGTCCAAGGAGTCGAAAGAGGAGGAGACCCCCGAGTCCTTCCAGGACAGAGCTGCAGAGCTTAACTATGTCGGTACCGAGGCCAGTACCGGTGACAGGGAGTTCGAGGAAGGAACCTCCACGAGGGGGGACTCGTCTACAGTGCCTCCCAACCCGGATGGACAAGCAGGTAACATCATCGTTCTCGAATCTTGCAACAGCACCTGGGTATTCGATACGGAGAAGAGTCGTTTCAGGAGGGTTCTCAAGGGTCCTGACGTGGAGAACTCTCAGGCAGCCACTGATTGGCGCCCCTATTACGGATTAGAGCTTGACGATGAATCGGAATATTTCGCTGTTTCGCTCAACAAAGCAGGAACACGCATCTTGCGATCCTGGCGTCACTTGGATCATTGCCATCTCTGCGGAGGAGAGGCTACCACCGAGCTGTCACTGGACGATCTGCGCAGTGCAATACTCGGTTAGAGGTTAGCAGCAGTTTGCTTTTCGTTCTTCGGTGCGCTAACAAGTGCATGCATGAGCATTACTTCCGTTAACAATGACCTTCCTGGTATTCCTGATTCATTCCGTTTCGGAGTGGCTACTGCATCCTACCAGGTAGAGGGGGGTATCAACGGTCCTGGAGAGCCAGCCAACAACTGGAGCCTATGGGAGGCGTTGGGCAGGGTGGAGCCTTCAGGTCTAGCCTGTGATTTCTGGCGGAAGTACGAGGATCAACTGGACCTAGTTGCTGGAATGGGGTGCAACGGCTTCAGGATGAGCGTGGAGTGGGCTCGGATAGAGCCACAAGAAGGAGACATAGACACCGATGCTCTTGAAGGGTACGGTCGTATCCTCGATGCTTGCCATGAGAGGGGTATTCAACCACTGGTTACCTTGCACCACTTCACACACCCTGCTTTTCTTGGGGAAGAGTTCTGGTTACGTCCTGACTCCCCCCAGCGGTTTGCTGCTTTCGTAGAGATCGTACTTGGAGCGCTGGGCGATAAATGTTCGCAGTGGGTAACGATCAACGAGATGAATATGCTGGCCATAGCCTCTTATGCCTTCCCAGTTTTCCCTCCCGGTCGATTACTGGACTTCAACGATGCTTTCATAACGTTGTTCCATCTCCTGGAGGCACATGTCCGTGCTTACGAGGTAATACATAGGCTCCAAGGTGGTGCTGTAGTTGGCTTCAACAACTATGCTCTGAGCATCTACGAGTTGGACAGGATGCTTCCCGACCTGTTGCTAGCACGCAGCCATGGCGTGGCCAAAGAGGATCTAGGCACCTTCCTAAGGGAGAGGAGAGCAGAACACTACATGGGTCTTTCTCCTCCGGATCCTCTAGAAGCTGGTCTGCGAGCGATGGCCAAGTCAATGCTCCTGCCGGCAGGTATGGGCGCTCATGGAAGGTCTCGCATATCGAGGGCACTCGATGGACTTCGCGGGTTGTTCATGAGTGATGACGATACCGTAGCTGGCAACCAGTACGACCGCTCTGATCCATTCAAGTTCTTGATGGATTCCTTTGGCCGCTTGTTGGATGTGCTTGGTTCCAGGTTCAAGGTTGGTACTGACAGTCTGGAGCGTCTAGTTGAAGTGGTGTGGTCCAGCCCATATGAGCGTACCATGGATGTGAGCCAGTTCGACTACTACGACCCAGCTGCCTCGCATGAACTCAAAGTACCAGGGCGCCGTACGACCGGGGGTAGGGTGATGACCCCACGTCGAATGCTCTGGGAGATGTCCCCCGACCCGACTGCTCTTGTGAGCTGGTGTCGACTGGAGGGAGAGCCGGGACTGGATACTTGGGTGGTCGAGAACGGGATGTGCAACAGAGTAAGGAATGGCCGTAGTTACCGGCGGTTGGACGGTTGGGACCGCGCGCGTTACCTGAGGGAGAACATAGCTGCAGTGGTAGCGGCGAGAGATGCTGGTCTGCCAGTCACCGCCTACTACCACTGGACCCTGGTGGACAACTACGAATGGGGCAGTTATCAACCGCGGTTCGGAATTTACGGGATGGATCGAGAGAGGGGATTGAAGATCATGGATACCGATGCCATGGGGGTGGATGCTGCTGGCACCTACCGATCCATCATCGAGGGACTGCGTCGAGGCGATAGAACGGTTCTCTTGCCTGAGAGGTGATACCAGCAGCATAGCTCGGTTCTGCTGTCATGCTGTTCTGTTGTAGCGGCTGTTGTCGTGAACCAGTTGCCACAGGTCATGTTAGCGCGATTGTTGCTAAAACTCTTGCATGAGGTGTATGTGTTGTTCGCATCCTCCTCGGATGCAAGAGGAGCTTGTGGGAGGTGGTTGGCTATGGAGGTGGTAAGTGGTGATCCTCTGTAGTGTTTCCGTTTCCCTTGGTATTGTGGTTCTTGTGCGAGGTGAACCAGTTTCGATGCACTGCTCGTCTGTGCTCTAGTGCCTCGATTCGCCTCAACTCCCACTCGACGTCTTCCCAAGTGAATGTATCGGTTGGAATTCCTGCGTGAATGTTGCGCTTTCCTGTGAAGAACAAATATCCCGCAATTGACCATAGGAGGACAACCGTGGTGACTTTGATGGTAATGCCTGCTAATCGCTGGTCGGTCAAGGCAGAGATGCCTAGGCTAGAGGGAGAGACTGAGTAAGTGTGGTATAGGGGATGGGTGGCCAGCAGGAACGAGGTGGCAGGAATATTGGGTATGAGCGATTGAGTAACCAAATAGCCTGCTTTGACAGTACGGGATAATTTAGCCGTACCGGGGAGGATGTCCAGTACGGGTACCCACATTATGATTCCGCTCAGCACAAGGCCAATCTCGATCAAGGTAGTGAAGAGCCCTGAGTGCCGCTCAGGGCTAAGCATGGTAGGTAGCAGGGTTCCGATGGTGATGCCGTTGAAGATGATGATCGCCATGATTGGTCTGGTGACGAAGTGGAGCACCCTGTCCACCGTTGGGGGCTTGATTGCCCGTAGTACGATCTCCCTGGGAAGACCGAGCAAAAGCAGGACAGGTACGATCAGGGCCAGTAGCATTCTTTGAGCGACCAAGGCGGTTAGCGACCAATGTTTGGCCAGGTCAGCTAATGGCCAGGTTATAGCTGCTCCAAGTAGCACAATGCCCCCCATGGCGTATAAGCAGCGATGAAGGCGAAGAGGGGTACTTCTTTCTCGCTCCTCTAAGTGGGCATCCCCCTCTCTCCTCCTAGCCTTACACCTGTAGCTGTACCACCAAGAAAAGACGTATAAAGCACAGAGTGCACCCAGGGCCACCCATGCTATGAAATGAGCGTGGAAGGCAAGAGGGTTCTTCGATGTTTGTTCGGCTGCTCCTAGTGCACCCGACGCGGAAGTACCCGAGGGCCTTACCCCCTTGGCCAAGATCAAGGTTGCAAACAAAGAGCCGAGGAATAGCAGGCTTGACATCATGCCCCCTCGTAATGTTTAACTGCAAATAGCTTATCTGTTTTGAGGCCACCCCGTATCCAGCATCCCAGTATCCTGGTGGCCGAGGGGATTTTTGTGGGCCAAATTGTGTCGGCAGGGGAGGCTTGAGCATGGAAGCAGTAGAGCCGTTCATTCTTGGTCACGAGTTCCTTGCGGCCAATAAATCCGGACAAAGCTTGAGCATGGAGGAGATCACTTTGTTCATTATGGGTTGGTGCAACGGTTGATTCAGCAAATGGGGTGTTGGTTGACATAACCTGTGAATGGTGACGAAGCTGGATCGATTGGAACGTCTTACTGATCTCCTGCTCGTGTTGTTGGAGACCAAGCGACCTCTCACTATCTCTGAGATCTCTCACATGGTCGCGGGATATCCTGAAGGAGAAGAAGCTTGTCGTGAGGCATTCGAACGTGACAAACGGACTCTCAGAGAAGAGGGCATCCCTATATCGGTAGAGCCTGTAGCTGCTCGGGAACAACTGGGTTACCGGATTCATGCTGATCAGTACTATCTATCATCCTTGGAGCTAAGTCCTGAAGAACAAGTTGCATTGAATATTGCCGTTGCCGGTGTCCACTTAGGTGATTCTACCGCTACTGAAGCGCTCTCGAAGATAGGAGTTGAATCACTACCCAGTGCTGGACTGGTTGCGACCATACCCGATCTGCCAGTCTTAGCTGATCTGTTCGATGCCTTGAGATCACAAGAGCCCATAACCTTTGAGTACAAAGGTATCCAACGTAATCTAGTAGTTGAAGGCTTGTTCTTCAAGCGCGGTCACTGGTACTTGGCAGGATGGGATAGGAGTCGCTCAGGCTTCAGGCTTTTCCGAGCTGATCGCCTGGAGGGGAAGGTTACCCCCGTTGCATCCAAAAAAGAAAGTAGCACCATCGGATCGACCTCTCCTGATGATTACAGTACCTCAACAAACATCCCAACAAACATCCCAACAAACATCCCAACAAACATCCCAACAAACATCCCAACAAACAGCAACTGGATGGGTCCGGCCGACCTCTCCAGCAACCCTTCTCTGGGGCGTCCCGATGCCCTTGGTGATCACGACAGCGAAGCTACTCCGAGGATCCGCAGGAAAAAGCAGCTGGTCGAGTTGCTCGATCTAGCCCCTTGGAGAGCCGGTGACGAAGAGCTTCTTCTGGCCAAAGTGCTGATCGATCCATCGGCAGTTTCCTGGATGCGAGCTGAGCTTGCTCCCAGTGTCGAGTTCGAGGAAGTTTCCGATGGGTCTGTCCAGCTCGAGTTGGAAGTGACCAACCGCTCTGCCTTTCGCTCTTGGCTGTTTGGATTCTTGTCTCACGCGATAGTAATCGAACCTCCTGAGCTGGTCGACTTCGTGGTCGATTGGCTCAAGGCCATGCTCCGCGATAATGCGATGCCCGTTGACTACGATGACCTGCGAAATGTGCCTATGGCTGTGGAACGCCCCTCTATGCGAAATGGAGATACTGGCGGGGGATATTTGCAGCAAGCCTCTTTCTCTGAGGCCAAGGATGACTCGCCCTCCCCGGTGTTGTCAAAAGACGCCCATGAGTCCCACTCTCGTAGATATAAACGATCTCAACGAATGAAAGCAGGGGAACGATTGCGGAGGCTTTTGGCTATCTTGGCATACTTGGCGAGGAGAGGAGAGGCATCCATAACGGAGCTGTCTCGGAGATTCGGAATGGACTCTCATGAGCTCGTACAAGAACTAGAGTTAGCTGCCTGCTGTGGCCTACCCCCTTACACTCCCGACCAGCTCATCGACCTGTTGGTGGAGGGAGACAAGGTAACTGCGCGTCTTGGGGAGGGTTTTGCCCGCCGGAGAAGGTTGAACAGCAGAGAGGCGCTGGCTTTGATTGCCTCTGCGAAGGCTATAATGGCTGTCCCTGGTGCTGATACAGATGGTGCCCTGGCCAGTGCTCTTGCCAAGCTGGAACGAGCAGTTGGTTCCGAAGGGAGGCTTCAAGTGGACTTGGATGAGCCCGTGCACCTGGGGAGCATTCGCAGGGCGGTTAGTCGTGGAGAGAAGCTGGAGATAGAGTACTACTCTGCCTCCCGAGATGAGTTGCGGTGGCGAAAAATCGTGCCGCTAGCGGTGGTGGCCATCGACGGGTACTGGTACTGTGATGCATTTTGCGAGCATGCGGCTGCATTGCGCCGATTCAGGGTCGATCGGATCGTTCAGGTGCATTCGTCAGGGACCGAGGACGAACAACTTCTAGAAGCCCATAGGCAAAGATATGGTTCCGACGTTGTAGGACATGACCGAGCGTTTATCCCGGCAGACGACGATCTGGTGGTCACCTTGGATGTCAGCGAAAAAGCACGTTGGGTAACCGAAGCCTATCCAGTGTTGGGGGTAGAGAGTAGAGGAGGGGGACGTTTGATCATCTCTCTGCCTGTAGGGGGAAGAGCTTGGCTGGAGAGGTTGCTGCTTCGCCTCGGTCCAGATGCCAAGGTGTTGGCCCCTCGTGATCTGGTGCATGTGGGTACTGCAGTAGCTGAGCGCTTGCTCGAGAGGTACATGGAACTGGGTGGTGAAAACTAGCGTATGTATTCGTGAGGCTCATGAACTCAGTCCAGGGAGTCCATCTATGCTAGTGGCATTCTCTCTCGCCCAGTACTGGCGAAGTCCTTCATCTCCCTTCTTCTCCGTCCATCGTCTCAGTTGGTCGCGGTCCTCTTGGAAGTGCATGATCGGGACGCCATATCCACAGGAATCGGATATGCGTTCTATGTCGACATCTATGATTGCCCGTAGCCCAAGAGGGATGGGGACGAGTTTGCTCATTTCATCGAAGGCATCATCGGTCGGCTCTATTACCGAGCCTTTCCCGTGCAGCCGGAGGATGCGAGGGGGACCGGTGAACGCGCAGAACATGAGCACGATGCGACCGTTCTCCCTCAGATGGGCCACTGTCTCTATGCCGCTGCCAGTTAGGTCGGCATATGCGACTCTTCTTGGTCCCAGTATTCTCAAGGTGTTGTAACCCTTAGGAGATATGTTCACGTGGCCTTCGGGACCGGATGGGGCAGTCCCAACGAAGAAGATATGTTGGTTGGTGATGAATTGGACAAGATGGGGTTCGATACTGTCGTAGGTGCGTCCCATGTAGCAGTTCTATCAGCTTCGTGCGAGCAAAGTTGCACCGGTGATCATCTACGATATTGGTGTTGTTTGCTCAAATCTCCTATTTCAGTCGGGTAAGCTATTCAAAGTCGAGGGCCGCTAGCTCATCGGGTAGAGCAGGGGACTTTTAATCCCAAGGTGCCGGGTTCGAGCCCCGGGCGGCCCACTGACCAGGTTGGGGGTCCTGACCGGATTCAGGCTAACTACAGGCTAGGAGGAGCTTCGACCCCGGTGAATCTGCCTGCAGATGCCACGCATCGGCTATCTCCTCCATACTGAAGACCCGATGCTCGATGGAAAGCTCTCCTGCCACAGCGTAATCAAACAGTGTTCGGAGAACCTCTTGCTGACGGGTCCAACTTATAGCGAAGTTGGTATGACCGATTATCTGCATATTCTTCGAACGCACCAGTGCCGAAGGAATCTCTAGTGCGGCTCCAGCGGACTCGCCTATGTTGATCAGGCGACCCCCCGTAGCCAAAGTCTTCATTGCAGCCAATGCTGGTTCACCCCAGAGCGGATCGATGATAAGGTCTGTCTTTCCTTCGACAGCATCTTCTATCTCACGAGCTAGATCGTCTACGGATTGACCGTGAAGGACCACGTATGCGTGAGCGTTACCAGAGCCGACGATCCTTTCGAGTGCCGCTCGGTTCCTTCCTACAGCTACGATCCTTCCAGCGCCCAACACTCGAGCCAACTGGGCTCCAATCCAGCCCACGGCCCCGGTAGCTCCAAGGACTACCACACGTTCGCCTTGCTTCATTCCTCCCTTGTCAACAAGACCTAGATAAGCTGCAATTCCAGGGACACCCAACCCCGCAGCAGTTGTCTTGTCAAGACCGGATGGTATGGGTACCAATGAGTTGTCTTCTACCGCGACCCTCTCGCAGATCGCGCCAGGCCTCCCGCTAGCGAAATATACCTCAGTTCCACTTGCCCACTTCCTGGAGTCAACTACCCTTCCCACGCCTTCGCTTCCGACCACGTAAGGGAGATCGTGAGCACCAGCGTAGAACTTCCCACTGGCTATCCGTAGGTCCACGGGGTTCAATGCAGCGTAGTCAACCTGGACGAGAGCTTCACCGATCCCTGCGGTGGGTTCCTCTACTGTGGAGACGATCGGTACGGTGCCGTAGTCATGGAGAATAGCTGCTTTCATAGCTACACTGTAGCGATCGCAGCTGTTTCCCTGACGACTTCCGCGATCCGAGCCAAACAACGATGCTTCAACAAGCTGATAGCAACCGATTTATTTTTCTTGATTGCTCACTTGTTCACTCGAGCATTTGGTCGATCTGCGAGACCGGTACGGCAGGAGAGAACAGGTAGCCTTGACCTAGGTCACATCCTATACTTCGCAAGCGATCCAGCTGGGCGGCTGTCTCGATGCCCTCAGCTACAACTGCTACATCCAATCCGTGGCCCATGGAGACGATTGCTTCTAGTAGCCGTTGGTCGTAATGGCTGGTAGCAGAGGAGGTAACGAATACTCGATCGATCTTGATCATGGTTGGATGTATCGAAGTGAGGTAGGAGAGTGAGGAATAGCCGGTGCCGAAGTCGTCAAGGGCTACTTGCACGCCTAGGGAGCGGAGCCCTTCTATGATTTTTCTCCCAGAGCCGGTTTCGGCAAGCGATGTACTCTCGGTGATCTCGATCACCAATTGACTCGGGTCAAGTCCAGAGCCCCGAAGGGCCTGTTCGATCTTGTTAAGTAGTTCTTGGTCGAGGAATTGATGGACGGATAGGTTCACGGTCACGAAAGGTGTTCTTGAACCTTCCGTTCTTGTCTGCCAGGAGCTAGCGGTAAGGGCAGCATGGGAGAGGGCGAATGCCCCGAGATCGTAGATGAGCTCGCTTTGCTCAGCCAAAGGTATGAACCGATCAGGGGGAATGAAGCCCATCTCCTTGTGCCGCCATCGCATGAGGGCTTCGAAGCCAACAGGCGATCCAGTAGCTAGATCTACAATTGGCTGGTAGTACATGGTTATCTCTCCTTGCCCCAGGGCTCGACCAAGTTCTTGACTCAGTTGGTAGCGTTTCTCCAGGTCTTCGTACATCTGAGGATCGAAGAGTACGAAACTACCCTTCCCTTGTCTCTTGGCCTCGTAGAGGGCGAGCTCTGCATACTGCAACAGTTCGGCACTGTCTTTTGTCCCCTCGGTGCATACGACAGCACCCATGCTAGCGCTTTGGGAGATATGGTCACGACCAAGCTGGAATGGTTCCTCGAATGCTCCTAGCAATCTTCTTGCTAATGTATCAACCTCGTCCAGAGAGGCTAGGTTCTCGCTCAAGTAGGCAAAACGATCTCCGCTTGGTCGACAAAGAGTTCCCGAGGACGCAATGGTGGACAGTAGCCTCTGGGATATCTTCACCAACAGCTCGTCTCCCACCCGGTGACCTAGAGCCTCGTTCACCTCTCTGAATCTGCGCAAGTCCAATAGGAATAGAACAACCTGTCCGCCATAGTGTCGTATTTGTGCTTGGACCTTGTCCAGGCGATCTTCGAGAAATATCCTGTTGGGCAGGTCAGTGAGCGGGTCGTGAAGAGAGTGATGCGACAGCTGCTCGAGCAGGGAGCGTTCAGCTGTGATGTCTCGGATGGAGGAGACCACATAGAGAGGAGTTCCGTCATAACTGCGAGCAAGTGACCTACACACCTCAGCGTAGACCACCTGGCCGTCACTTCTAAGGAAGCGCTTTCTGTAGTGAACGTCCTCTGACTCGCCACTTATGAGGCTTTGCTGAGCTGCACCGGTTATGTGTTTGTCATCGGGGTGAGTGATGTACTCGGATGTCTTGCCGACCAACTGATCCGAGGAGTACCCGAGCATCTCACAGAAGGCACTGTTCAACTGCAAGATCCTGTCCTCCAAGTCGAGAAGGACCATCCCCGTACCGCTACTTTGAAATGCAAGACGAAATCGCTGTTCGGATTCGGCCAAGGTTTTTCTAGCGGATCGTTCCCTCTCAACCTGGTTGCCCAGGAGCACGGCGACGATGAAGACTATGGCCAGGATACTGGAGGCCCCCCATATATCTCCATTGCTATGGGCGAAGGAGAGGAGGATGATTACAGACCCTAGAATCCCTTCTGAAGCTATGCCCAGCGCACCAACCATTCCGAAGACCCTTACGCTAGTGATCACGGGGAGCAGTAGCAAGAGGAGCCAGACGAAGTCCGGTACGGTTATGATTCGGTGTTCATAGGCCAGGTTGGTCAGTAGGTATATGGTGAGTATCCCTGCCAGTTGGCCTTGGTAGAGCCAGAAGCGGTAGTCTTGCAACGGAAATTGGCCAGGTCCGAAGTTTAGACCTACAAAGAGGTCTTCATCCAGCGCTTTGTTGTAGCTGTTACTACTCATCGAGCTGCATTTCTTGTTCCAAGCGTTCTATAGGTATCGACACGAAAACCGTGTGCTAGTTCAGTCCGAAGACAACCAATCACATCCCTATTGGATTATCGGCACGATGAGCAAGTAGTTTTAGCGATTAATCGCAACTATTCTTACCACCCGATGAATGTGCTGGCCAATGCAGGTGGGTATCCTCGACGTTGAACCAAAGCAGTAGTTCGCCAGTAGAATCTTCTGAAGTACTCTCTGACTTCTGTTGGGCGTTGATCACAAAAGGAGATGACAGTATCCGGGTTCTTGTCACTGGTGCAGCTGGCTTCATCGGCTCGGCAGTTACTCGTGCCTTGGTCAACCGAGGCATTCATGTAGTCGCTCTGCTGCAGCCGCATGCAGATAGCGCAAACCTTGACGGGTTAAGGATAGAACGGGTATACGCTGATCTGCGGGATAGCTCGAAGGTGGATCGAGCAGTGGCCGGATGTCAAGCAGTCATGCATGTAGCTGCTCTTTATCGCTTCTGGTTGCGGGATCCAGAGGAGTTCTACGAGGTCAACGTAGGAGGAACAGTCAATGTCCTCAAAGCTGCTCGGAAGGCAGGATGCGAACGAGTAGTTTACACCAGCACCGTTGGGACCATAGGCCTGGACAGAGATGGTATGGCCGTGGACGAGAGTTCCTTTGCCCGAGTGCACCACTTGTTTGGATGGTACAAACAGTCCAAGTATGTTGCCGAACACGAAGTCCTCAGGGCGGCTGCTGAAGGCCTACCGGTGGTGCTGGTGCATCCGACCCTTCCCCTTGGGCCCGGGGATCGCTCGCCTACCCCCACAGGGAAGATCGTCTTGGATTTCTTGAATGGCAGGATGCCTGCTTATGTGGATACTGCCCTCAATGTCGTGGATGTGGATGATGTGGCCAGCGGACATCTGTTGGCCATGGAGAAAGGAGCACCAGGCAGGAGTTATATCCTAGGGGGAGAGAACTTGGAGTTTCGCCAGATCCTGGAGATCCTCGCATCGATAACCGGGCTCCGAGCCCCACGGTATCGAATCCCTCGAGCATTGGCCTTGGCCATTGCTTATGCATCCTATGGCTTGGAGGGTATGGTGCTCCGGAAAGAGCCTTCGGTTCCCCTCGAAGGAACTCTCATGTCCACCACCCGTATGGTCTTCGACGATACCAGGGCTCGACAAGAGTTGGGTTATACATCACGACCGGCTATCGAGGCTATTCGGCGGTCGGTCGAGTGGTTTGTTGACCATGGTTATGTACGAAAGGAGCGAGTTGGCAAAATGCGGTTTGAACAGGTACGCTCCGGAAATCTCTAGCTTTGGCCAAGGAGCTGTTTTTGTACCTTCCCCATAGCGTTACGTGGCAAGCTGTCCACGAAGACTACCCTTCGAGGACGTTTGTGCACTGCAAGGGTAGTCGCCACAAAGCGTTCGAGTTCCGTCTCGGTTACGTTGTTGGCTACCACATAGGCTACGACTACCTGTCCCAAGTCGTCGTCTGCCTCGCCCACCACTGCGGCGTCTACCACAGCAGGATGAGCAAGAAGAGCAGTTTCCACCTCTCCTGCACCTATGCGGTAGCCACCGCTCTGGATGAGATCCGTTGACTCTCGCCCTACGATCCTGTAGAAACTACCTTCGTCGACGCAAGCTGCATCTCCTGTGTGGAACCAACCATCCTTGCTGTAAGCCTTGGCTGTCGTCTCTGGTTGGTTGAGATATCCGATCATCAGCGTTGGCCCCTTAACCTCCAAGGAGCCAACGCTGTCGCCATCGGCTGGCACCGGTATTCCTTCTTCGTCTACCACACGGGCTTCTATGTTCGGTAGCGGCATTCCTACCCATCCCGGCCTACGCTCTCCGTCCGCTCGCGTGCTCAAGGTGATGAGCGTCTCCGTCATCCCATAGCGTTCTATGGGGGCCTGGCCAGTGAGCGACTTGAGGTGTTCGAAAACCGTTACAGGCAAGGCAGCGCTACCGGAGACCAGCAAGCGAGCCTTCCTCAGTGCCCTAGCTGAATCCGGCTCCTTTGTGAGACGCGACCAGACAGTAGGGACTCCGAAGAATAAAGTACCCCCCTTGTTTGCAGCTTCTGCATAGTCAGTGGCTGTTGGGCGAAGCGTGTGGACCAGCTTGCTACCCATCCAGAGTGCTCCAATGACACCGAGAATCAATCCGTGAACATGGAAGAGGGGAAGGCCGTGCACCAGTACGTCCTCTTGAGTCCAGTTCCATGCTGTCGCAATGCCGTTTAGATCAGCTTCTATGGCATTCCAGGTGATCACCACTCCTTTGGATGGACCAGTGGTGCCGCTTGTGTAAAGTATCATGGCCGGATCCCCAGGTTGGCGTTTAGCTGGATGAAAGCTACTGGGGGCCCTATGAGCAATGGTTATGGGTATGGTCTCTACCATCTGAGCCATGGTTGAGGCCACCGCGGCGTTGGTTGGCGAGAGGGAGTCCGGAGTAGTGTGAGCAATGAAAGGTTGGATTCCTCCGGTTGCGACCGACCCATCTTGGCTGAAGAGCTGCTTGGGAGATCCCTCTAAGGTTGGTGTCGTAAGCAGAACGGAAGCATTTGAATCAGTAAGGATGTGTATCCTCTCGGCCAAGCCAGCATCGGGCGGAATGGGTACTACCGCAACATTGGCCATGAGGCAGCCCACTACAGCGACGATGGTTTCCATCGTCGCTGTAGCCTCCAAGGCGACTACATGGGAACCCTCCACCTTGGCTGCTACTGTCGATGCGGCCTCCGAGAGCTCCGAGAACGATAGAGTGTTCCTCCCTACCTCTACGGCATCTGCCCTGTCCCGAAGCTCTTCGTAGTGACTAGGGAGCAAGTCCATGCCATATGCTACGGCTTTACGGCCATCTCTAGTCGCGCACCTCGGATGTGCTCAAACGTCACGACCGATCAAATTGCCGATCACCCCTCCAGCAATACCCCCTGTGGCTGCCGCACCTGTTGTGGAGACGTTTCCCAGATAGGGAGAGAGCGAGTGTGCCAGAATTGGCAGCGGCATGCTCTGCAGCCATACGGTTCCTGGTCCAGTCAATGCTACCAAGTGGAATCCGTCCTCTCCGAAGAGCTTGTTGGCTATGCCAGGGACACGAGTCATCTGGAAACTGACGGTATCTTGGAACACCCCTACGTGTCCTGGATGTACGAGTAAGCTCTGGCCTGATGCGAGGTCATAGGTCATGATCTCTCCTGCAAGTTCGACCCAAGCAGTGCCCTGTCCCTCCAGGCGCTCGAGCACGAATCCATCACCCCCCCAAAGTCCCCCACGGAAGCTCTGTTGGAATCCGACGGAGGGCTGTACTTCCGGTGTGGCACATAGCCATCCATGTCTATGCACGTAGAAACCAGCTCCTGAAGTGATTTCTACTGGGAAGATACGTCCAGGGAGCTTGGCAGCAAAGGC
Source organism: Actinomycetota bacterium (assembly GCA_023489235.1). Taxonomy (GTDB): domain Bacteria; phylum Actinomycetota; class Acidimicrobiia; order Acidimicrobiales; family JAMDDE01; genus JAMDDE01. The sequence goes on along the minus strand of JAMDDE010000042.1, from coordinate 2,913 downwards.
AACCATAGCCTGCCCATTGCTGGCTCTGTAGCGAGTGAGGAACAGGCCGCCTCCTCCTGCTAAGCGTTTGAGACCAGCCATGAGTCCGTGTTTACCCCCCGTTCCCGTCGTCTGGGACATCTCCAGATTTGGCGACATCCATGAGAGCTCTCCGTGGGTAGAGATCACCTCCTCGCCTATGTCCAGTACTACCTCGAGCACTGGAAGCGTTGTCCCCTTCACCTCGGTATTCATGCCCCCTCCTTTGCCTTCTTGAGTAGTTGACGTAAGTGCTGACTACATACCGCTGCTTCATTCTATCTATGTCCAGTACGCGCTCTACAATCCTTGGCTTGTTATCCATGGGGAGGGCGTCGGTTGAACGGAATGTCCTATGTGCACGTTGTTTGTGCACGTTATTGCCTCTCGACTACTGCATGATGATTCGACTGGCATCTGCCCCATGGATATGAGTAGGGATTTCCCTTTCGTGGCACCACTGTTAATCTGCAAGTTCGATGAAGTATGTGCGCAAGAGAGAGGGTCGTGGCAACATAGATGGGTGTAGAAGGTTGTGCGTCGCAAGATCAGGATGTTGCAACCAAGTTGACGGATGTCGTTGATTGCGCTGAGCGACGCACAGAGCAGAGTGAAGGAGGTCACGATGGCACTTCCAATTCGTAAGGACAGCAGCGAAGAGGTTGTCTTCGATCCCTTTGCCGAACTCAATCGATTGCGCCATCAACTACAGGCTTTCTTCGATCGCACCGCTCCTTTCTCGTCGTTCTTCTCCGAGGACGATCAGCTCCCCCTAGCTGACCTGGAAGAGACCGATGATGCCTTCCTGTTGGAGGTGGAGGTACCTGGAGTGCGCAAAGAGGATATTCATGTCGAAGTTGCCGGACGAAGGCTCATAGTAAGTGGAGAACGCAAGGAACGCGAGCGCAAGGGCGTGGTCAGACGTCGTGCCCGGGCAGTAGGAACCCTCCGTTACGAGGTGGTGCTGCCTGGAGAGATCAACGAAGAGGGAGTTACTGCCACTTTGGAGGATGGGGTGCTCACCATCCGTGCTCCCAAAGCCGAACAGGAACGTTCACGAACCATACCTGTTACTTGACCAAATACCTCGTTCATCGTGGACGAGAACGAGGAGAAAGACTTTCGCCTCGTTCTCAAGTGTCTCATGGCTTCAAGTGTGGTAGCACCTCTGTGGCTAGAAGCTGGAGGTGTTCGAGGTCGTCCAAGTCGAGTAGTTGAAGGTAGACGGTTTCTGCGCCTGCCCGACGAAAGGCTTCGAGCTTTTCTATAGCTTCTGCCACTAGCCCTGCTACTCCCACTAAACGCAGTTCCGATGGATCGCGGTGGATGGCAGATGCACGTCTTTTGAATTCCTGCTCGTTACCTCCACAGCACACTACCAGGGCAACTGATCTTGTAAGTGAAGCAGGGTCTCTGTTCTGTTCCTCACAAGCTCTGTCGGCTGCCCTCTGTAGCTGGAGAAAGTCATCCAGCAAGGGAAACGGTATGTTGTACTCATCAGCGAAACGAGCAGCCAGTCTAGGTGTTCTAGTTGGCCCTGATCCACCTACAATTATTGGCGGGTAAGGTTGTTGACGGGGTTTTGGAAGGCCAGGGCTGTTCTCCAGCTGGTAGTAGCGCCCTTGGTAGGAGAAGCTCTGCTCGATAGGGGTTTCCCAAAGTCCGGTGATGATGGCAAGTTGTTCTTCCAGGCGATCGAACCTCTCGCTCTGAGTGGGGAACGGTATCCCGTAGGCACGATGTTCCTGTTCATACCAGCCTGCTCCTAGGCCTAGCTCGATGCGCCCCCTGCTCATCTGGTCGACTTGCGCTACAGTTATGGCCAAGTGACCTGGTAAACGGAATGTCGCCGAAGTTAGTAGAGTGCCCAATCGGATTCGTTTCGTCTCTCTAGCCAGACCAGCCAATGTAGCCCAGGCATCGGTGGGTCCTGGCAGACCTGAAACCGCTCCCATCTTCAAGAAGTGGTCCGATCTGAAAAAAGCATCGAAACCAAGCGACTCTGCTTGTTTGGCTACAGTTAGCAGTTGCTCGTAACTGGCTCCTTGCTGTGGCTCTGTGAATACGCGAAACTTCATCCAGCTATCTTAGCTGGTAGGACTGTTCGAGTTCGGCAACTTCACCAGTTTCCGATAGCAAGTACTGTGGCTCTGATTCACTTACCGACTTGGTAAGGCCAGTTGCGAGGTAATATTGGCGCGACTATAGCCTGACCGAGCTTCGCCTTGTCAGTCCCGGGCTTTAGATCCGTTGGAGAGGATGTCAGATAGGGGTGATGCTGCATGTTGAAGGGAATTGATCCGTTGCTCGATGCCGACTTGCTCTATGTGCTTGCTGCCATGGGCCACGGTGACGAGCTCGCCTTGGTCGACAGCAATTTTCCTGCTGCATCGATAGCCAAGCGGTTAATACGTCTCTCCGGTATCGACCTCGTTTCGGCAGCACGAGCAATTCTTACCGTCTTCCCCCTCGATACCTTTGTCGACTCGCCTGTTGTCAGGATGGAGGTAGTTGCTGCACCTCTAGAGATTCCAGAGGTGCAGCAGGAGGTTTTCTCCGCATGCGAGCAGGCTGAAGGACGGTCGTTGTCAATGGCCTCTCTGCCAAGGGAGGCATTCTACGAACGAGCTCGCCAAGCGTTTGCGGTTGTGGCTACCTCCGAGATGCGTCCCTATGGTTGTCTCCTCTTGACCAAAGGAGTCATCACCGGGTAATGCAGTTGACGCTCGCATTGGTCATCATTGGTCAGTGCATGTACCACATGATAGACTTTGAGTTGTGAGAGATCGCATGGTGAGCGTGAGGGAAGCGAGAAAAAGGCCAAGGCCCTGAAGCGCTGTGTGGAACTAGGGATCAAGGCGTGAGCAAGAAAAATAAGTGCTTTGTCTCAACCGA
>JAMDDE010000002.1 GCA_023489235.1 Actinomycetota bacterium | reverse complement strand
GCCGTTCAAGTACAAAAGAGGGTTGCATATGCCTGTATATATCTCTAGTATTTACTAGAGATATATTTTTATTTTCAGTAGAGGGGAAAGATGACAGGCGCAATGATAACCACCGCTGAAGAGGCGTATCAAGCCATGCTGAGGCATCATGAGATCTTGAATAGAGAGGTTGCCAACCGGGCGACCAGTGTCCAACTGACCCTAGAGACTGCTGGTTCCCTTCAATCTGCTATTGCCGGGCTGACAGCATATATGACCGACGAAGTACTGCCACATGCTTTGGCTGAAGAACGTACAGTTTATGCTGCTGCTGATGGCTTGGGTCTAGCCGATACGGTTAACGATATGATCGCAGAGCACCGAAAGCTCACTGGTTTAGTTGACGACTTAACAGCTCTGGAGCGTGCGAGCTCAGCCGCAATGCAAGCAGTCCAACAAGCAGTTCAAATAGCAACTCAGTTGGTCGATTTGTTCACTGCTCATGTGCGCAAAGAGAACGAACTGCTTCTCCCTCGACTTATGAGCGAGGAAGGGCTGGACATGGTGGAGTTGCTTGCAGAGATGCACCATGCTCTTGAACTTGCCAGAGCGGATGGTGCGTCCTCCGTGAACGACGCAGAGCTGGATGTTCGCGTTCTCGCTCCAGCTCAACGTCATGAAAAGATCTTTGCCACCTATCGGATGCTGTCGCCCGGAGCTGGATTCGTACTCATAAACGATCATGACCCAAAACCGCTTTACTACCAGTTTCAGGCTGAGTATCCAGGAGAGTTTACTTGGGAGTACCTGGAAGCTGGGCCCGAGGTGTGGCGGATACGAATAAGGCATCTCGCTTCCTAGTAGGTTTTCTTGAGGGAAAGTCTCCTATGAACTCTGCATTGAGCTTCAAGGTTGACTTGATGTTCTTTGCCATCGCTCGTTGTTTCGGTGTGACCAGAGCTACTACAGTGCCCTTGGCACCTGCCCTAGCGGTACGTCCCGACCTATGTAAGTACGATTTGGCATTTTCAGGCAGGTCGTAGTGGATTACACAACCAACGTCATCCACATGTACTCCTCTAGCGGCCACGTCAGTGGCTACCAAGGTTTGTACTGTCCCCTTACGGAATGCAGTCAAGGCGCGCTCCCGCTGGTTCTGAGTCAGATCGCCATGTATGGCGGCAGCATTGATTCCCTGGTGAGAGAGTTGTTTAGCAAGTCGGTCTGCCCCATGCTTGGTACGTACGAATACCACAGTTGAGCTTTGAGCAGATATGAGCTTTGCGCATAGAGCTGTGCGCTCAGCTTGCTCCACTATGTGGAATTGGTGGGTTATACGGCGTTTGCTCTCGTCGTCTAGGTCTATCTCATAGTAGGTGGGGTTGTGTTGATAGGAGTCCATGATCACCTTGACATCGTTATCCAAGGTGGCGGAGAACAACAAGGTCTGATGGTCCTCCTTGATGGCATCGAGGATGCCTCTGACAGCAGGGAGGAAGCCCATGTCTGCCATTCGATCAGCTTCGTCGACTACGACCATCTTTACCCCACCGAGCTGGATGCGACCGCTTCGCATCAAGTCTTCGAGCCTTCCTGGACAGGCAACGGCAATGTCTGTGCCCTTACGGAGGGAACGCAGCTGGGCGCTGAAGCCAACGCCTCCGTAGAATGACTGTACGCGTAGATTGCGAGCTACGGCAAGAGGGCTTAGCTCGTTGCTTATCTGGGCTGCCAGTTCACGGGTGGGGGCGAGTATCAATCCTGTTGGGGAGCGCATTTTGTCATGGGAGAGCCTTGAGATCATGGGGAGACCGAAGGCAAGGGTTTTCCCTGAGCCAGTCGGTGCCCGTGCAGCTAGGTCTTTTCCAGCAACTGCTTCGCCAAATGTCACTATTTGAACAGGAAGCGGTACGGTTATCCTTCGCTGTTCCAAAATCTTGATTAGTTCAGACGGTACACCTAGGTCCGCAAACGAAGGCACAGGTGTAGCTGCATTTATGTGGGATGATGACAAAACTTACTCCGTTCTCTCATGCGCACTTGCAATCCGGCGATGAGAATCGAACGGCTACCAGTGGGCTCACGCAGCAGAGTTTGCTTGCGTAACCAAGAATATATCACAATTTTTTGATACTCCTTCCCATTCGACTCCGGGCACTCCTGTAGCCATAGAGCTGAACATCCAAGAGATGAACAGCTAGATCTCACAGCAGGGATATCTTTACTACCAGGTACATTTGGCTGATGCAATGAGTGTTGCATGCAATATTTGTTACATGCAAGTATTGTATGTCGCTATAGAGCGTCGTTAAAGAGCAGTTAAAGGAGGCTCGTAGGGGCTCATAGATAGGACGCTATGAACAATGTCGAAGAAATTACGGGAGAATGTTGGAACCAACGAGATCCCTGATAAACCTAATGAAAATGTCTCAGTGGTGGAAGTTGTTCTTGAAGCCAGTAGAGCTTTAGTAGCTGTTGCTGCACGTTCGCTCGTTGGTTTGGATGCGGACATCACTCTAGCTCAGTACAGAGCGATGGTGGTTCTTAACCGTCGCCCGGGCCTCACCGTCTCTGATTTAGCCGAGGAACTTTCGGTCAGTTCTTCGACGGTGACCCGCTTGTGCGATCGGCTTGTGCGCAAAGGTTTGATTCGACGGCAACGCTCCAGAGGAGACCGGCGCCAAACTACTATCTTCCTATCCAGTTTCGGGCGCCAGTTGATCTCGGAGGTGACGGATCGGAGGCGGGAAGAGCTAGGGCGTATCCTGAGTGTACTCTCCTTCCGCCAGCAGAGAGAGATAGTAGAAGCTCTCTCTGTCTTTACCGAGGTTGCCGAGAAAAGCTTTAGTGCCAACCCCACTGCTCCAAGCGAAACGGTAGGTAAAGCTCCTTCTTCTTTTCAATCGACTACGTCAGGTACTGTCCTCCGAACCCCCTCTGACCCTGTGAGCACATCTCAGATCGAAGACGGAGAGAGAAATTACCAGGAAGCTGCTAACCCTGAAGTAGTTGATTTTACCTTAGGAGATCTTAGAGATTTCGACAAGACAACTGTTAGAGAGTGGCCAATTTGAGCAAGCTCAAGATTTGCATGAATAAGGCAACCATTGGCCTCGCAGAGATAGCCTATATCGTTCGTCAAAAGCTTGTTAGTTTGTCATCGCATTTCTTGTACGGAGGTTACTTACGAAAGTGGTTATTTCTTGGCGTTCTCATAGGAGTAGGTGGTGGGCTTGGAGCCGTTGTATTCGCAGACTTGCTCTCCATCTCTACTCATTTCTTCCTTGGCATAGTTGTTGGGTATCATGTCCCAACTTCAGCAGCGAGCGGTGATCATCATGGCTCAGCAAAGTATTTGCGGCCATGGGCTTTACCGCTTATTACAACAAGCGGAGCGTTGCTTGCCGGCATTATCATTTCCACTTTGGCTCCTAAAGTCAAAGATCACGGGATTGACGGTGTCCTGTTGGCGGCACATAAAAATCCTTGGGGTATGCGCTTTCGAGCTGTCATAGGAGAAATTCTTGCAGCAGCAGCGACTATTGGTTCAGGAGGATCTGCTGGTCCAGAAGGTCCAACAGCACAAATTACCGGTGGAACTGCTTCGATGCTTGCCCGGACACTCTATCTTTCGCCTGGGGATGCACGCATAGCTGTAGCTTCTGGGATTGGCTCGGGCATTGGTGCTATATTCAGAGCTCCCTTAGGTGGCGCTATATTTTCTGCTGAAATCCTCTACCGTCAAGACCTGGAGGCTGAGGTACTCATTCCTTCCGCTATTGCATCTGCAGTTGCTTACGGGGTATTCGGTAGCATCAATGGATTCCGGCTTTTATTTGCTTATAAAGGAAAACCGTATGTATTTAATCATCCACTGAACTTGCTCTGGTATTTACTCTTAGGAGTCGTTGCTGGTGGTATGGGAATCCTCTATGCAAAGGGTTTTTACGGCATCTCTGATTGGTTTGCGAGACGGAAGATTCCTTTTTTGCTCAAAGTTAGCATGGGTGGGGCAGTTACAGGGGTGGTGGCTTTGGCAGTTCCCGAGGTTCTAGGTACAGGCAATGGTTGGGTGCAGAGGTCTTTGCAGGCTGGAATGGTGAGCATACCTTTGTGGATCATCTTGGCCGTACCATTCTTGCACATCCTTACGACCTCTGCTTCATTGGGATCTGGAGGGATTGGGGGAACATTTGGCCCAGGCATAGTTATAGGAGCCTTTACTGGTGCAGCTTTCTGGCGATTGTTTCACGGTGTAGTTCCGGGCATACCTCACAGTGCGGTTCCTTTTGTCATCGTGTCCATGATGGCTTGCTTTGGTAGTGCATCACGTGCACCCTTCGCCGTTCTGGTGATGGTGGCTGAGATGACCGGTACCATTGGGATCATGCCTCCAGCGATGATTGCCGTAGGGGTGGCCACGGCCATGGCTTGGCAGGCAGACGTTACTATATACAGAAGCCAACCCGACAAGAGGCGACAGGTGCTGTGACCTCAGCTCCCTCTTTTTTCTTCTCTTTTGTTCCTCCTGTCACATTAGCTGGGTGAGCACCGAAGATACGCTCCGTTAACAAACTATTTACTCATCCTTAAACAAGGGGTGACAGTTACGAAATAATCATTGCTTACCCTTGTTCCAGATTGGATTGCTTTCCATGCAACATGAGGCTATTCAATCTCGGCAGTTCAGCTCATCGATCAATTCTCTATGTGATCCAAGAGGACGAGAACAAAGCAAGGAGGAATAGGAAGTGGATGCTGCCAATGCTGAATCTACAGCTCCCGTGAGTATGAAGCGCACGCTTACGTTGACTGGCGTGACGGTTAATGCCATGGCGCTCATTGCTCCGGGAGCATTCTTGTGGACGACCTTTGCTGAGCAATCAGCTTTGTCAGCCGGATCTCATTCAACTGCTCCGGCTATGTGGCCAGGGTTGTTATTGGCATTGATACTGGCTATGTTCACAGCATATAGTTATGCAGAACTGGCTCGTATATATCCTGGGGCTGGAACGGGCTCGAGCTACTACTTTGCCGAGGCAGCTTTCTTGGATAAGGAGAAGAAGCGTCATCGCCGTTATGCCCGTTTAGCTAAGTTGTCATTCGGGTGGATAAGTCACCTGTATTACTGGATATATCCAGGCATCATGGTTGCATTTGGTGCTACATTGGTCGGTTACATATATCAAACTATTACTGGTGGTCATGCACTCGGATTTCTTCCACTTGCCGCTATTGCTGTTCTGTTTGCAGGTGGTGTGGGTTACATAGCCTACAGAGGTATAACTGGTTCCACCAATGTGGCAGTTATCATCAACGTAGTTCAAATCACTGCTCTAGTAGCATTTGGAGTGTTCGCTATCGTCTTTCGCCTCTCTCATCCGCACTTGGCAGGCGGTTATGCGCATCCCTCTGGTTTTGGTGGGGTGATCATACCCCATAACTTGCTCTCTGTTCTTTACCAATCCACCATAGCGATACTGTTGGTGGTTGGATTCGAGTCAGCCACGGCTCTTGGTGCAGAAGCGCGCAACCCAGAACGAGATGTGAAGAGGGGCGTCATGCTCTCTCTGATCATTCAAGGAGCTATTTGCTATTTATTTGAGTATTTGGCTGCCAACTATGTGATAGGCGGAGGGACGATATCAACCGGCAGTGGAAAGAGCTATGTAGGAGGTTATGCTGCAGCAGCCAACGCCTCTGCGCCCATAGGAGACATGGTTACCAAAATGGGCAATATGACCTTTGGTCATGGCGTAGGCGTAGTGTTAGCTCTTATCATGGCGGCTACGGTCTTGCTCGCCTTGGTCGGGACCACATTGGCTTGTCTGAACACAGGGGTAAGGGTCACCTATGCGATGGCACGGGAGAAGGAAATGCCTAGCTTGCTGTCGTTTCTGCATGGCAAGTTTGCTACCCCTTATGCAAGCATATGGGTACTGACAGGAATATCTGCACTTCTTGGAATTTACGGACTCAAATCGGTGAACACCCTTACTCAGATCACCTTGGCTTCCAATACGGGTACGTTCCTTGTCTATGGCATGACTTGTCTAGTTGCACTCATAGCCTTTGCTGGTAGGGCAGATCGTCATCCCATCAAGCACTCAGTAATTCCCGGCTTAGGTTTGGTCATGAACTTGGCTGAGTTTGTTGGAGTGGTCTACCTAGCAGTGAAAGCTGGTGGCTCCTCTTCTCTGGATGCCTATGTAGCTCTCGGTATCGTAGCTGCGTGGGTAGTAGCTGGAGCCATTTGGGTCAAGGTGAATCCTCGAATGAGAGGGGTCAAGGTGCTGGATGATCACAGTACAGCATCCAAGGTATCTCTACCGGCATGATACGACTGGTGCACCCACTGCAGCTTCCTGGACATGGAGCAACTGCGGTTGTTGAAAGGAAGGACTATCTCGAGGCAGAGCAACTTCACTGTAGAACCTGGGGCTAGAGGGTTGAGTGAGGATGTCGGCAATGGCAGACTTTTTGCCAGTGGAGAAGATCCCTGCCTCGAATGGGCCCTTCTGTCGGACCCTGGCAAGCTTCGTCCTCGTAACGAAGATTATGCAGCACACAGCCTTGTCACTGCTTCTACCCACTTGGATGATGAACGAGCCACTGTTCTCGTAGTGGCTGATGGATTAGGCGGGTTGAGCGCGGGAGATCGTGCCAGTCGTATCGCGGTGGAATCCGTCATCTCCTACTTGAAGAGCGAGAAGGTGGTGAATGCTTATCAAGCGGTCAGAAAAGCAATTCGCCAAGCCAACTCAACCATCTTGGAGGAGATGGCGGTTGTCCATGGTCTCAGGATGGGAACCACCATGACCATTATGGTTGCCACTAAGGGAGAGGCAGTATTTGGACATGTGGGAGATTCGAGGGCCTACCTGCTGAGGGGCAATGCGATAACGCAACTTACTGCTGACCATAGTCAAGCTGCAGAGATGCTGCGCATGGGGCTCATAACGCCTGAGCAAGCTCGTACCCACCCCTCTCGTTCTCAGTTGACCAGGTGTCTGGGGGGCGACCTGGTTGTGAGAGTGGACATGCTAAGTCAACCATTGAACTCCGGCGATTGGGTGGTACTTTGCAGTGATGGCCTTTGGAATCTGGTGTCCAAACAAGAAATTGCTCATACGATTAGGGATGCAGAGATTACCTACAGGTCCAAGCCGGACACCGAGTCATTGTTGGGTCACTTCCCTGTGCCCTTCGAGCATCAGCTGTTGTTTGGTAGGGATTTGTTGACCCAGGCAAAGTCCTCTGCTACCCAGGTAGTCACTCAGCTGGTTGCACTAGCATTGGATCGTGGGGCTCATGATAATGTCACGGTGGCCGCTGTTCGTTTCATGAGAGAAACTTCTATGTCGAACAGAGGGAAAACCGGTTTACTGTGGCGGAGAGTGCGACGCAGACGATGAAACATGAGATTGGTGAGGTAGTGGACAGCTATGAGCTTTTGGAGGAGCTAGGGGAGGGCGGATATGGAGAGGCCTTCAAGGCAAAGGACATCCGCGATGGCTCTATGGTGGTACTGAAGTTTCCCAATCCACTTCTTTTTGCAGATCCCGCCATTTACCAACGCTACCGAAGAGAAATTGACATAGCGCGTCATTTGGCACATCCAGGAGTACAGGCCAGCCTTGACTTCGGAGAGCATAGGAGCGAGCCATACCTAGTTCTGGAATATGTAGAGGGGATTACGTTGAGACAGTTGTTGTCCGAACAACAGGTGCCGCTTCCTATATCGGTCGCCCTATCCTTCGGTCACCAGATAGCAGAGGCACTATCGTACCTCCATGCCTCAGGGATAGTGCACAGGGATCTGAAACCAGAGAACATACTAGTTACGCCCAAGCCTTCGGCCGGTGCTCAACCAACCGGCGATGAAGTGCTCAAAGTTGTGGACTTCGGAACGGCCCTTGCTCAAGGAGCTCGTCGGTTGACCTGGCGTCATCTATCCGAGACTTTAGGTACTCCTGATTATATGAGCCCAGAGCAGATTCAAGGAGAGCGAGGGGATAACCGAAGTGACATCTACTCCTGGGGAGTGATGATGTATGAACTGCTCACTGGTGATGTTCCGTTTTATGGAGATAATTCCCTGGCAGTGATGGCAGCACATCTACAACGCTCTCCTGAACCGCTGAGGAAGAAGAGGTCAGAGATTAGTCCCGCCTTGGAGGCTGTAGTGCTCAAAGCGATGAGGCGAAACCCGCTAAGTCGCTACCAGAGCACCGATGAACTTATTTACGATTTGGATCATTTGAACTCCCTGAGCCTTGATGCCTTTGATCTCTCCCCAGAGAAACCAATGGGTGGCATGGCGGCTTCCTCGTCCGGCAGGCGCCTGTTCTTTTTCGTTGCCATCATTGCCGTTTCGTTCCTTTTACTTGTGGTAGTAGCAGTCTTGATAGCAAGGTGGGTTGGTTGATGGATAGCGCAAAGGGTGAGAGCCATAGTGAGGAACGGCAGTCAAAGGTGAACGTGAAAGAGATCCTGCACGAGGTATCCTTTGTGTCCTTGGCTTTTGTGGACATCTTTGGGGGAGGACGTTCAGTGATCATCCCAGTTGAACGTTTCCAACAAGTTATCGCAGCTGGAGAGCCATTCGATGGATCTGCTTTGGAGAGCAGAACTCGTAGTATTGAAGAAAATATGGTGCTGGAACCGGATATGAGCACCATGATCAAGTTATCTGACCGATTGGCACGGGTTGTCTGCAGTGTGAGGGGTTCCGATGGCCTTCCTTTCTTGGGTGATCCACGGACAGCATTGATGACCGTGCTGAAAGGCGTAGGTGATCTGGCTAGTCGATACCGGGCGGGTGCTGAACTAGAGTTCTATCTCTTGGATAGCGCCGGCTTCCCCGTAGATAGCGGTGAATATTACAGCGACTATTCCCCTGTATCTTTCGAATCGGTACATGAGGCCGTTAGGAGGCTTATAAGCTATGGTGTACCGGTAGTTTCTTCTCATCATGAAGCCTCAGACGGGCAGTACGAAATAGACATAGACTATCTTGATCCTCTCGCCTTGGCAGATGCCTTGATCCTATCCCGTCAGATTGTCAAGGAGGAGGCGAGCCGTTTGGGGCTCAAGGCAACCTTCATGCCTAGGCCATTTGGTCATCTAGCTGGATCCGGGCTCCACCTTCATCAGCAAGTAGAGGGGTTCAAGGTGTTGGACAACGGTATGCTCGATCATCAGGCCCTTAGCTTTCTAGGAGGTCAGCTTGCTCACGCCAAGGGGCTTTCTCTGCTTGCCGCCCCGACAGTGAACTCTTACAAGAGACTCCATCAAGGACCAGAGGCACCCTCTACGATCTCATGGGCCCATATCAATCGAGCTGCTCTGTTGAGAGTAACCGGAGATCAAGACAGTGCTCCGTCATTCGAATATAGGGGTGCGGATCCTTTAGCCAACCCTTATTTGATCATTGCTGGTCTGCTAGCTGCTGGAGCAGACGGTATGGACAAGCAACTGGAGGCAGGAGAACCCTTGGAGGAAGAGTTCGGAGGGTTCGATCCTGCAACAGCTGAAACCACTAGATTGTTACCTCTGCCTAGAGAGCTGGATGCAGCTCTTGACAGCTTTCTAGATGACGATTTCTTGGTGGACACTTTCCACCAAGAGTTGATCATTAGACTTGTGGCTGGGCTGAGAGCACAAGCGGAGGAGTACCGTTCTCATATTTCTCGCTGGGAGCTGGAGCGGTTCATGGATCAGATATGACCAACCGCCGGATCTTTCCATGAAGAGATCTTCCCATGAAGAAGCCGGGATAGGCCGTAGACTGAAGTTGTAAACTCAAGTTTGGCCAAAGGCTTTGTAAGCGAACATTGAAATCTAGACTGATTGTTTAAAACAGTGTAGCTTAATGTTATGGGTGGGGTTGACTCTTTTTTGGCAGCTCGTAATCTCCTCTTTGAGTTGAGGAATGATTATGAAGCGGCGTACGAACGTTTTAGATGGCCGGAACTGGATGAGTTCAACTGGGCTACTGACTACTTCGATAGTTTGGCCGATCAGATAGGGGATCGGATAGCTCTTCACGTGGTTGAAGAGGATGGAAGTAGCCAAGCGTTGAGCTATGCAGAGATGACAGCTCGCTCTAATCAAGTAGCCAACTACTTGAGAGAGTTGGGTATAGGGCGAGGCGATCGAATGCTAGTAGTTTTAGGCAATCAAGTAGCACTGTGGGAAACCTTCCTGGCAGCTATGAAAGTGGGGGCGGTCATCATTCCGGCTACTACCTTGCTTGCTCCTACAGATCTGAAGGATCGTCTGGAACGAGGACAGGTTCGTGTTGTGGTAGCTGCAGCCAGTCAAGCTGCTAAGTTCGAGGGGTTGGCCGATGGAGTGATCAAGGTAGCAGTTGGTGATCCCGGCGATCCGGTTCCTGGTGGGTGGAGGGCCTACGGGGAGTACGCAAGTGCACCTACCAGTTTTTCACCCGATGGGCCCACCAAGGCCAATGATCCTCTCTTGCTGTACTTCACCTCAGGCACCACGGCCTTGCCCAAGCTGGTAGAACATACTCACGCTAGTTATCCGGTAGGGCATCTGACCACTATGTACTGGATTGGCCTCATGCCAGGGGATGTGCACCTCAATCTCTCCTCGCCTGGATGGGCAAAGCATGCCTGGAGCAATATCTTCGCACCTTTCAATGCTGAGGCGACCTCTTTGGTATTCAACTATGAACGTTTCTCGGCATCAGCCTTGTTTAAAGTGCTATCTGATTTCTCGGTGACCACTTTCTGCGCACCTCCCACTGTGTGGAGAATGATGATCCAAGCAGACCTGAGTCAGGCACATACCTCATTACGTGAATTGGTGAGTGCTGGAGAGCCACTGAATCCCGAGGTCATCGAACAAGTTAGGAGGCAGTGGGGTATTACCGTAAGAGATGGATACGGCCAGACTGAAACTACTTTGCAAATAGGCAACTCTCCTGGTCAGTTGGTCAAGCCTGGTTCCATGGGGCGGCCTATGCCTGGGTATCGCATAGAGCTGGTTGACCCCCAAACCAATGAGTTGGTGGAGGAGGGTGAGATTGCAATAGTCTTGGAGGATCGTCCCATGGCCTTGATGACGGGTTACCGAGACGATCCATCTCTGACTGATCAGGCGATGCGAGGTGGTTACTACCATACTGGCGATGTAGCAAGCAAGGATAGCGATGGCTATCTGACCTATGTAGGTCGTGCCGACGATGTTTTCAAGGCTAGCGACTACCGTATCTCCCCATTTGAGCTGGAGAGCATATTGGTAGAGCACGAAGCAGTTGCAGAGGCGGCAGTGGTACCTTCTCCCGATCCAGTCAGGCTTTCTGTGCCCAAGGCCTATATCGCACTTGCCTCTGGGTGGCAGCCTGACGAGACGACTGCACGAGCAATATTCGCACACGTCGCCTCCTCGATGGCACCGTTCAAGAGGGTCCGACGAATTGAGTTCTATGATCTCCCCAAGACAATCTCTGGAAAGATCCGTAGGGTAGAGTTGCGCAAGCGGGAGGAGGTTCTCCATCCATCCGATTCTCCTCTGGGCAAAGCAGAGGGTGAATGGTGGGAGAGCGACTTCCCGGACTTGCGCCAAACCTCGACCTAATGCTACCTGACAGTGATGTGAGCTCAACGGAGCATGTAGTTCTATTCGAGGGCATATTCAAACGGTATGGTCCTGTAACGGCCTTGGCCGATGTAAATATCTCGGTTCAACGGGGGGAGACAGTGGTTTTGCTCGGTCCAAATGGGGCTGGCAAGTCAACTGCGATCAACCTGCTCCTAGCTCTGACCGAGCCGGATGAGGGGAGGATACGAGTTCTTTCAGTGCCTCCTAGGGAGGCGGTGGCAGCTGGGAAAGTTGGAGCGATGCTCCAGAGTGGGTCTGCAATAGGCTTCCCCAATGGTGTGAGCGTTATGGAAGTGATGGAGCTAGCAAGAAAGCTCTACCCTCGTCCTTTGGACATGGATATTTTGATCGAGTTGGCAGGGTTGGGCGAGTTTGCATACCAGCGCATCGACCGTCTTTCCGGAGGACAGATTCAACGGGTTCGCTTCGGGTGGGCCATAGCGGGAGATCCAGAACTCATTTTCTTGGATGAACCCACGGTGGGCTTGGATGTGGAGTCGAGAAGGGCTTTCTGGAAGATGATGCGTGAGTTCACTGGCTCCGGGAAGACAGTTTTGTTTGCTACTCATTACCTGGAGGAAGCCGATGCCATCGCTGATCGAGTGGTCTTGTTGAACAAGGGTAAGGTAGTTGCTGATGGGAGTCCAACTACGATCAAAGCCTCGGTTAATCAACGTACCCTTCGTTTCAATATGGAGGACACCTCAGTAGAGGAACTCCTTTGTCTGCCAGGCGTGAGTCATGTTGAGGTGCGCGGCAAAGAGGTGCTCATCACATCAACCGACTCGGACGAGACAGTAAGGGCTCTCTGTGCCAATCAGCTGCCCTTTGAGGATCTAGAGGTTGTAGGTGCAGCTTTAGAGGATGCCTTTGTTGCTCTGACCGCTGTCGAGAGCGAGATAAACTGATGCAAGCGCAACTGGCCTACCTGTTGTTCGAGATCCGTCGTATGGTTCGCAACAAGCGTTACATGCTGTTCACTCTCGGTTTCCCCGTGTTGTTCTATCTATTGTTCCTGCATGTTACAGGGTCGTCTGGGCCTGAAGCTCGTATAGCTGGAACTACATGGGGGGCTTATTACATGGTCTCCATGGCTAGTTTCGCGGCAATGATAGCTGGGTTCAACGCAGGAGGCCCCCGGCTTGCTGGTGAACGAGCCAGTGGATGGGTTCGTCAACTTAGAGTAACTCCCTTGCCAGGCTGGGCCTATGTCACCACTAAGCTAAGTGCGGGCATGGTTGCTGCTCTACCAGCTCTCTTGTTGGTGGAGATAGTTGGTGCAGCAAGTGGTCATGTGCATCTAGCTGGTGTTGTCTGGTTGGAGATTAGTTTGGTGATATGGGTAGGAGCAATACCATTTGCTGCTCTTGGTGTACTTTTAGGTTTCTTGGTCGGATCGGAGACGTCCTATCCCTTGACCAATGCAGTGGTATTCTTGCTTGCCTTCTTCGGTGGTGAGTTCACTCCGGTTAAAGTACTCCCACCGGTGATGAAAGATATTGCCAAAGCTATGCCCACATACAACTTCTCTTCTCTAGGGTGGTCTTTATTGGCAAGAGAGGCTCCAAATGGTGTGCATATACTTATCTTGGCGGGTTATCTAGCTGTTTTCTCTCTGCTGGTGATATGGCGTTACCGCGGAGACCAAGCCCATCTGGTTGGATGACCCAGGACGGAGTCATCCAACTAAGGCTTTAGCTGCCATTGGGAGATGCTGTCTGAAGGGTGGCTGCTCGTCTAGCCAAATTGACGGCGTGATCTCCGAAGCGCTCGTAAAAGCGAGCTATCAATGCCATCTCTATGGCTAGAGGGAGAGACAATGATCCTCCTACTAGTTCAGCAGTGAGGGTAACGTGCAAGTCGTCCATCTCGTCATCCAAACTTTCAACTATGCTGTAAGCGCTTGTTGAACGATCAGCATATGCATCAGTGGCGATCTTCCACATACGAGTGGCTACCTCTCCCATACGCTCTACCAAGCCTCGACATCGTGGAGACATCTCCACCCCTAAGGAGCGAATTGCCCGACGAGCAATATGTTCAGCCAGATCTCCACTCCGCTCTATTTCAGGAAGCATAGAGAGAAGACCTACGAAGAAGCTGAGCTCACTCGGTTCGTAGTTCCCGGCAGATAGCCTATCGATTACTAACCGTTCAATTGCCCTATAACGCTGGTCTATCTCGATATCGCGGTTGGCCAGCTCCTTGGCGGATTCGCGGTCAGAAGTGAGGAGGGATACCGTTGCCCCTGCCAATGCCTCTCCAACTAGCGCGAATAGTTGAATTACTTGTCGATCCAGTTCCGCATATGGGTTATCTGCTTCCTCTGGGACCTCTTCGGCCATTTAATTACGGTACAACAGTCCGCGCATGCTGTTGAACCAAGCTTCTTATTCGCTCAGAGTTGCAAGTCGCATGCTCGGGGAGAGCATATCGTAGACCTTATACAAGAACTCCGCATGGTGGCTGCTAAAACTATAAAGCGGTACTGCACTGCTCGACGAGGCGGCCAGGTTTACTGCGGCGCACGACCTAACCTGCTGAGAGCTGCTGCCTCCCGGCCCTGACTCGGTTCACAGGGTGCCGTCGCGCAGGACCCAGCCGCCTTGTCGAACAGTGAACGATACCCATAATACTGTATAGGAGGTGAGGAAAGCATTGAGAGGTAAATGAAGCTAGGATAACTGAGAGCTCTTTGACTTAGATGATCGAGTCTTGATCATTGGGACACTCTGGAGGGGTGCGAGAGAGGCCGAATCGGCACGATTGGAAATCGTGTGTGGCGCAAGCCACCGTGGGTTCGAATCCCACTCCCTCCGCTCTGTGGTTGCGATATATCACATGTTTTTTGTAGGGATGCTCGTTGATGTCCAACCGAAAGTATCCTGCAATCGTTGGCTTTATCTATGCGGAAGATCTCAGTGGTATGCTGAGGTCTCCATCGAACAGCTAGACTGCCAAAAGAGACCACTTTTGGGAGCTTGATGAATGGTCGACTGAGCTTTGTAAAAGGAGGCAGCATGGAAGTCGCATCAACAGGAGTTGAAGCCAGTGCCGATGTGTCTAGGCAGCTGGAGGAGCTCGATGCTGCCATAGAGCGTTATGTTCGACCTGATTCCTATCCAGTAGCAGTGCGGATGCTCAAGCCAGGAGAGCAGCTGCCAAAGGGTGTCAGAGTACCTTCCGAGAGCGTTGGTGAACGATGGATCATCTGTCAATCGATAGGCATAGCGCGTCGCTATGGATGGGCCGTTGCAGTTGGCCGTGAGGATGTTATTTGTCCAGCTGCAGCTGTTGCCTTTGGGTTCAGGCCTCCAGTGGATGCTTATCTCAAAGGTTACATAGCGGTAGGTATGTACTGTGAGACCGATGAGGCAGCCGCCAACTTGGAGGCCAGTACCTGGAGGTTCGAAACGGGGATATACGACAGACTGTGTGTAGCCCCTCTAGCCAGTGCCACATTTGAACCCCACGTGGTTGTTGTATACGGCAACAGTGCTCAAGTGATGCGTTTGGTCAATGCAGCACTGTACAGTACAGGAGGAAGGATTGAGTCAACCGTGGGAGGTAGGCTCGATTGTGCGGAGATTGTTATCCAGACCATGCAGACCGATGAGCCAAAGGTTATTCTTCCTTGCAACGGTGATCGTGTCTTTGGCATGGCCCAAGACTCCGAGATGGCTTTCTCTTTCCCTTGGCATGACCACGAGCGGATATCCAGTGGACTCAAGGGCACTCATGCAGGTGGTGTGCGCTATCCTATCCCTGTGGCTATGCGGACTACGCCCACTATGCCCAAGCGTTACCAGGAACTCTTCAAGATGTTGGAGAAAGAGGACTTGAACTCATCCCGATAGCTACGATTTCTTGTTCCAGTGTCAAGGAAGTAGTGGCTGCTTTAAAGAGAGGCTGATTCTTTGGTAGCGCGTTCAAACTCATTTCTTCTGGAGGAACGGCAGGCTTTCTTGCAACACGCTATGGAAATGGCGCTGGAAGAGGCTAGATCCAGTTTGGAGCATGGGGATGTGCCAGTAGGGGCAGTTGTCTATATGGGTGCTCAACCCATTGCCAAAAGGCATAATGAGAAGGAACTGACCAATGATCCAACGGCTCATGCCGAGCTTTTGGCCATAAGAGATGCTGCACATGCCGTTGGCTCATGGCATCTGGATGGCGCCTGGTTGATCTCTACCCTGGAACCATGTCCCATGTGTGCAGGTGCATTGTTAGCAAGCAGGGTCGAGCTACTGGCATTCGGAGCTTTCGATCCTAAGGCTGGTGCTTGTGGGTCACTGTACAACCTGTGCGTGGATCCTCGATTTAATCATGAGCTCGAAGTGGTCTCTGGCGTGCTTGTTGATCAATGCTCCTCTTTGCTGAGCAAGTTTTTCCAAGCAAGGCGCGATACGCGTTAACCTAGAGCTGGAGGGATGCGAGAGTGGCCTAATCGGACGGTCTCGAAAACCGTTGTGTCCCTGTGGCACCGTGGGTTCGAATCCCACTCCCTCCGCCATTGTAAACTCATGAACCGATGTTTCTCTGACATCCTCCCCAGGTTAAAATCAGGAGTCTGCGGGTTGCGTTTGGCCAAGAATAATTGCTTCAACTTTGTCATTGGGCCATATTTTAAAGATTTGGTCTCACTATTCTTGTAGTTACCGTACTACCACTACTCCGCTCATCCTTTGATGGAGGGTACATCGGTAAGGATAGATGCCCGGATGGTTGAAGGTATGGTAATAACTCCCATGAAATGCAATCCTACTCTGGAAGGCAATCTTGCCAGGATGTCCTGGCTCATAGAACACTACGTTGTAAGGCGTATATGGAGTAGTGTCATGCCAAATCCATTCAACGGTTTGCCCTGTCTTGATCACGACCTTGGCAGGCTCGAAGCTTACGTAGTTGATGATTACTTTTGCACCAATAGGCCCATTGAATGAAGACTTTGCTACTGGACCGGCTGAAGCAGGGCCAGCTGGCACCGCACCACACGCGGTGAGCAACAAACTGCAGAGCAATAGAGTGCCCAGTGTTGCCAAGAGAGTTCTGATGGATAACTTAGAACCGCTGGTTGTATCTGCTATCTGCCGATTGCACACCCGTCTTGTCCATTGATTCCATCCGATCTGCACTTTGTCCAAAATCCTCCTCTACCTACTCATTTGTCTCAGGAGACGATGCCTTCTGCTCCAGCCATCTGCGTAGGCCTGCAGCATTGGAGTGGACGCCGTTCAGCGTTTCGAACTTCTCTCTAAGTTGTGGAGTTAAATGGTCTAGGTCGGCAGTGAAGGCCTTGGCCAATGCTTCAGCTATGTCTTCTCCAGCTCGCCAAGCTCGTTCTGCCTCACTAGCCCAGGCTGTCAATGTATCCTCGGCCTCTTCCAGGATCTCAGATGGATCCTCATCCAGCAATCCGTAGTGAGCTAGAGCGATACCGGTTGGTCGACGCTCGGCGAAACGGTGTAACGAGTCGATAGCTTGTTCGTAGTTGAAGTCAGGAGGAGGGGTTGCCGGTCGTAGAACCCCTATGTCCGGTAACTTCACGCCTACGGCATCGCCGACGAACATTATTCCACTCTCCGAATCGTGCAGGCCCATGTGGTGTTTGGCGTGGCCGGGAGAGTATACAGCAGTCAAGGTTCGTCCACCACCTAGAGCTATCCTCTCCCCGTCCTCCAATACCTTCACGCGTTCTCGAGCAGTTGGCGTGATTCTCCCGTAGAGAGAGTCGAGCAGAGGACCGTAAACTCTGGAGGCTGAAGAGATCAGTCGTTCTGGATCGACCAAGTGTCGGGCTCCCTTCTCATGCACGTAAACAGTTGCCGAGGGGAATGCTCGAGCCACGTCTCCAACTCCACCTGCGTGATCCAGGTGGATGTGCGTTACTACTACGGCAGCTAGGCTATTGGCATCTACTCCTAATTTCTGGAGAGCTGAGATCAGTTCTCCAGCTGAGCTCTGACTTCCCGTTTCCACCAGCACAGGAGCATCTCCAGACAACAGATATCCTGCGGTTACCCTCTCCCAACCACCAAGAAGTGTGTCTACTTCGGTAATTCCTGGTCCTATTGCTCGATTCGCCACTATATCTCTCCTATCTGGATAACGACCTTTACATCGTTTTCTTGCCTAGAGAAAGCATCGCTCCAGTTGTCCAAAGAAACCTTTCTAGAGATCAATCCGGACAGCCACTCCTTGTCTGCTCGAGCGAGAGCTTCGGCAGCAGCCACGTAGTGACGTCTGTTGGCATTGACCGAACCAACAACAGCTTCGTTCTCCAAGACCATGTTCTTGTTCAATCCTCCGGCATCGACGACAAGCTTCCTACCTCCAGAGGATACCCCGGTCAGACAGACGACTCCGCCATCCCCTATGTTCTCGATTGCATCCAACACAACCTGGCTGGCCCCAGTACACTCTATGATCACGTCTGCATCAGGGAGAGCTTGCTTGACCGTTCCTTGATGATAAGTTGCTCCTAGTTTCCTGACTAGCTCTGGCTTGCGCCCGCCGTCAACTCTGTCCAGGACATGCACCTCCATATTGCGTTGGATAGCCAGCAGAGCTGCTAGAAGACCTATCGGGCCAGCTCCAGTGATCAAGACTTTGTGCGGTTCCCAGTAGGTCCTGTTTCCTACTTTCTCGATCTGTTCCCATGCCTTGGCGACTATGCTGGTAGGTTCGAGTAGCACTCCGAGCACTCCTAGAGTGTTGTCCACTTTCACGGTGAAGGATGGATCCAATCTGAAGCGCTCTGCACAGTATCCGTCAAGGGACTTGATGCCGTGCTCTGTGTATTCACCATTCCGACAGAAATCCCATTCACCTCGGGCGCAACTGTAGCAAGGTACAGGGTCAGGTCGCCTCACTATGCCCACCACCAGGTCTCCAGGGCTTACTTGGGCATCCGCGGGGGCTTCTATTACTTTGCCCAGTGACTCATGACCGATTATGAGTCGTTGGCGACCGGGGGGAGGCCAACCGTATTGACCACTCAAGATCTCCATATCGGTACCGCATACCCCTAGGGCGATAGCAGAGACGAGTATTGAGCCCATGTTCTCCGAAGGCTCAGGAACATCTTCCAAAGCCGCGGAACCTGCCCTCATTGGCTCTACAGTAAGGGCTTTCATTGCCCTCCTCGGCTGTTCTTTGGTGGTCTGTGTATGGACGAACTCAAGGAGGTTCGTCGTCGGTGCCATCCTTTGCCACTGAAGTGAGTAGCAGCAATGGCTCTTCGCACCGTTTGAGAGCTGGATTCATGGTGATCCAAGTTGAACGCAGTATTGACCAAGGATACATGGGAGAACGCTTGGGGGAAGTTACCGACTAGTCTTTGCGATTTGGAGTCGTACTCCTCGGAGAGCAGCCCAACATCATTGGTCAAGCTGATGAGGCGCTCAAACAAATCCGTAGCCTCTTGGTGCCTACCCATGAGGTTGAGACAATCAGCCAACCAGAAAGAGCAAGCAAGAAAGGCGCCCTCCTTTCCTTCCAGACCGTCTACTTCGTGAGCATCCTCAGCACGGTAACGAAGTACCAGGCCATCTTCCATGAGTTCGGATTGGATGGCATCAACTGTCGATCGAACCCTTGGATCACTAGCAGGCAAGAATCCAACCAAAGGGATCATGAGCAAGCTAGCATCAAGGGACTTGGAGCCATAGTACTGGGTGAAGCTCCCTTTCTCGGTGTCGAAGCCCTCCCGCAGCACCTCTTCTTTTATTTCCTCCCTTATCTTGCGCCATTTGTCCACTGGGCCTTCCAGCCCGAACTGTTCGACTGCTTTCACGGCTCTGTCCATTGCCACCCAAGCCATTATTTTGGAGTGCGTGAAGTGTCTTCTTGGGCCACGAACCTCCCAAATTCCCTCGTCTGGCTTCCGCCAACCGTCTTCTAAGAAATCGAGCAGAGCGAGCTGCAGGTCCCATGCTGGTCCTCCTGGATGTATACCTACGCGCCTTGATTCGTGCAGGGCATTCATCACCTCACCGTATACGTCCAACTGGAATTGACCAGCAGCTGCATTGCCTATCCTTACCGGCCTGGATCCTTCGTAGCCCGGTAACCACTCTGCTTCCCACTCAGCCAACCTCCTCTCTCCAGCAGGACCATACATGATCTGCAGCTTCGAGGGATCACCAGCTACTGCCCGCAAGAGCCAGTCTCGCCAGGCAACAGCTTCATCGTGGTACCCGCCTCGCATCAGTGCGTTCAAGGTGAAGGTTGCATCCCTCAACCAGCAGTACCGATAGTCCCAGTTGCGGATGCCACCGAGCGTCTCCGGGAGTGACGTGGTGGCAGCTGCCACTATTCCCCCTGTGGGTTGATAAGTAAGGGCCTTCAAGGTGATGAGCGAGCGGACCACCAGATCACGCCAGCGTCCATTGTAAGTACACTGGGATGCCCACTCTTGCCAGCACAGTTCGGTGTCCTCTACTATGAACTGGCCGTCAACTGGTCGTGGAGGAGAATCATGCGATGGATACCAAGCCAGCATGAAAGATACCTGCTGACCGCTGGCGATGGTGAACTCAGCAACAGTGGCCATGTTCTCTCCATGAACCTCCACAGGGGCCCAAAACGAGAGAGCGTCAGGTCCTACTACGATGCTGCGCATGCCATCCAAGCGTCTTACCCAAGGAATGACCGATCCATACGAGAAGCGCACCACCAATTCCATGCGGACAGTGACCTTGCCGTGTACGCCTTGCACCAATCTCACTACCTCCGGGTTGTTCTCCCGAATGGGCATACAGTCTACGACACGCACGGTACCCTCCGCAGTATCGAACTCGGTCTCCAGTACCAGGGAGTCCTTTCGATAATGTCTTCTTGATCCGGTTATCTCCCCTGATGGAGCAATCTTCCAGTATCCGTGCTCGTCATTGCCTAGTAGACGGGCAAAACAAGCAGGAGAGTCAAAACGAGGAAGGCATAACCAGTCAATTGACCCGTCCCTCCCTACGAGAGCGGCGGTATGGGTATCACCAATAATTGCATAATCTTCCAAGGGAAGAGCCATCACTACATTCTTACTCATAAATGAGTTTCGGTCACAACGGCTAACCGGTAACTCATCCAGTGAATATCCAGGAAAATAATACAAGTGAACTTCGATCAAGCAGCCAAGCTATGGTTGGCTAAAGGTCGTACATTCGCTCAGTTGATGCAAGCCCCAGTTCCACTAGGCCTACCACTTGTTTCAGCTGTTTGGACCCTCGACAGTACCCCAGGGGAGGCAAGTGCATATCCTATCTGCGGATTGGTTACCGAACGCGAGAAGACTACTCCGATCACGGTCCCATTGGGTTCTACCAATGGTCCACCTGAGTTGCCAGGGCGTACGACAGCATCGAGTTCGTATACATTGCGAATGGTCAGGCCTTGGTTGTAGATGTCTCGTCCTTCGGCTCGGAATTCAGTCATCACACTAGCTCGTTTGGCTGTAAAAGGTCCATCTTCTGGGTAGCCTAGAACAACGGCTTTGGTTCCTCGTGGGACAGGATTTGGGTCTATCTGGAGCGGAGGATCTGCAAGACCTGGGACTTTGAGAACTGCCAGGTCGTAACGTGGATTGAAGTAAATGG
This sequence comes from Actinomycetota bacterium, assembly GCA_023489235.1. Classification (GTDB taxonomy): domain Bacteria; phylum Actinomycetota; class Acidimicrobiia; order Acidimicrobiales; family JAMDDE01; genus JAMDDE01. The sequence goes on along the minus strand of JAMDDE010000002.1, from coordinate 29,441 downwards.
GAACGACGCGATGCTGTCCGTATGCATCTATGACGGTTAGTCGAGATGGGGATATGCCAGCTACTACATGGGCGTTGGTGACCACCAGTCCAGGAGCTACTACAAAGCCGGATCCTTCTTGAATCTCCCCACAGCCAATACCGACTATCTTCACTGTTGATCTTTCGTCATTGCCAACTGCTTCAGCCACCTCTGAGCTGGTGGCTCGGGGTACTGGACCAGCAGCAATAGTTGCCGGTTCTGCGAATACGGGGGGAAATCCCTCTGAATCAAGGAACTGTTGTAGCCTGGAGAATACCGACGGTATTGGCGGCAGTACTGTGTCGATTGCTTGCACGATTCCTGAGTGCTGTATTTGCGAGTCCAAAGCGGTGAGCTGGCTGTTCACCAGTACGCTGGCAAGGAGCCAAACAGCCAACAGCGTTGCCACTATTGCCACGATGGAGCCTAGTATGGCATCGAATACACCGAGGTGAGCGCGCTTGAGCAGATGCCAGGAGCGTGCTCCTATTGCACGACCGAAACCTCCTACTATTACAGCTAGGCCAAAGACTATAACCGCGGCAACTACTGCTTTAGCAAGTGGTCCGGCGACCATGGGCACGAAGACAGGTACTAGTAAGGCACCTATGAATAATCCCAGCCAAAAACCTCCGTAAGAAAACAGCTGTACTGAACCGCCCACTCTAAAGCCATGAACAGCTGAGATGGCTACCAGGACTATTACAAATAGATCAAGCAAGTTCATGTAGTTCTCCATTGAGAGAGAGCCCTTGGCAATGTCTCTCTCAGCTTGGGCACTATATGACGCCAGTCACCAACAAGGCCCAAGTCGGCAACTTTGAATACATCAGCATTAGGGTCGGAGTTGATGGCTATTATATGGTCTACGCCTGAACATCCTGCTAGATGGCTTGGCTTTCCCGATATCCCAATGGCAAGGTAGAGCTTGGCCAATATGCTGGTCCCAGTTATACCGACCTGTCGGGAACGGGGTAAAAGTCCTTTGTCGGTAACCTTCCTGGTGGCTGCTAGAGAAGCTCCGATACTCTCGGCGAAAGCCCTTATCTCCTCGTAGCCATCTGGTTCCACACCTTGTCCGATCCCCACAACGAATCTTGCTTGATGAAGAAGCTCTGGGTCATCCTCATGCGTTCGCTGAAGGATGGCCGTCTTCCCTTGCGATACCACTCTCTCAACTCGAATATCCAGTTCTGAGTGTACCCTGTCGTCCTGATCGCTCACCCACTCCCTGTCGACGCTACTTTTCGAACTGATGCCCGTTGACCCAGGGCGTACGGTAACAACTTGTATGGGTGAGGCAGAGACGATGCCCACCTTTACCAAACCACCAAGGGCTGGTTTCCACGCTATCAATCCTTCTCCATCGTAGAGGTCTAACCCTACTGCATCGGCGATGAGCCCTATCCTTAGTTCTGCCGCCAGTCTGCCTGTAATCTCTCTTCCCCAAGAGGTTGACGGGGCCAGCATCAGCCACGGATGGTTATCGGTGATCCACTTACTCACAGGAGCTACCAAGTCTACTGGGAGGTCACTTCCTTCGAAGATTGCCAGCTCATTGATGAGATCGAGGGTTGCCGGGCTTCTCACTCCTAGCTTCGTTGTCCATCTTTCCCTCTCTTCTCCATCAAGCTGCACCTTGTAGTGGATATATGGATCCTGGCTGCTTGCTTGTAGGGTCTCTCGTGATTCAACTTCATAGGATCTGTCATACCTAGGAAGGCTGAAGTTACTTGGATAAGGAAGTATTGCCTTTATGTTGGGCTGAGTAACTGAAGCGGATAGGAAAGCAGCTAAGGCAAGCAACTCTTCACCAAGTTGAGGTCTATCTGGCTCGAAGATGATTGCTATGGGCCTGGATGCATTACTTGCACCCTTGCCTAGCTCCTCTCCTGATGCAAGGAGAAAAGATCGAAGGTTTGTTTGGGGAGACCTGGAAGACTCTTTCCAAATCCCGGAGTTGTTCGAACTTGCAAGGCGCGCACGTTCTCGGCTCCGACTGGACGATCCGCTTTTGTCCTCGGAGTTGTTCGAACTGGACAGATTCCATTTGGCAATGGTCTCGATTGCACGAGTCACCTGCTCGTCCGGTGGACCGTGAAGGATTGTGCACTCTCTTTGGATGGAGAGAGGGACGGTTACGGTTACTCGGGTAGGGCTTCCCTCTTCCCCCCATGGACCTTCACCCAATAGGTCTGCAGTAATAATCTCGATTCTTTCCGATGGAACAGCATCCCAAGTGGTTCTTTCAGCCTTGGCAGGAGAGCATAATCTCTCGGCTACACCGAGAACGCAAGGAATATCCATGACGGCATCCAGATGACCGTAGTCCACCTCGCAGTTTACATAGACCTTCTCGTCCTTCAACTCCATGCTCTTTACTGCTGAGGCGAATGGCAACCCAAGCATTTGAGCTATCTCTGGACCTAACTGGGCCGTCTCGGCATCGACGGAGCTACGTCCCAACAAGATCAAGTCGAATGGTCCCACTAGCCGCATGGCACTCACCAGTGCCCGAGCTGTTGCAAGTGTGTCGGATCCCCTAAGGGCTGGATCCGAGAGCAGAAATCCCCTGTCTGCTCCGACAGCTATTGATTCACGTAGAACATCTATTGCACTCGGTGGCCCCATGCTGAACACTACGCAGCGTCCCCCTGAAGAGCGAGCCAACTCGATGCCCTTGGCCACCGCTCGTCTGGAGTAAGCGTCCATCTCCATCTCGACCCCATCTCGTTGCAACCGGCCATCCGACTGGAGCTTTATCTCTTCGTTACGGGGAACCTGCTTGGCCAGGACGGCAATGGTCAGGGGCAAAGGAGGGTTCATGCTGCCCAGTATTGCTCAATATTCGTCGCTGTTTCCATCGTCCTATGTTTGCAGGGATGATCAGTGGTTGGTAAGTGTTAATACTATTTTGCCAAATTTGCCACCCTTGGCAAAGCGATCATAGGCCCCCCTAGCCTCTGTAAGAGGATAGCTTGCTTCCAAAGGAACATGGATGCGTCCTTGGGTGAAAAGGGGCAGAACACGGTGTTCCAGACTCCTTGCTGCTGCGGCCTTTTCCTCTAAGGACCTCGAACGGAGAGTAGAGCCGTAAATTCCAGCTCTCTTGTTCATTAAAGTTAGCAAGCTGAGCTGAGCATGTTGCCCTGCTCCAACTCCTATGATGCATATGCGTCCACCAGTTCTCAGTGCCTCTAGATCGTCGCCCAAGTTGGGTGCTCCGATCAGCTCCAGGACGACATCGAAGTTGTTTTTGTTCTCTGGGTTGCCTAGTTCTTGAGGAGCCAGTACTTTGGCACCAAGGTTGGCTACCTTGGTCCTCAGGTCAGGATTGCGTACGGTCGCTGTTACTGTGGCCCCGACAGCGATGCCCAACTGTATTGCTGCTACTCCAACACCTCCAGCACCTCCGTTCACCAGTAGACGCTCTCCGCAGGACAGAGAGCATTGAGTGAAGAGGGCATCATCAGCGGTGATGAATGCTTCGGGTACTCCCCCGGCCTCCTCGAAAGGAAGGGTTTCCGGCACGGGCATTGCCTGACGTTCGTGTACCACGGCCAACTCGGCTTGAGCTCCGCCTCCTACTATGGCCATGACGCGATCTCCTGGAGCAAAGCGGAACACCTCTGGTCCTGTCTCTACTACCTCCCCGGCCAGCTCCAAGCCGGGTATGTCCGAAGGAGCTCCTAGTGGTGCTGGATACATGCCACGCAGTTGCAATAAGTCTGCTGCATTGATGCCTGCTGCCTTTACCCTGATCAACAGCTCTCCTTTTCCTGGCGTAGGCTCAGGGCATTCTTTTATTGTCAAGTTGTTGTTGTCAATTACTACCGCTCTCATATGATTCGAGCGTAGGCTTATACTTCTATGAGGTCCACTGAGTTCCAAGTAGACGCAAGCTCTGAGAAAGTAATAGATATAACCGCACAGGTGAAGGAGTTCTGTGCTGGCCAAGGAGATGGCCTGTGCCTTGTGTTTGCCCCACATGCAACTGCGGGGTTGGCGCTCATGGAGACAGGATCTGGGTCAGAGGCTGATCTGGAGTCCACTCTTGAGCGGCTCCTTCCGCATGATGATCGCTACAGCCATCAGCATGGTTCCAGAGGACACGGTGCGGATCACCTGCTGCCTGTATTCATCAGCCCTTCGCTTACCGTTGCCGTACGTGAAGGTCGTTTGGTACTGGGGACTTGGCAGAGCATAGTGTTGGTGGATACCAATGTGGACAACCCTCGTAGGCGCATACAGTGCAGTTTCGTACCTTCTCCAGGTTAGGCCATGTTAGTGCAGTGCTAACCTCGATATTTCCTCCTGAAAGCGGAGCAGCTACTCTTTTGGTATGTGCACTGATGCGGGAGTTGTGATACCACCAACTTTGTGGAGAAGGGCTTTCGAGCTCAGTGGTGAAGGAGAGAACAAAGAGTTAGCGCAACCAGGAGAGGGTTTTCCTGTTGTGCCCCTCGAACCAATCGATTCGCTTACCGTTACCACTGTGGTGGATAATTTTTTCGATGCAACCATGGCAGATACAGGAATAGCCAAGCGTGCAGGCTTTGGAGACGTGCACAGATCGCGGACTCCATGGATGACTGAAGGTTCCATACTGGATGAACCAGTCGCCGAACACGGCTTCTCGGTCTTGGTGACCATGACCAAGGGGGGGAGGGATCGTCACATCCTCTTCGACACTGGCACGAGTCCAGATGGCGCCGTCGAGAACATGCGCAAGCTTGATATAGCTCCCTCTGCTATAGAAGCTGTAGTTTTAAGCCACGGACACTTTGATCATACGACGGGACTGGACGGTCTTGCTAGGACGTTAGGGCGTCCCAGCAACCTGCCCATCGTAATTCATCCAGAAGCATTCACTCGTCGTCGTATAGCAGTTCAAGGCAAGGATCCATTTGAACTGCCCACTTTGAGTCGATCTGCTGTAGAGGGCATGGGCTTTGCCATTATCGAAGAGCGTCAGCCCTCTTTTGTACTGGACGGGTCCTTGCTCATAACTGGGGAGGTAGATCGTACTACCTCTTTCGAGACTGGCTTTCCGGTGCATCAAGCTCTTCGTGATAGCCACTGGGAGCCAGATCCATTGATCATGGACGACCAAGCCATAATAGCCAATATTCGCGGCAAGGGGTTATTGGTGATCACAGGATGCGGTCACTCGGGAATTGTGAACATAACTCGTTATGCACGTCGTTTAACTGGAGTGGACAAGGTTCATGCTGTTATGGGTGGTTTCCATCTCGGAGGTCCATTGTTCGAGCCCATAATTCCTCAGGTGACCAAGGAGCTGGCATCTCTTCAGCCGGAGGTTGTGGTGCCCGGTCATTGCACGGGTTGGAAGGCTACCCATGCAATAGCAGCAGCTATGCCAGATGCCTTCATCCAAAACAGTGTAGGTACCCGGTTCAGTTTCACTGCTTGATGACCAAAGAGCACGTCCTACGACCCGTGGCTTATATCCATAGGGAGGGTAACTCGCTTTGCTAGGGCTCGTACTGTTTGCTGTCCTTGATCTAGCTTAGTCCATCCTTTATATATCTCTATCCTCTATCCTTCGATGGCTTGCACAAGGTATGGGTCAAGCGTTTAGGGGTTCCACCTTCTTGTCCGGGCATTACCTGGGGAGTTGGTGGTGGAGGTACTACGGGTGTTTGGAAGGCGAGCGGCATGATTGCCTCGAGGGCGCTAACCGTTACAGGTTCTGCCGGTGATGCCTTGCTTAACAGCGGCTTTCCTGCTGGGTACTGCCGGAGAAGATCAGGATTGTCCAGTGGAGCGGGAGGCAGCTTGGGCAACGAGTTGTCGGGTAGGCCAAGTGTACTGGTTAGATCTCCAACCATCTCCCTGCGCCAGGAGGAGAGATTGGGCACCTCTACACCAAAGCGAGTTTCTAGAAATCGAAGCAACGAGGTGTGGTCGAATGGATCGGAGTTGATGAAGCCTCCTCGGGAGAAGGGTGAGACTACGAGGAGTGGCACTCTGAAACCCAAACCTATCGGTCCGTCTATTCCTCTCGCTGCCTCCGGAAGGGGATCGGTGGTCAACCATTCTCCAGGAGTTCCTCTTTCCGGCGTGGGAGGTACTACGTGGTCGAAGAACCCACCGTTCTCATCGAAGGTGATGAAGAGCACGCTCTTTTCCCATATCTTCTGGTTGGAAGTCAAGGCATTGATTACTCTGGAGATCATCCATGCGGCTAACTGAGCAGGAGCTGGTGGATGAGCTGAAGCAATGATGGGTGGAATTAGCCATGAAACCGCGGGTAGTTCTCCTTTGGCTATGTCTGCCTCGAACTCATCTGGCCAGGAAGGAAGAAAAGCCTTTTTGTAGAGGGATGAACTCGGGTCTTGATATTGTTTGAAATAAAGCAATGCATTGAAGGCTATGGCAAGGTTCAGACTTTGCAAGGCACCTACGGAACTTCCTGGTTGTTGATAGACCTTCCAGGAAACCCCTTGGGACTCCAAACGCTCGAACATGGTTGTCCATGAGCAGCTAAATATGAATTGTGCCGAGGATCCCGGTCCACTGATATTAGGCGTCGTCAAGATAGGGCCCCCTTGGAGACCTGCCGGATCTATCGAGGCGCTCATTGCATAGAGGCGATTGGGCATGGTCGGACCCAGAACAGAGCAGTAGTAATTATCCGCTAAGGTGAAGTGGTCGGCTAAGGCATACCAAAATGGCAGATCGGAACGTTCATAGTATCCCATTACCAACGGTGCATAGGCAGGGGTATCGTAGTGCTGCAGTGCATGGGTGGTGACAAAGGCATCCATCTTTCCGTTGGCCCAACTCATGTGTTGTGGTGCCCAGTTGTGGGTAGGTACATTCACGTTGCCGATGACCGACGCATTCCCTACTGCGGTGTTCAAATGGTAGGGAAGCAGCGTGCCTTTGGGGGGGTTGAAGGTGTTCTCGCTCCATGGTTGGGCAAAGGCACCAAGTTCTCCACTTGGGTGATCCGAGAAACCTCTGACACCGGGATAGGTACCGTAGAAGTGATCGAAAGAACGGTTCTCGATCATGAGTATGATGACATGCTCGATCTGGTTGATGCTGGCATTAGGCGGGCACGAACTCCTGCTGACAGTGGGTGAACTGCAGCTCTCTGCCAACAGTGCTGCACCAGTTACCAATCCAGCTTCTAGGAACTGCCTTCTGCTGATGGTCGGCTTGAGATCTAGACGCTTGGTCGTTCCTCCTCCACCCCCTCGCTTCTCAACTACTACCTCTTGTTTATCTGGATCCAGGTGAGCATGGTGTCGACGGTTTGTCACGGTACTCTCCTCATACTTCTGAAGTTGTACTGATCCTCGGTCCTTCTCTCTACATGTTGTTAGTCAAGTAGAGAAGTGCTCCTCCCGGGAGATGGGGGAGGTTTGCGGAGGAGGTCGTATTTGAATGGGTACATTTCGCTAAGAAATATTACTATGGAGTTAGCGCGTTAGCTACTTTGAGTAACTATACCAACACAAAGTGGGGAAACAACCTAGCTTTACAGCACTGAAAAAGGGCCATGCCTCTCATCGTTCTGTCCACTGGAGGTAACCTTTCCCGGCATCTCCGATCAGGATGCTCACCACCGTTCTACCGAGCTATAAGGCATCTGCACCTCGTTCTCCCGTACGAACCCTTACTACGGAATCCAATGGCAGTACCCATACCTTGCCATCACCTATCTTGCCGGTGCGGGCAGCATTGACGATGGCTTCGACCACATCCTCTACCTTGTCGTCTTCGACTAGTACCTCTATGCGAGCTTTGGGGACGAAGTCAACCTCGTACTCTGCTCCTCTGTAAACTTCGGTGTGACCGCGTTGGCGACCAAATCCTTGCACTTCAGCTAGGGTCATACCCTTGACTCCAAGAGACCAGAGGGCTTCTTTGACATCTTCTAGCTTGAATGGCTTGATCACGGCTACCACGATTTTCACAGTTTCCTACCTTCCATGCTCGACCATATTGTGGTTGCTCGGTTGTATGAGCAGATGCAAATAGTTAGGGTAATTAAAAGTTGTCTCGAGTGTTCTGTTGGATGTTCTGTTGTACGAACGAGTATTTATTAACGAGTATTTATTCTTATTTTCAAGCAAGACGATCCCCCTATGGTATGTATATGGTCGTGGCCAACCTGTTCCAAGTAGTTGACCAGTGTATACGAATCCGCTGACATACTCCCCTGAATATGAGTCATGGGAGGATGTCGTGTTTGGTTGGGTCTTATGGACTTGGTTCGTCTCCCGCCTCGTGTTCGGCTCGAGAGTGACTGGCGGCTAGAGCAAAAGAAGAAGCGCTTATACGTTCAGCTACGGTTGGGGATGGATAGGCCTCTTCTTCATGGACTACGATGTCGCCTCCTTCCAGCTCCTCTTCCGACATACGTAGCTGCATGAATATGCCCATTACCTTGAGGATGACGAAAGTCATGAAGGCATCCCAAGCAATTATGGTGGCTGCTGCTCCAAGTTGGATGAGCAGCTGTCCAGGATGGCCATAGAGGAGTCCCTTGGCGGCGAAGCCAGGTACTTTTCGAGAACCAAGGTATACGATGATATGCGGATCTGCGAACACCCCTACGAGCAGCCCTCCCATGAGTCCAGCAACCCCGTGAGTATGGAATACACCTAAGGCGTCATCTACTTTTTGGAACAGTCGCATGTGAGCAAGCTTGTTCCAAGAGAACCACACCACACATGAAGCAATTAGTCCAATGAGTATGGCACCTACCCCATTGACGTATCCGGCAGCGGGAGTGATGGCCACCAAACCGACGATCATGCCATTCACTGCTCCTAGAAAGGTTGGCTTTTTCTGGCGAGATATTGTCATGTCAGCTATCAACCAAACAAGGAGTGCAGTAGCAGCGGCCAAATTGGTATTCAGTACGGCTGTGGCTGCATCTGCACTAGCGAAATAGGGGTCACCACCGTTGAAACCATTCCAACCAAGCCATAGAAGACCGGCACCGGCTGCTACCATCAAGAGATTATTGGGAACTCCGTGCTGCCGGTCTCGCTTGAGTCTTGGTCCAACAACAGCTGCAGCAACGAATCCAGATGTACCAGCGGCCAAGTGGATTACGTACCCACCTGAGTAGTCCAAAGCACCATGTTGCGCCCAGAATCCCCCTCCCCATAACAAAAAAGCGTTTACTGCATAGACCAAGGTGGACCACAGGGGTACGAAAAGTAACCAAGCCTTGAAGCGCATACGTCCTATGAGACTTCCCAGGAAGAGTAGAGGGGTTATCCCTGCAAACACAAACTGGAAATAAATAAGGCTTGATTGAGGAAAACGGAACAACGGCATGAGGCCTTTCCCGCTTACCATGGGTATGTGAGCACGAGACTGTTCTGCCGTATGACTGAGGGCTGGCTGCGGATGCCCTATGAAACTGTGCAATATTCCAGGTCCCAGATTGACAGGCGATCCAAAGGACATGTTGAATCCCCATAGCACCCAGACGATCAAGACGAGCGAGAAAGCGCTGAAGGCCATGAGCATGGTGTTCACTGCCCACTTTCTTTGAACTAGTCCACCGTAGAGAATGGCCAGGCCTGGAATGCTCATCAGTCCGACAAGAGTGGCAGCTACTAGCTGCCAAGCATTGTCGCCTGGACTCATCCATACGGGGTAGGGAACCACTGCGCCTCCTCATCTGTTGGTAAGCACATGCCGGCATTTGCCCTTCCTGGTAACTCTGGGCAACCGGATGCACATTTCATTGCCTCATGTCGCTTCAAGCTAAAGTGCAAGTGAGTGAAGAGCGCAAGCGTACTGCGCACGAGTGCACTTTGAGTCTTGGCTTTACCCTTGGCTCGAGCCTAGCTTGGCTTCAGCTTGACTCCAGCTAGCTCGATTCAAGCTGAACGAAATTATCTATGGAAATGATTTCGTGTTTGCTACGGGAACATTAACATTGTGTGAACTATTGATTACTGATGCCACTTCTCACTCCCAGAGTAGACGTAGGCGACGCATCTACTCGTGACCGTTGCACCCCGATTACGATCCTTACTCCTATCCTTCATCTATCCTTCATCCTTCATCTATCCTTCATCACGATGGGGAGCCATGCTTGGACGTGTAGACCCTGGAACCGATGCAAGGTCCGAGAGGCCGATTAGTTCAGCTAAAGTTCACTGTTTGTTTACTTTATGTACACTTATACGCCAGGTGTTTGTAACCTTTTCTTGCGAGAATAAATGCGTGCAGATGACTGAGCCATGGTGGCTCGATACAGTTGTTTGGTATGGAGCAAGAGGGTGAGTACTCGAGCGCATAGCCATGCGGGAGTCTCCTCTTCACCCTTTGAGCAGTTGGATGAGTCACGTATCTCGCGGTTTCATTGGTTAACCGTCATCACTGCTGGCATGGGTTTCTTCACCGATGCATACGATCTGTTCATCATCGGCACCGTAACTGCAATTCTCACACCAATATGGCACCTATCCACTAATGAGCTTTCTTTACTGAACTCCATATCTCTGATTGCTTCAGTGGTAGGTGCGCTTGTATTTGGCAAACTGATGGATGTGCTGGGCCGTAAGGCTATGTACGGCGTCGAAGTATCGTTACTCACTCTAGGAGCCGTTCTCTCTGCTTTTTCTTGGAGTTTCTGGGCCTTGTTTGGGTTCAGGGTATTGGTGGGAATAGGCGTTGGGGGCGACTACGCTACCTCCGCGGTCATCAGCTCTGAGTATGCCAATCGTAAAGATCGAGGCCGGTTGGTAGGTACGGTCTTTGCAATGCAAGGGTTTGGTCTCCTCGCAGGTCCAGCGGTTGCATCAATCCTTCTAGGAGCTGGCGTATCCCATGCTCTTGCCTGGCGAGTGATGTTGGCACTTGGGGCAGTTCCAGCAGCTTCGGTTATCTACCTGCGACGTCGCATCAAGGAGACCCCTCGATACAACTTGGCCGTAAAGGGTGATGTCACTGCTACAGAAGAAAGCGTCCGTTGGGTTACAGGCCAAGTTGAGCAGCTAGATGGCAATACCATGCTTGCGAGTGTTGTCAGTAACGGACATAGCTCCACTAGACCCCAGAGAGCTAAGTTGACTGGTAGCCCTTTCCTCATGCGCTTAGTGGGTACAGCGGGTAGCTGGTTTCTTATGGACATAGCCTTTTATGGCAACTCCATATCAAGTCCGCTTATTCTCAAAGCACTTCAGCCCCATGGAACCTTGCTCGATCATATTCTAATGGCTGGTGCGATCTTCTTGGTAGCTGCTTTGCCCGGTTATTGGTTGGCGGTAGGCCTAATGGATCGTATAGGTAGGAAGAGAATTCAGTGGCAGGGATTCCTGGTCATGGCCGTTACCTTTGCTGCTATTGCTCTCATACCGGGAGTAACTAGGAGTGCATGGGCGTTTCTCCTGCTCTTCGGAGTCAGCTATTTCTTCATAGAGTTCGGCCCCAATGAAACCACGTTCATCTACCCAGCTGAGGTGTTCCCTACCTCTATTCGGGGAGCAGGAGATGGGATATCTGCAGCTGGCGGCAAAATAGGAGCGTTCATTGGTGCTCTGATGGTTCCTCATCTGCTCCAGATGGTTGGCATTTCAGGGGTTATGGGCGTGATGGCAGGAGTGTCACTGATTGGCGTACTGCTGACCCTGGTTGCTCTCCCAGAGCCAAAGCACCGGAGCCTGGAGGACGTTTCTGAGGAAAGTATGGCGGTGGTAACGCCGCCAACCAAGGTGGCTAGCACCCTCTCTGCTTGAAACGTTTCTGCTTGAAACGTTTGGATGGTGAGTTTTTCCTTACGGACGAAGCAGCACTTGTTTTTTCAGAGGAGCTCTTCGGCAATCTGTACGGCATTGAGAGCAGCCCCTTTACGCAGGTTATCTCCGCATATGAACATGGCTAGCCCATGCTGTACAGTTGGATCCCGTCTTATGCGACCCACGTAGGACGGATCTTGACCAGCAGCTTGCAGTGGAGTGGGTAAGTCGGATAGCTGCACCCCTGGTGCAGTTGCCAGTAACTCCACTGCCTGTTCAGGAGTAATTGCCGAATCGAATTCAGCGTTCACGGAGAGAGAATGTCCTGTAAACACGGGTACTCTTACGCAAGTAGCAGATACTGGCAGTTCAGGTATCTCCAATATCTTACGGCTTTCATTGCGCAGCTTATGCTCTTCGTCGGTCTCTTCATCGACCAACTTTCCTGCAATAGGTATGACGTTGCAGGCAATGGTGGTAGGGAACTTGGCCGGTGGAGGCATTTCCAAGGCCGATCCGTCAAAGGTGAGCTTGGAGAGGTCGGCAGTTCTTTTGCTCAGTTGGTCCTGAAGTTCCAGCACTCCTGCTCGGCCAGCACCCGATACCGCCTGGTAGCTGGAGACCACCAATCGCCGTAGGCTTGCTGCATCGTGAAGTGGTTTCAGTACAGGCATGGCTACCATTGTCGTACAATTTGGGTTGGCTACTATTCCTTTGGGGATCTTGGATAGCGCATGGCTGTTGACTTCAGGAACTACCAAAGGTACCTCTGGATCCATTCGCCAAGCAGATGAATTGTCGATGACCACGGCTCCTGCCTGGGCGACACGGGGCGCAAGCCATTTGGATACGGTGGCACCAGCTGAGAACAGTACGATGTCCAACCCCTTGAAGTCAGCTTCTGCTGCATCCTCAACGGGAACTTCGGTGTCTTCCCAGGGTATTAGACGCCCTACAGAACGAGACGATGCAAAGAAACGTATGTCATCGACGGGGAAATTACGCTCAGCGAGCACAGAGCGCATAACCGCTCCAACTTGACCAGTGGCCCCAACTATTCCTACATGCATAACCTCAAGCCTACAGGTTGCATACCGTTGGTGCGTACCCAGATCTCCAAATGCAACGAGTTGATCTTGCTAATTTTCGGAGAGCTCGAAGGCTTGATGCAGTAGGCGAACAGCGGTCTCTGCCTGGTCAGATCGGATAACACAAGATATACGAATTGACGAGGTGGATATCATTTCAATGTTGATCTGGGCAGCAGCCAAGGTTTCGAATACAGTTGCAGTTACTCCTGGGTGAGTTTTCATTCCTGCGCCAATAACGGATACCCTGGCTATCCCGGTATCTGCAAGCACATCTGATGCGCTTATCTCTGGAACCAGACGATTGGTGACCTCCAAGCTAGTGGACAAGTCATCCTTGGGTACAGTAAAGGATATGTCAGTCGTTCCATGCCTAGAGGTGTTTTGCACAATCATGTCTACATTGATGGAGTGATTTGCCAGTGAACGAAATAGTTTGGCAGCAATACCAGGTTTGTCCGGGACCCCCGCCACGGTGATCTTGGCCTCCGAGTTGTCACTGGTAATGGCAGATACAACTACTTGTTCCATAGACGGATCCTCCTCCACCACCCAGGTTCCAGGTTCCCAGGTGAAACTAGATCGAACATGTAAAGGGACGTGATGGTTGCGGGCGAACTCTACCGACCTAAGAGCTAGAACCTTACCTCCTGTGGCAGCGATTTCCAGCATCTCTTCGAAGGAGATTTTTTTGAGACGTTTGCTCTCTGGAACGACACGAGGGTCCGCGCTGAATACCCCCGATACGTCCGTGTATATCTCGCAGGCATCAGCTCGTAAGGCGGCAGCCAGTGCTACTGCAGTGGTGTCAGATCCGCCTCTTCCTAAGGTGGTTACGTCTTTTTCCGTGGAAACCCCTTGAAAACCTGCCACTACAGGGACAGCTCCAGCCTCAAGGGCTGCTCGGATCCTATCTCCCTTCACCTCTAGTATTTTGGCCTTGCCGTGAACGGTGTCCGTAATGATCCCAGCTTGGCTTCCCGTGTAGGAAGAGGCAGATATGCCTCTTTCTGCCAAGGCCATGCACACTAGTGCCATGGATATCCTTTCGCCAGCAGAGAGCAGCATGTCCATCTCACGTGGGGGCTGTACTGAACTGGTTTCTTTGGCAAGCCTGATTAGGTCATCGGTAGTCCGACCCATAGCACTTACTACTACTACTACTTGGTTACCTAATCGGTAGGTATGTGCTATATGATCTGCTACTGCTTTGATTCGCTCTGAATCAGCAACGGAACTACCACCATATTTTTGTACGACCAGCGCCACCTCTACCAAGTTAGCTGTCCGACAGCCAACAAGTTTAACCTGGTTATACTTCCTGTTCAGAGGGCGATTCCTCAAAAGCAAGTTTTCAGGGTACGTTGTCCTCGTGCCTTCAGCGAAACGAGAGCGCCAACGCGCTGCAAGACAAGCAAAGATGTCAGAGTTAGCCGCCGCTCGTCAACGCCGTAAGCGATTGACCAGGGGAGTGGTGGTAGTGGTGATAGCCGCTGCTGTAGTAGGTATCATTTTCTTGTTGAATAGACCTACACACAAAAGCAAGCTGGCTAAACCCCATGCTTCAGTTAGCAAGAAGACGACTCCTTGTCCGGCAAGCGACGGAAGCTCAGCGCGCCGTACGTCGTTTAGCGCACCCCCACCAATGTGTATCAACCCGGACAAGAGCTATACTGCCAAGGTTGTTACTACGGCTGGAGACTTCACCATAGCCTTGGATGCCAAGAGCGCTCCCAAGACGGTCAACGACTTCGTCTTCCTTGCCAGGTACCATTTCTATGATGGCTTGATCTTCCATCGGGTAATACCGGGATTCGTCGTGCAAGGTGGTGATCCCAACCCGCCCACTGCCTCCAACCCAACTCCCAGTGGTCCTCAAGGTCCAGGCTTCACGGTTGATGGCGAAGTTCCTGCTCCTCATCATCCTCAGTATCCACTTGGGTCGGTTGCAATGGCCAAGACAGCTACTCAGCCACCTGGAGCATCAGGTAGCCAGTTCTTCATTGTGGTTGGCCCTCAAGGCGAGGACCTTCCGCCCGATTACTCATTGTTCGGGCAGGTTACTTCGGGGCTTTCTACGGTGGACAAGATAGAAGCAGGTGGAACAGCGAGCGGAGTTCCCAAGGTTGTCTACAGAATTGAGAACATAACTATCTCGGAGTCCTGATAGACCTACTCTGTTTAGGCTGCCAAGGAAAGTGCTGTCGATGGTGTTCCAGGTCGTTTCCAAGGTGCTTGATGGATCAGCCTTGCTCAAGTTACCGATGGGATCCTATCCGCTAGAATACTAAGTTCAGCTGGTTGTCCTCCCCGAAATACACTTATGTGGCTAGGGCCGATCTCCTCCCATGCTCTCTTGTCCTGATAGACGAGAGCAGTTTGGTCAGGGATGGCTACTATAGGAAGATTGGCTGGAGCCAGAGCTATGGTGCGATGCGCTTTACCTCCAGTATCAGGAGAGTAGTGAGGAATCATGGCTAGCTCCTTCACTATCCCCAAGCCGACGGTGAGCGCACCGCCTCTCGGATCCACCATTGGGTTGAGCAAGGCGCTTGCAGATGCTCCTGATGCAGCTAGCAATGACCCATTTGCAAATGCATCCAGAATTGCTTGCCAGGCCGCAGAGTCCTTTAATACGGAACGCAAGTGTAGGGATGAACCATCGGCTATGTAGATGAAACCAGCCTCTTTGAGTAGACGAGCATAGGAGGGGCTCTCAGCGTCGGAGCGGTTTAGAATGGGCACATACGCAACTGCTGCCTGCAGCGATGCGTACCATGTCTCAGCCCTGTGTAACAAATGTTCAGATCGCTGGTATACTGCAGCGGTTAAGAGAAGTGCCACCGTTGACGTACCGGATAGGTCTAACAGTTGGGCATCCAGTTCGTTGCTGCCCTCCCATTCTCTGCCGCCAACTAGAGCAAGCACACCCACATGAAAAAAGCTATCATCACTTGACATGTCCATCAACCGCGTGGGAGTAGTTGGATCAGGCATCATGGGGGCAGGCATAGCGGAGTGCTTGGCAATCTCCGGTTATGAAGTAGTAGTTCGTTCGCGTAGCCCGCAAACCGCAGAGGCACTGCTAGCTGGTCTGGAGAAATCCATCGACAAACAAATTGCCAAAGGCAGTTTGGAGAGCTCGCGAAAAGAGGAGATCTTGTCTAGATGCTCTGCTACATGTGATCTCGCCGAGCTCTCAGAGGTGGATATTGTGATCGAATCTGTCATCGAGGAATTGGAGACGAAAAGACATCTCTTCAATGAACTTGATCGAGTTTGCGGAGATCAGACCATCCTTGCCACTAATACCTCTACGTTACCGGTGGTCGAGATAGCCATGGCGACGGGACGACCCGAACGAGTTTGTGGAATGCATTTTTTCAACCCAGCTGTACGCATGCCCTTGGTCGAGATCGTCCGTCCTATCACGGCCTCCGATGCAATTATCGAGGAAGTGAAGAACTTTGCTGAGTCATGTGGCAAAACGCCCGTTGTGGTTCCTGATCGAGCTGGCTTCATAGTTAATGCTCTGCTATTTCCATATCTAAACAATGCCGTCCGGCTCTTGGAGCAGGGAGTAGCTACTCGCGATGATATAGATCTAGCCATGAAGGGTGGTTGCGGTTTCCCCATGGGCCCCTTTGCTCTACTAGATCTCATTGGTTTGGATACCAGTCTTGCTATTTTGGATACTTTGTACAATGAGTACAAAGATCCCAACTACTCTCCAGCTCCCTTGTTGCGCCGTATGGTAGCCGCTGAGATGTTGGGAAGAAAGACGCATAAGGGATTTTATGACTACCATGATTCACATGCTCGCTCTTAGGAACATTCCCGTAGCGGTAGTAGCCAGGATGGTCGAAGGGCATTCCAACGACAGTGGCTGCTAGTGATCCCTGGTTGATGAGAACGTATTCGGGCCATTCGACGGCCCGAGCCTCCAATGCTCTCTACCGACTCAATCTGGAAAAGGGCCAAACTGGATTGTCCATAGCCTTCGACCTCCCTACCCAGCTAGGCTACGATCCGGATGCTCCACAAGCCAGCGCAGAGGTCGGTAGGGTAGGCGTTTCTGTTGCCCATATAGGAGACATGGCTGAGTTATTGGAGGGCATACCCGTGGAGAAGATGAACACCTCCATGACCATCAATGCGACAGCCCCGTGGCTCTTGGCTCTTTACATCGCTTATGCAGAGTCCCAAGGAGTGGATCCGCATGTGTTGCAAGGTACTACGCAGAACGACATCATGAAGGAGTATCTGTCCAGAGGGACATTCATATTTCCTCCTGGACCTTCTTTGAGGCTTATCGTGGACATGATCCTTTACACGGTTTCCGAGGTGCCACGTTTCAATCCAATCAATATCTGCAGCTATCACCTGCAGGAGGCAGGCGCCACTCCCGTTCAAGAAGTAGCTTATGCCTTGGCAACAGCCGTAGGAGTATTGGACGAGGTGAGGAAGTCTGACCAGATAGAGCCAGAACAGTTTCCGGCAGTAGCCGGTCGCATCTCCTTCTTTGTCAACTCCGGCATTCGGTTCATTGAAGAAACTTGCAAGATGCGAGCCTTCGGTCAGTTGTGGAAGCGCATATTGATGGAACGTTATGGGATAACCGACCCTAAACTGACCAGATTCCGATATGGTGTACAAGTCAACTCTCTCGGCCTCACGGAGGTTCAGCCTGAGAACAACGTGCCTAGGATTGTCTTGGAAACATTGGGAGTCACTCTTTCCAAATCAGCTAGAGCACGGGCTATCCAGTTGCCTGCATGGAATGAAGCATTAGGATTGCCTCGACCGGAAGATCAACAATGGTCGTTGCGCATTCAACAAATTTTGGCTTATGAGACTGATTTGTTGGAGTACGAGGACATCTTCGATGGTTCGAAGGTTATTGCTGCCAAGACTCAGGATATTGCAGATGCAGCCTGGACTGAGCTGGAGGAGATTCTCGCTCTCGGGGGAGCTTTTCAAGCAGTTGGTGAGCTAAAGGCGCGATTGGTACGTTCCCAGACAGAGCGCTTGAGGCGGATCGAGGCAGGTGAGATCAAGGTTGTCGGAGCCAACTGTTTCACGGAGACAGCCCCTTCCCCCCTCCGTTCATCCTTTGCTGATCTAGGAAAAGTAGGAAAAGATAGTCTCGCAAACCAATCAGAACCGGTATTCCATGGAGACCAGTTGAGTCAGTCCACTGCAAACAGCGGAGATAGTTGGTTATCCGAAGAGGCCATGAGCTTTCCCTTCCAGCGGGTTGATCCAGCCGTGGAGGAGGAACTGAAACGAGCTGTGGTCGCATGGAGACGCAATCGAGACAATGACCGGGTCAAGGAGGCATTGACCGCTCTCAGGGATGCGGCCATATCTGGAAAGAACATCATGCCACCAAGCATTGCCCTTGCTCATGCCGGGGGTACTACTGGAGAGTGGGCTGGGGTGTTGCGCGAGGTTTTCGGGGAGTATTCGGCGCCTACAGGGGTTAGCTCGGTAGTCGGTCTGCGGGGCACCGACTTCACCTCACTTGCTCAACGTGCTTCCAGAATGCCTGGAGGGCCACCCAGGCTCTTGGTTGCCAAACCAGGTTTGGATGGCCACTCCAATGGTGCAGAGCAAATTGCTGTTGCTGCTAGGGATGCAGGTTTCGAGGTTGTGTACGAGGGGATACGACAGTCTCCTGACCAAATTGCAGCTGTTGCCCGTGACGAAGATGTGGATATAGTAGGTCTTTCCATCTTGTCCGGCAGCCACAAGGAGCTGGTATCCCTAGTGGTGGACAGATTGGCTCGCATCGGAGCAGATCCCCTGATCGTGGTGGGTGGAATAATACCACGGGATGATATTCCTGTATTGCAAGAGATGGGAGTGGTCAAGGTGTATACACCGAAAGACTACAGCCTGGAGCAGATCATGGCTGATCTGTTGACTATGTGTGAGGCAAGACGATCGGGCGATCCCTTCGCAGAGGCAGAGGCTTAGCCCACCATCGTCCACTGAACCTCCATACAGGAGGGAGGTTACTTTGTTGGTCGGCCTCTGGGAGCCCTCCTAATGTTCGTTGTTGGTCCACGAAGATGATAGAGCAAGCTATTGCGACAGCAAGGCGCTCCTCCGCCCGGCCGTCATAGGTGTTCTCAGTTGTGACCGTGTAGCTCACCGATCTTCGTCCTCTCCTGCCTTACTGACCTTTGCCATCTCCTATTTTGCAACGTCAGAAATGTGGGTACGCTGCAGGCGAGAAACAAACTGTCTCGCTGATTCTCGCCATCCCCTATCTCACAACGGTATGTTACCGTGCTTGCGTTTGGGCAACTCTTCACGCTTGCTCTCCAGTAACGATAGGCCGCGTATCAACACTCTGCGAGTTTCGGCGGGGTCTATGACGTCATCGACGAATCCTCGTTCTGCCGCTATATAAGGGTTGGCATAACGTTCGGTGTACTCATCTATGAGCTCTGCTCTTCGAGCTGCAGGATCTGCAGCCTCTGCGAGTTCTCGTCTATAGACGATCTCGACTGCCCCCTGGGATCCCATGACGGCTAGCTCTGCAGATGGCCAAGCGTAGGAGAGGTCTGATCCGATGGACTTGGAGTCCATGACTACGTAAGCTCCTCCATAAGCCTTTCTGGTTACTACGTTCATGCGAGGAACTGTAGCTTCACAGTAGGCATAGAGAAGTTTGGCACCGTGCCGTATTATCCCACCGTACTCCTGGTCGGTTCCGGGCATGAAACCAGGTACGTCCACAAACGTGATGATGGGGATGTTGAAGGCATCACAGAAGCGGACGAAGCGAGCACCTTTCTCCGATGCATCTATGTCCAATACCCCAGCCAACACCTGTGGTTGATTCCCCACCACACCGACAACTCGTCCGTTCAACCTAGCGAAGCCGCAAGTCAGGTTCATTGCCCAGTGGGCGAAGTACTCCAGGTACTCACCGTCGTCCATAACCGTAGTGATGACCTTCTTCATGTCGTAAGGCTGATTGGGGCTAGCTGGCATCAGGTCTACTAGCTCAGGAGTAAGTCTTTCTGGATCGTCTGTGGGGACTACTGCGGGCGGTATTTCGAGATTATTGGATGGGAGAAAGCTGAGCAGGTAACGGACATCGTCCAAACAGCTCTTCTCGTCGGGGGAGATGAAGGTGGCCACTCCTGACTTGGTGGCATGACTCATTGCACCACCTAGTTGCTCCAAGGTTACATCTTCACCTGTAACAGTTTTCACGACGTCTGGTCCGGTGATGAACATATGACTGGTCTCATGTACCATGAATATGAAATCCGTAATGGCTGGGCTGTATACAGCTCCTCCAGCGCATGGCCCTAGTACTGCACTGATCTGAGGTATTACTCCGGAGGACTGCACGTTGCGGTAGAATATGCCTCCATACGAGTTGAGCGATACCACTCCTTCCTGGATGCGCGCACCGGCTCCATCATTGAGCCCAATCATGGGAACTCCCATCTTTAGCGCTAGATCCATGACCTTGTGTATCTTTTCGGCAAATACCTCCCCAAGTGCACCGCCGAATACGGTAAAGTCTTGGCTGAAGACGCAGACCTGCCGACCGTCTATGGTGCCGTATCCGGTCACAACTCCATCAGTATATGGCCTGGACTCTTCTAGCCCCATGCCGTGGGCGCGATGTCGTGCCAGCATATCCAGTTCTTGGAAGGAGCCTTCATCAAGCAGGTATTCGATGCGTTCTCTAGCAGTCATCTTCCCCTTGGCATGCTGGCGTTCGATGGCATGGGGGGAGCCTGCATGCAGTGCCTGTTCTTTTCTTGCACGGAGGTCTTCGAGGAGTTGCCTCATTGATCGTTCCATGCCTTAGCAGCCTAGGCGTTTTGCTGCTCTTCTTCCAACAGATAGCTTGAAGTACCGATCTCGCTCTAGGCCCGCATCATCTGCTTGAGTCGTAGTAACGTCCGATCTGCCTTCTCGAGCAGTAGGTGGATCTGCCTTCTCGAGCAGTAGGTGGATCTGCTATTAGCAGTGGTGGAGAGGTAGATCAGTGCTCAATGCACCTCTACTAGCTCTATGAGAGTGCCGAACGAACCACGTGGGTGAACGAAGGCCACCGTAGTTCCTCTTGACCCAGGTCGTCCGGTGGTGTCGATGAGCCTTGCTCCAGCCTCACGGAGATGTTCCAAGGTTGACTCCACGTTGTCCACCCGGTAACCGACGTGATGGATTCCCTCTCCATGCCGTTCAAGAAACTTTGCCACTGAGGAGTCGCGTTGCCTAGGGGAGATGAGCTGTATGTAGGAGTCCGCAACGGCTAACAGCGCCTCTTCCACTCCGTCACGCGTGACCATCTCTCGATGGGTTACTGTCGCTCCGAACATCGTCTCGTACCATGAAATAGCTGACTCGAGGTCGGATACAGCTATGGCAATGTGGTCTATCTCAGTCAGTAGAGGCTTGCTCACGTTGCCTGCTTGCATGTCTGCGGAATATGTTCAACTTATCCTCACCTATCTTTTCCCTGAGGGCGTAGTCGTCTATACCGAGTCCTTCCGTGGGGGCAAGAGCCAGTACAGCGATCTTCCCTTCATGAAGGTTGTGATGCACTTGGTAAGCGGCTTCACCTACTTGTTCCAATGGATAGCACACTGAAAGGGTAGGGTTGATCTTGCCCAGACAGACCAAACGATTAGCCTCCCACGCCTCTTGGTAGTTGGCGAAGTGGCTTGACTTGATTGACTTCAGTTTCATCCATAAATGCCTGTTGTCGTACTCTACCAAGTACCCTGAAGTTGCGGCACAAGTTACTATGGTTCCCCCCCGCTTTGTCACGAAAACAGAGGCTCCCATGGTCGTTCTTCCAGGGTGCTCGAATACGATATCTGGATCCTCGTTCACCAAGGCCCGGATGTCCTTCCCGAAACGGCGCCACTCCGACTCATCCTGGGTATGGTCGTCCTTCCAGAAACGGTAGTTCTTGGCCCGCCTGTTTATCACAGCTTCACAGCCCATTTCCTTTAAGAGCTGGACCTTGTCCTCTGAGCTAACCACCCCTACTGGTATCCCACCACCGTTCAAGACGTATTGAACTGCATATCCGCCCAGTCCACCTGTAGCACCCCATATCAAGACCACATCTCCTTGTTTCATATCTGCCCCACTTCTGGAGACGAGCATGCGATAGGAGGTGGAGTTGCACAACGCATTTACTGCCGCCTCCTCCCAAGTGAGATGAGCTGGCTTGGGCATTATCTGATTGGCTTTGACCACAGTTAGATCTGCTAAGCCACCGAAGTTGGACTCATACCCCCATATTCGTTGATTGGCAGCAAGCATGGAGTCGTGGTGAGCAGAAGGGTCCTGATCGTCTACGTAGTTGCAGTGTAGAACTACTTTGTCCCCTGGTTTCCAGTGTCGTACCGCTGATCCGACCCGTATGACCACTCCTGAAGCATCTGAGCCTAGGACGTGGTAAGGGAGGTCGTGACGAGCACCCCATCTGCTCTCTCTTCCTAGGCGCTCCAGGAAGGAGAAGGTAGGAAGTGGTTCAAAGATCGAGGACCATACCGTGTTGAAGTTTATGGCGCTAGCCATAACGGCTATGTAAGCCTCATCTGGGGCTAGCTCCGGAACGGGAACCTCTTCTACATGAAGTGATAATCTAGGATCTTTTTCTGCCGAAGGGAGACCTTCGAACATCCCCACTTCATCTCGGTGAACGGTAGCTGCCCGGTAGTGGTCGGGTAAGGGTATGGCCCCTATCTCCTCTCCACTTGCTCCATTAAGGATGGCCTCGCGAAATGCTTGCATATGAAGAAGATAGCGTATGTGATTGCTAATGCAAGCGAAACTACTCCGAGCCCATGCTAGAACTATTGCTGATAGGAATCCTCCTCTAGCACTGGGGTCGGTTGAGGAATACAATGAAGAGTACAGGTGACAGTGTCTTGCTTGTTGCAGTCGTCGTATTGTAGTTGCATAACCGACTGGCCGTAAGAGACCGAAAGGTCCGGGCAGCGGCTTGTTTCAACAGCTCGTTTGGAGGTGCAATGCCAGGTTCGGTAGTTATAGCGGGTGCAAGGACTCCTATTGGTAAGCTTTCTGGTGCATTGGCGTCGATGACAGCCATGCAGCTGGGGGGTATAGCTATCAAGGCTGCTTGTGAACGATCGAGAGTTGCACTCGATCAAGTGGACTATGTCTTCATGGGCCAAGTTCTTCAAGCTGGCCAAGGTCAGATAACTGCTCGTCAGGCAGCTGTTGCTGCAGGCATACCTATGACAACGCCAGCAACCACAGTCAACAAGGTATGTCTTTCCGGATTGAACGCTATCTACTTGGCTGATCAAATGATTCAAGCTGGCGATGCAGACATAGTGGTAGCTGGAGGCATGGAGTCAATGACTCAGGCCCCCTACCTGCTTCCCGGTGCTAGAGCAGGGTATCGCATGGGAGATGCAGCGGTGATCGATGCCATGATGTACGACGGTCTCTTCTGCGCCTTTGATCACTGTGCCATGGGGGCTGGTACTGATCATTACAATCGTGAGGCGCGTATATCCAGAGAGCGTCAGGATGCCTTCGCGGCGCTCTCTCATGAGAGAGCAGCTCGAGCAATCAAGGAAGGATATTTCGCTGATGAAATAGTACCGGTCGCTGTTCCTCAGCGCAAAGGTGAGCCAGTGATGTTCGATACTGACGAAGGTGTACGACCGGATACCACAGTTGAATCACTGGCCAAGCTCAAGCCAGCATTTGACAAAGATGGAACTATTACAGCTGGAAATGCCAGTCAGATATCAGACGGTGCGGCAGCGGTAGTTCTTGCTTCGAAGAGAGCAGCGGAATCACTTGGTGTTGCTCCTCTAGGGGAAGTAGTTGGTTACGGTCAAGTCGCTGGTCCAGATGCCTCGCTTCTCCTCCAGCCCTCTAACGCCATCCGCAAAGCATTGGAGAAATCTGGTCTGTCACTAGGGCAAATTGATTTGTTCGAGATAAATGAGGCATTTGCTGTAGTAGGTCTTGCCTCGATGGATGATCTAGGTATAGACGAGTCGATAGTCAACCCCAATGGGGGAGCCATTGCCCTTGGACATCCGATAGGGATGTCGGGAACACGGCTTGCCCTCACTCTGCTCATGGAGCTGCGTAGGCGCGGAGGTGATCTAGGAGCAGCAGCTCTTTGTGGTGGTGGAGGACAAGGCGATGCTCTAATCCTACGCTGCCTGCCACAGTGACCGATAATGGTTGATGACCGAATTAGTGCTTTATCGGTGTTTTCCACGGCGACTTATGTTGTCATTGGATAATGGGAGTGAACTTGTTCGGCAGTTGTGCTCTCGGTTATTGCCTTGCAGAGAATACACTTGCAGAAATTACAAACAAGGCTGAAGGTTCGTTACCACCCAAGGAGGTTAGCTCTTCATGGCGGTGACGACGGAAGAACAACCTTATCAGTCTCTTTACAGGCGGTATCGGCCGCAACGATTCAGTGAGGTCAAGGGCCAGGATCATGTAGTCCAAGCTCTGCGCAATGCAGTGAGGACAGGACGTGTCGCGCATGCCTACCTGTTCAGTGGACCAAGAGGAACAGGCAAGACCTCCACGGCGCGTATCTTGGCTAAGGCGCTCTCCTGTTCTGCACTGGATGATGGCGAACCCTGTGGCTCTTGCCCCTCTTGCGAGGAGATATCGACTGGACGGAGCTTCAACGTCCATGAGTTGGATGCTGCATCCAACAACGGTGTGGATGCCATGAGGGAACTCATTTCCCATGTAGCCTTCGGCACGCCGGGCCGGTATGAGGTATACATAATCGACGAAGTGCACATGCTGTCCGTAGCTGCTTCCAATGCATTGTTGAAGACTTTGGAGGAACCACCTTCACATGTGGTGTTCGTATTGGCCACCACCGAGCCGACCAAGGTGCTTCCTACCGTACGCTCGAGAACTCAGAGTTATGAGTTCCATCTTCTCTCCGAGGACACCGTGGCGGATTTGCTCCAAGAGGTGAGCTCCGCCGAAGGGCTTCAGCTGTCACCTGAGGCACTGTCTCTGGCAACCTCCAGGGCGCACGGGTCTGCGCGTGATGCCCTATGCCTCCTTGACCAGGTGGTTCTCTCGGGTGCCGAGGCAGACCCTTATGACGAGGTAGTCTTGGGCATAGTAGAAGCTATTTCGCAACAGGACGCCTCCTCTGCTTTGATTGGCTTGGAACGTGGACGGCGTCGTGGGGACGATATGCGGACCCTCGCCACTATGCTCACTGAACGATTGCGACAAGGGTACCTGTTGTTGCTAGCTCCTGAACTCGTGGAAGTGAGTGGTGCGGGGAGGGACACGCTGGCAATGCAGGCAGGAAGGATAGGTCTGGCAGGTTTGGTGAGGGCGGTCGAGGTCTTGGGTGAGGCTACCTCCAGAATGCATGAGGCAGCAGATCCTTATACGTGCCTGGAAACTGCTATTGCTCGCTTGACCCATCCAGAGCTGGACACTTCACTGGAGGCTCTTGCAGAGAGGATGAGTAGGCTCGAACAAGTTGTTCAAACAGTCAAGCTATCTCTGAACGAACCCAGATCATCTGCTCAGTCTTCAACCGTTTCTCCCTCCAGGCCATCGAGAGACTCGGCCAGCTCGAGTTCGAGGATTGCAGGTGTGGATAGGCAGCCTGTCGAAAGTGCTGTATTGGAGGATAGCTCCCTTGAGTTGTCTCATCAGGATGGGTTGTCACAGGACAAGACAGCGGAGCCACAGGACGAGGCAGCTGAACCCCGAGTCTTCGAACCCAGGGCAGCTCTCGGTGCTTTCAAACGCTCTCCCAGGAAGAAGAGGAGTAGCGAACTGACAAGTTCGAATGAGCCAGAGGGCCAGCCGGAGGATCACCACATCTCCCCCCTGGATGTCGGAGATGTTGCTCATTCTCAATATCTGACTCGCGATCAGCTTGTCAAAGTATGGGGTGATCAGGTACTTCCTGCTCTTCATCCATCCTTGCGTCGTTGGTACGGGATGGGTCGGTTCATTGGGGTCGAGGATGACAACACCGGGATATTTGCTGTAGTCGATCCTTTTTACCAGCTCAAGTGCGATAGAGCGAAGCAAGAGGTAGAGGCTGAACTATCGAAATACCTTAAAAAACGCATAACTCTGAAGGTCGTAGTAGACGACGGCAGAGTTTTCAAGATGCTCAAGGGCGCTGGAAGTCCGGAGGCCGATGTAGAGGCATATTCATATGACAGTTTCGAACGCTTGAGCTCTGACTATGAAGGTCTCCCCCCGGAAGGACTCAATGATCACGATGGTGAGTCCATCGAAGAGATCCAGGAATTTTTGGATGGTGATCACTTGAAATCGGTTAGTGATACAGATGTCACGGATCCGGGGGACCCAACGATCATGGTTGGTCTCGAAGATCACATACAGAGGGTCTTTCCAGGGGCTGAGGAGATCAAGAGCTGAGATCCCCTATATTGTCGAGTTTGTTGGATCATGACGACATCCTCTCCATAGCTGAAGCCGGGGGAGTTGTGAGGCGTATCTTGGTCGTAGCCGGAGGCTATCTAGGTGTATCTACGTGGATTTGTATTGGCCTAGTGTGGTTGTTGTCGGAGGTGCTACCCAAGGTTCAGAGAGGCTACTTAAGGTCTAGTGGTCAAGGGTATCAACGTTATCTACGGTACGAACGAAAGGAGGAAGCGCTGCTCCCCTCCCGCCTTCAGGTAGGAGTATCGCGGCGCGTGAGCTGATGACCGAGGAGCAGGACGAGTTCTTCAAGTTGTTGGATCAAGCTCAGCGTATGAGCCAACAGATCCAAGGAATAAGTGGAGAAACTATTGAAGCAAGCTCAGGGGGAGGAGTGGTGAAGATAGTAGCTACGCCATCCCTGGAGATTCGTTCAGTGCATATAGATCCGTCGGTCATCGATCCGTCGGATCCAGGGTTACTGGAAGATTTGGTTTTGGCTGCTATACGCGACGTTATAGAACAAGCTGGCGAGAGAGGGAGAAGGATGTTGGACAGTAGCCCTCTTTCAGACCTTGCTTCTATAGCTGGATCGGTTTTGAGTAATTCGGGTGCTAACGACCTTTCCCAGATGCTCAACGATTTGCTTGGAGGTATGTTCCGAACGGAAACAGAGCCATCGATTGAGGCTCAAAGGAGCGCATCTCCTCACCACCATGCACATTCGAAGGAGATTTCCATCTCCGAGGCTGAAGAGGAAGAAGGTAAGTAAATGGAGGGCACAGAAAGTTCCAGTTATGCCGCTCCAGTTAGGACTCTCATAGAGGAGTTCACCAAGTTTCCTGGAGTTGGACAAAAATCAGCACAGAGGATGGCTTTTTTCATTTTGAACGCCCCCAAGGAGGATGCAGTGCGTTTAGCCAATGCCATCGTGGACCTTAAAGAGCGTATGCGCTTGTGTGAACGTTGTTTCAATGTGGCCGATAGTGAACTCTGTCCAATTTGTTCTGATCCACAGCGAGATCACTCTGTTATTTGCGTGGTGGAAGATCCGAGAGATGTAGCGGCATTGGAGAGGTCCAAGGACTTCCATGGCACTTACCATGTGTTGCATGGGTCGATCCGACCGATCGATGGAGTTGGTCCCGAACAGTTGAAAGTTCGTGAGTTGATTGCACGCATTAACGAGGGAGGCATTGAAGAGGTCATTTTATGTACCAACCTCAATATAGAGGGTGAGGCGACGGCTATGTACCTGGCTCAGATAGTAAAACCATTGGGCGTGAAGGTCACCCGAATAGCTAGTGGAGTTCCAGTGGGAAGCGATCTGGAGTACGCAGATGAACTGACTTTGAGCTATGCATTGGCTGGAAGGAGAGAGATAGCAACTTGAAAATGTTAAAAACCTAGCATTTGTGCAGGATTTGGAAGAGTAACTCTGGTGAGTCCCTTATTGGCATGTGACACCATCTCAGTTATAGCCTTTTGCCTCGTAGTTGGAACAGTAATTGCTGTGAGCCACCTAGTGGTATGTTGCCTGTGAGTGGGATCTATCTTCCCAAGAGCATCTGAGTCGTATCCACCAGTGATATCAACTGGAGGGGTAGGAGAAATTTTTTATTCTTGTTTTTTATCTCTGTTCCGGATGTAACATTCTTGAGCTCGTATCGTCCAAGTAATCATGCAAAGAATTTCCTCGACCTACCCCGGTCTGGCTCTTACTCCACAGGAAAGGAGTGAACGACTCTTACGGCCTGTGCGAATAGGTGGTTATCTAGGAAAGTTTAGCAACCAAGCCAATAGAAGTAGGTGCACCAAATGAGGAAAGGATGTAAGCTTCCATCGAATCAAGCTGAAAGAAAGCTATGAGCAAGTGTTCATGGGGGCTACTGGATCCAAGTTTGAACTTCAGCAACGGAGTGGCTCTTCGTACCACTCCCTTCAGGTAAAACCTTCTGTAACTCAGGCAATTGGAAATGAGAGGGTGTTCAATGAATGGCAGTATTCTTAGAATAAGTAGGAATATCCTTACTGTTCTTAGCGGCATATTGATGAGCATGGGAGCAGTCATAGGCATCAGTACGCCAGCAGGAGCTCAGTCTGTGAGTACTTCAAGTACTCCCTCGCTTACTTGGACGGTGGCCAAACTTTATACCAGCAGTATCACATCGGTATCCTGTCCCACCACTTCGTTCTGTGCTGCGGGCAATATCGCGGGTGATATCGTGTACTCCACTGACCCCACCGGTGGAGCCTCTGCGTGGTCAGTGGTGGATGTGGATGGATCCAATTCCATAAATGCCATCTCCTGTCCTACCGCTTCGTTCTGTCTGGCGGTAGATAGCGTTGGTAATATCGTGTACTCCACTGATCCCACCGGTGGAGCCTCTGCGTGGTCAGTGGTGAATGTGGATGGCAGTACCGCCATTGACGGGGTATCGTGTCCTAACACCTCTCTATGCTTGGCAGGGGATAGTGCTGGCAATCTTCTTTCTTCCACTGACCCCACCGGTGGAGCCTCTGCGTGGTCAAGCACCTCTGTAGCGGCAAGTGGCGGAAGTTTTGGCCAGCTTGCTTGTCTAGGAAACTCTACTTGTGTGGCACTAGCTACCAACGCCACCATAATAGCTACATCCAACTGGAGAGATCCATCGAACTGGATTTCCTACTACGCCAACATAAGTAATTTGACCTCCTTGTCTTGCCCGGTTGGTTCGGGATTTTGTGTTGCTTCGGGCTACAACGGAGGGGTTGGTTATTTGATTGCCTCGACGAGTCCTACTAACCCCTCATCTTGGAACGAGGAAGTAGTCGACACCAGCTATGGAGTGCAATCTGTCTCATGTGCTACAACATCATTTTGTGTAGCAGGAGATGACGGAAACTACATTTTAACCTCGACGGATCCAACTAACTCGAGTTCCTGGTCCATTTCCGGACCGGTAGACCCTTCCCACCCACCGATGTGGGCAATGTCCTGTCCTTCTACCACGCTTTGCGTAGGTGGTGACGAGACGAACATAGTTGTAGGAACTGCCTCCTCTCCTACCTCCTCCTCCATGCTCGCTTACACCCCTCTTCCCGCCCCCACCCGCATCTGCGACACCCGACCGGGCAATCCATCCGGACTCTCCGGCCTGGCTGCCCAGTGCAACGACAA